>JBDKTA010000022.1 GCA_039680605.1 Planctomycetaceae bacterium | reverse complement strand
GCCGGGCGTACGTTGGAGGAACTCATTGGTGTGATCGGCCAAGCTCTCAGGGCCGTGAGCGCGGAGGAGTGCCAAGGCTACTTCCGTAGCTGCGGATACGCTACAGATGATCGCTAGATGCTCTAGAAACGGATTAAGAGGATTAAGAACGAAGCAGGGACGGGAGTGCGGGATTGCGCGGATTGAATGGATTGGGAGGATTGGGAAAAGATGTCATGCGGGCACGTCAGGATTTTGCTCGGCGCGGTTTCTTCTTTGACCGGCGTCGGAGAAACTGCGCACCACCGAGGCACAAAGACCACTGAGGCAAGAGGTCCACTTTTCTCCCCGTGCTCTCTGTGCCTCTGTGGTAAGTCGTCTCTCTGATTCATCGCCGGGGAAACAACCGCGCGGAGCAAGCTCCGCCGGTAACATTTCTGGTTCCCCGATCTGCTCCCAATCCTCTTAATCCGTTTCTAATCCGCGTAATCCCGCACTCCCCGTCCCCGTCCCCGTCCCCGAACGAGAGGGCAATCACCGTCCGAGCATGAGGATCGCCACGCCGGCGACGGCCACCAGGGCGCCGGCCCAGGCGCGGGCGGAGATCTTTTCGCGGTGGAGGACGATTACGAAGGGCAGGATCAGCACCGGCGCCACGGCCATCAGGGTCGTGGCGACGCCGGCTTTGGTGTTTTCGACGGCCAGCAATTGCAGCCCGACGCCCAGGAATGGGCCGGTGAAGGCGCCGAAGGTCAGCAGAGTCATGGCACGGGCATGGCGCACTGCCGCGACGATATTGCCCCAGCGGCGCAGGAGCGTGATCAGGATCGCGAAGCACGCCACGGCAGCGATCAGTCGGATGTGCGCCGAGGCGAAGGGGTTGTAGCCTTTCATGCCGATCTTGGACAGCACGACGCCGCCGGCCTGCCCGACCGCTCCGCCCAACGCCAGCAGCGAGCCGGTCAGCAGGCGCCTGCTCTCGACACCCTGGCGACCCGGCGGGTCGGTCTCGTCCGGGATCGTGCCGTCGCCGGCGGGGGCGGCCGGTTCGGGGGCAGCCTCGCGACGCTCCAGCACCACCCACACCACGCCAGCCAGCGTGACAGCCATGCCGATCCAATCCCAGCGGCGCAGTTCCTCGCCCAGCCACACATACGCCAGCACCGCTGTGATCGGCGGCACGAGTGAACAGATCAGCAGACTCAGGCGCGGACCGATCAGCAGGAACGACCGGAACAGGCACAAGTCCCCCAGGAAGAATCCCACCACGCCCGAGAGGCTCAACCAGAACCAGGCATGGCCTGTCGCATCCGCCGGCAGCGGATGGCCGCGGAAGATCAGCCCCGTCAGCGTGAAGAACACGAACGCCACCAGCAGCCGCAGCAGGTTTACGCTGATCGACCCGATGTGCCTGCCGGCGGCAGTAAACGCCAGCGAACACAACACCCACATCAGCGCCGTGACCAGCGCCGCGATCTCACCAACATAAGCCATCCCAAGCATGGGGCAAGAGCATACCGCAGCTTTGAGCTTTCAGCTATCAGCTTTCAGGCAGATCCTGCGTGACATGGCGGGCTTTATCCACCGGCGGTGTCCCTTCGCCGCTTGCGGCTTAGCAGTTGTTCGCAAGGCCCGCCGGTGCGGAAAGCGTCATCCTGTCTCGGATGTTACCGGCGCCGCCGTCGCCTGAGCAGCATGCCCGCCGCGCCCAAGCCCATCAGGCTGACCGTCACCGGCTCGGGGATATGCACGATCCCGACAGCGATATAGTCATATTTCGCCGGGAACGCCACCGTGCTGCTGCCCGATCCCATGTCAACCGAGGTCGGCGTCTCGATGCCGTCATACGTGCTGGATGTGATCGGGGCCGCGTTTTGCAGCACGCCATTGACGTAGATGTTGTACGCGTTCAGGCCGTCGAGCTTGTGGATGCCGATCTCGTACCAGGTGTTGAAGGCATACCGCAGGCCTTCGTCATTCGAGTTCCATGTCTTGGCATTGGTGGAGTAGTCGCCGCTGCCGACCCACATCTCCCAGTCGGTGGCGTATCCCTTGAACAACTGCAGGCGGATGTCGTTGGCCAGCAGCAGCCGGGCCGTCCGGTTTGTGGCATAGGTTCCACTCGATGGCGCATAGACGCGGAAGACATACGCCCACTCCGTCGCGCCGGTCAACACCGGCAAGGCGGCGAAATCATTCGTATTCGAATGCTTCTCCGTACCGGTCTGGATGTTCATCGTGCCGCCCGATTCGGTGTGGTTGATCCGGTCCCATCCGGAAGTCGAACCGTCATCGAAATCGTCGCGCCAGGCATCGTCAAAGGTGGTCCCGCCCAAAACGAATGCCGCCGAAGCCGGCCCGCAGGCTATCCAACAAAAGGCAACGACAGCTGCAAAAACGACAATTGCTCTCGACATGTCTTTCTCCTTCTGCTCGTACCATGAGCTTGAAAAATGGCCCTTCTTCCGGCCGATAATAGCCTACGACCTGCATCTCGGCGGTAAAGTATACGGGATTTGCTGGATTTGTACATGTTTCAAACGAACATATTCATATCCGAAATGAAAATGTCTAACAGTCATCGCATGGGCGTCTCGCCCATGCTTTCCCCTCACAAACGAGACGCCCGTGCTACTCACGGGCAAGATGCCCGTGCTACTACTGGAAAGCCTGTGCCCGGTCCGCTATCATCTGCCCTTTCCTTGCGAGGACGCCATGGCATCATACAAGCTCAACATCGCGACGATCCGCTCCTGCCCGCCGGTCAAGGACCTGCTCAAGGCCCTGGACGATTACGGCCTGCCCGAGAACGAGCCCTACGGCGTGCTGAGCACCTCCTCCAGCGAGACGGCTGTCTTCGCCACCATCGCCCGCCGCACCCACCAGGCCGTGCAGAAACTCCAGACCGAGACGCGAGAGCTGACCAGCACCGAGGTCGAAAAGGTTGCCGTCTATCCCTTCGCCGTCAAGCCCAAGAACCACATCCTCGAGGTCTACGCCGGTTCGGCGGCGGCTGTGAAGTACATCGAGGAGTTCATGGCCGGCGCGCTGGGCATCGCCGTGGCTACCGAGCCGATCGAACTGGACATCCCCGCGGCGATCAACAAACTCGTCGCCGACACGCAGCGGTTCGTCCTCAAGTCGCTTCGCGTGGAAGACTACGCCCACAACTCGTACATGGCCGGACCGTACTCGCCCAAGTTCCTCGACTCGGTCCACGGGATGGAGTTCCTGGAAGAATATTCGCAGTCCGTCACCAGCGCCGGCGTGCGTTTCGCCGGCCCCACCGGCCGAGTGACCGTCACCCTCAAAGCCCAAGCCGCCTTCAGCTACTCCTGCAACGAAGACGACCAGAGCGAGATCCAGTCGATCCTGCGAAAGCTGCTGTAGAGCGCATCGGCGTACAGACCAGCGTTTTCACCGCAGAGACCGCCGAGATCGCAGAGAAGAAAACCGCTCCAAACATGGACAATCCATGATCCCTCTGCGGTCTGAGCGATCCTCTGACCAGGACATTTTGAAAGGAACTGGGAATGAATGGTCAAATCCACCGAAGCGTTTTTACCCTTCTGGCGATGGCTTCTTGCGCAGCGCTGCCTCTGCGTGCGCAGCAGATGTCGACGGTTCCGCAAGGACGGCCTCAACTGGTGGCGGTGCCAAGCGACGCCAGTTGCGATCTGGCCAAAGCAGCCTTGGCCGATGTTCTGAACACTATTGAGCAGGCGCAGACGCAGACCCAGCGCGCCGCCTTAGCCCCTCTGCTGCTTCAGAAGGCAGCAACGCTCAGTTATCCGGCGCAGAAATATATCCTGCTGGAAAGAAGCGCTCACTTTGCGGCAATGAACGGAGATAGTGAAACGCTCGCAAAGACGATGCAGGCGATGGCCTGGAGGTATATCGGCGACTGGCCGGTCGTTCACGGGCGAAAACTTGCGGCGGGTATAACCGGCCCGCTATGGCCGGGGCAGTTCGAGGAGATGGCGCAGGAAACCCTGGCGATTGCGGACAAACTCGCCACGGGTGAGCAGTGGGAGGTGGCTGAGCAGATGATCAAGGCCGTCTCGTCCGGCGCTCGAGCCCGCGGCGCGAACTCCATCGCCAATCAGGCGGCCGACGCGCTGGAGCGAACGCTGTGGCTGCAGTCGCAAAAAGCCCTCTTCGATCGTGCCGCCGTCTGGCGAACTGGATCCGCAGCAGGCCCAGGCCTTGGGCCTCTACCAGGCGCTGGCAAATAGTGACTGGAAGGCCGCGGCGCCGAATCTGGCCAAGGCCGCGGACCCGACACTGAGACACCTGGGAGCGATGGAGGCGCAGCAGCCCCAGCAGGCCCAGGCCTTGGCCGAAGGATGGGCCAGTTATGCGCAGAAGCAGCCGCGATGGCTCGCGGCCGCCCTGAAACAACGGGTGCTCGAGCTCTACGAGAAAGCGCGGCAAGGCCGCTCGGAGCAGGACCTCGTCGTCATCGACAAGAAGATCAGCGAATTGGCGATGGAGCTTGCCCAAGGCAACCTGGGGCGGATGGATCATTGGCAGGTCTCTTCCGGGCGATGGCGAATGACGCAGGACGGCCAGATTCGCGGCGAGGGCAGTTCCACGCTGCAGTTCAAGCATCCGCTGCCGGGGGAATGCTACCTGGAGTTTACGCTGACGGTGCTTCACGGCCTGCGCCCGCGAATCTACTTTGGCGTCGGCGGCGTCTATATCGGGAACGAAGACTTCGATCGCCTGATGGGCCTGAACCAAGCAAATGCTGGGCCTTACATCCCGCAAAGCTACGAAGTCGGCCGCCCCATGCGCGTGGGACTCTGGTGGAAGGGCAAGGAACTGCGGTGGTACGTCGATGGCGAGTTGATCGCCATCGGGCAGCGCCGGCGCGTGCATGCCAGCGTTCCGCTGCTGCTGTCTGCCGGCGACGATTATTCCGCCGGAGCGATTCTGGTGGGCGACTTCAAGCTTCTGCCCGAGCCTCCGCAAGAGATCCAGTCGCCCAAGGCTTTACCGCTCGCGCTGGCCGTGCCTGCCAAGTCCGCCTCGCGTCCCGCCCAGACGGCGCCTGCGACGACTCAGGCCAAGTCATTGTGGGGTCCGCAGGCGCCGCTGATGGCCGAAGGCACGGATGAGCAAGTCGCCGTGGCGGACCGGATCGTGTACGGCGAATATCTCAAGAACGGTCAACGCAATCCCAAATGGGACGATCGCCTTCGCCGCTACCTCCACCAGACCTGGCTTGAGCGGAAAAACGATGTGCGGTCAGTGTCGCGCGAGCGACTTGTCATCGAAGGGCGCAGGCTCTACATGGACGGATGCCGCGAGCCGGTCTTCATCAGCACCCTGGCTCGCAATCTTGAACTGACCGGTAACGCCTCTGGGGCCCTTGGCCTGGCGGAGCAAGCGATGGTGGGTTTGCACAAACGTCCCGAGGCCGCTTATATGCGGATGTGGTCGGCGCATCGAATGTGGTCTTTGCAGCGCAACGCCGCCCAGAAGAAAAAGAATGAACACTATCTTGACGAGATGATCGAGGCGATCGCGCAGATGGTCCAGCAGAAGCTCTTTGGGCCGACGGAGCAGGAACTCCTCGTCTGCGACGTTGCCCTGCTGCTGACCAGTGGTGACAGCCAGCTCCCCGAGCCCTGCCAGAAACGCCTGGTTGAAAAGCTGCAGAGCCTGCCCCAGGCCAGTGAAGTGCTCAAGAACACGGCCGCCGGATATTATCATTTTAACGTAGCATGGAACTTCCGCGGCACGGGATGGGCGAGCACTGTCACGGAGGAAGGTTGGAAGGGCTATCGGGAACACCTCGCCCTGGCCCGGCGGCATCTGGTCCAGGCATGGCAGGATGACCCGAAGATTCCGTATGCCGCTTCCAAGATGATCAACGTATGCACCGGCAGTCCGGAGGGGCGCACCTGGGTGGCCAGATCAATGGCAGCAAGGTTCGATTATGCGCCGCCCTATCTGAACCACAACTTCTATCTCATGCCTCGCTGGGGCGGCACGCATGAGGCCATGTACAACTTCGGCGTCGGGTGCATGAAGACCAATCGCTACGATACGTGCGTGCCTCTGATCCTGGTGCAGGAAACCCTGCCCCGGATCAGCACGGATATGCAATTGGATTTCTCATTCTGGCAGCGCCCGGGGGTCTATGAAAACGTCAAGACCATCATCAATCGTTATCTCGCCCAGAGCACCACGAGATTCCACTCTTACAATCGCGCCGCCCTGATGGGCTATGCCATCCGCACACAGCACTGGGACGATGCGGCCGCGCTCTTGGCCGCCGGAAACCTGGACGAGAAGGGGCTGGAACTGGCATCTCTGTCCCTGCCACAGGCACAGGAGATGGTTTTGGCTCATAGCGGCGCGTGGGGGGCCGATGTCGCCGCGGGCGAGGCCTTGATGGCAAAGCGCCAGTGGGACAGCGCCAAGACTCTGCTGGAAAAGGTGTTCCCAACGGTTCCCAAAGGTCCGGCTGCCAGGCACGTCAGGAGCCTCCTGCTGCAGTGCCGCTGGATGGAGCAGTTCGACGCGGGCAAACAGGTGGCGCTGGACCTCGAAGAAGACCTGCCCGGCTGGCGGTGGCGGAAAGGATACTGGCAGTCGGACGGGCGAGGAGGCGTTGTGGGCGCCAGCGACCGGCGCCACCAACTTCAGATCTGGTCCGAAGCGGACTTCGGGACGGCCTTTGAAATCGAAGGGTACCTGGAGATGAGGGGCGGCGGGGACCACCTTACCGGCGGCTTGGGGTTCGGCGAGCTTCTGCACTGCCCCGCAGTGTGTGAGATTGACGCGATGCAAAACCAGGTGCTGTTGGGATACGTCATAGTAGATGATTCCACGGCAAAGAAGGTGCCCTTGCGGGAGAAGACGCATCTGCGTGTGCAGCGGCTCGGGCACAAAATGAACGTTTGGGTCAATGGGAAACAGTTCTTTGAGAATCAGATTGTGCCCGGGGCAAGCAGTGTTGGTCATAACGGCCATATCTGCCTGACCGAAACTTACATTGGCTCGGATCGCATCATGAGGTTTTCCGAGTTGAAGATTCGCAAGCTCGCCTCCCCAACCGACGATTAGCGCCAGGCTTGCTCGTCCCCGGCAAGGAACCCGCGCCGGCGACGGGTGTTCTATAGCAAGTGAGTCCACTGGGTCATGCGCTTGCGGGGGTGGCTGTCGCCGGCGTGGTCATGCCGATGCGGTTGTCGATTGGCAAGAAGATCGCCATCGGCTGCGTCTTTGCCGCCCTGGCGTACATTCCGGACTTCGAATTACCGTACTGGGGCCACGGACGCCCCGACTACGCCATCAGCCACAGCATCTTCATCAACGGCCTGCTCATCCTTGTGCTCTGCGCGGCGGCATTGGCCGTGCCGGCGCTGAGACGGCGGGTCGGGCGGGCATATCTTCTTGCCGGCGGGGCGGCCGCTTGGCTGAGTCACCTGCTGCTGGACTCGTTCTACAACCACGGCAAAGGCGTACTGATCGGCTGGCCGGTGTGCAGCTATCGGCTGAACCTGCCCATGCCCTGGTTCACGCCGCTGGCGGCCGGCCTGCACGACCCGAACCTCGCCCACGAATTGCTGGCCGAAGCGATCCTGTTCGGCGTGATCGTCCTGCTGATCTTCGCTGCGCGGACAGCGCTGCGCAAATGTTCGCCCGAGCCAACCCTGGGCTGATTCAGAAGCCGGGTGGTTGATTAGCAGCCTGGCAGCGGCGGCAGGAGCCTCTTTGTCAACGCATCATTGCCGCTTTCTCAGTTTGTTGAGGAATGCATTCGCCTCGTCCATGGAGTTGAACGTGATGGATGCATCCTCAGATATTTCGGATTGAATGACGGCCGACTGTTCGCGATATTCTGCACCATCGACCATAAACACGATTCGCTGGCCGAGGTGGTTCCTGGTGAGTTCTCTCATCTTGGAGGCGCCCTCCTCCGTGAATTTCAACCAGACCGAGGCGGCCCCGGTTTCGTCTTGCGCAACGCCGATGTCGGCAATATCCCGTTCCGTCACGGTACTAGACCTATCCGGTATACTCAGTCGTCCGTCTTCCGTCAGGATCCAGATCGCGAAAGGCTGGTACGCGACGGCGGGGTTCGACTGATGCGACCCGGGGCGCCGCCCCCGAAATTCAACCAGCGACAGGATTGCCCCTAGGAGCAGGGCCGACGCCAACGCGACCCCCAACAGCACTTTTAAATTCAGCGACCGCGCGGCGGGCCGTGCCGTGAAGAGAGACTTGATTTCCCTTTTTCGAAAATACCAGAACAGGAAGATTGAAAGCACCGTTCCCAGGGGGAACAACACCAGTTCCAGACTGGCGAATACCATCAGGATGGCACGCCCGTGGGGACGCAGCGCCAGGAGCCCGATTCCGCCGGCAGCGGCAAGGACGCACAGGAAGCTCAAGGCCGCCAGCACGGCGACCAGGGGGAACGTCAGCGGAGTATCTGCGGCGGAGGTCAGGTAGAGCGCAAAGCCCAGCAGCATGATGAAGATCAAGGCGGTCATGACTAATTGGCAAACGCCAAGCAAGGTCAGTAACAGCGGGCGCCGTGGGGCGCCTTGCGTTGCAGTACCCGCCGGGGCAGGAGCTTGCGCGGGTGCAGGGGCTTGTATGGCAATGGCGGCTGCCTTTTTGACGGGGATGACCGCAGGTGTGCCGCACGCGCCACAGAACTTGTTGGCAGGGGGGATCTCAGCTCCGCATTGGGTACAGAACATCACGGTTGTCCTCCGGTTTGATTCGCGCCGCGGAGGGCCTCAATAATTTCTTTGGACCCGTTTTTGGTGGTTTCCTCCGCGCCGGTTTCCGTCAGGGCATTAATGGCCTGACGAGCAAAGTTGACGCCCCCCTTGCCCAGCATCTTTCGCTCGTCTTTGTTCAGATGGCGGATAACAGTGGCGCCGGTGTGCGCCACGCGTTTTGCCGCGTAGCCGCCCGCCAGCGAGGCAAACGCTTCCCCCAGCGCCGCGGCGCTGTTCAGGCCCTGTAGCACCACGTCCAGATCGCTGGAGGGCATGTCGCTGCGCAATCGTTCAAGTTCCCGGCGCATGGCAATGTAGGCCGGGTCCTTCGTGGCGTCGCTGCCTTTCTGATTGACCATCGTTTTCATCACGGCAGCATAGTCGCCGACGAGGAAAAGGTTCCGGGTGACTTCATTGACGCGCTGATCCACGCCGGCATTGGCGACGTCAGCGAAGGTATCGGCCACGGTAAACGCGACGCCGACGGGGGCCGCCTTGAGTCCAACCTTCGCCAGCACTTTGACCATGGTTTGGCCTTCGAGGGCGGTCAAGGCGCCTTGCTTGGCCATGCCCTGAAACAGGCCCGTCACGACCTTGTCGGCGACGGCGCTGGGCGATTGGTATTCGATCGTTCGCGACGGGGAGTTGATGATCTGTCGCAGGGCCAGCGCCCGAGACTGTGCGACGACGGCTTCGCCGAAGATTTCCGCGGCGCCGCGGTCCAGGCGCGAGCGGCGTTTCTGCAGCTCGCAGGTCCGCCGGCTGTCTTCACGGGCATCCTTGGCGATCGTCTCGCGTCTGCGATCAAGCTCTGCGAACCGCTCCTGGATTGCCTCGAGTTCGGCATTGCCTTGTGCGGCCCGAGTTTTGATGCGCTGGGCCCAATCGCGGCATTTGGAAACCTCAGATTCAGGAACCGGCGCGCCGACGCATTCGATGGTGTAGGCTCGCAAGTCGGCTTCGTGTATCGCACGGCGTTTTTTCAGGTCGGCGTGATCGCGTTCAGCGGCAAACACCTCGCGGTCGATCTGACGCAATTTGTCGTCACGGTCGCGACGGTGAAAATCAAGGCGTCGCTGGTCGGCCTCAATCGCCTCGCGCTCGCCGGCGACATCGCGCGCCCGGCGCTGGAGGGAGGCCAGGATGACAATCAATTCAGATCGCTCGGAGGCGACCTCGCCGGCGCGGGGCTCGCCCAGCGCTTCAATCGCCTTTCGCAGTTCGCCCATGCAGGTCTGTATCGGGTCATCGGCCGCACCTGCGCGGGAGGCAGTGGCCAACAGAAGGAGTCCCAGAACAGTGAGCAGCTTCATATTCATGAGGATCCTCCTTTGATCGGGGCGATGCGGTAAATGCGGCGCTGGCGGGCATCGAGGACATACACGTCGCCGCCGCGCACGCGAAGCTCGCCCCCCAGGCCGAGCACGAGCGGAACGATAATGCCGTCCTGATACGCGTAGACCGCACGTTCGGTCGAGAAGTAGGTGGCGGTGCCTGCGATGCCGACGCCCAGGATCGTCTGCGTCGGGTCTGGAAGGGCCAGGACCAGGGACGGGCGGCCGGGCGTCAAGACCTGGAACAGCGCGTTCTTCGTCGCGAAGAGTGTCTGATACGCGTCCCCGCCGACGGCGGTGATCGCGTTGGGCGATCCGGTCAGCACCTTGATGGATGACTGTTTCATCGCCGCCAGTGCGGGGGAATCGGAAAGCCATCCCTCCTCATTTCGATAGAAGAAGAGCCGGCTGTGATCACTGGCAGGCGCCAGACTGGCGTGCTCCACGGGCGGTTTGCCGATCCGATGAAGGGTTCCCTCTTCGAATGAGGCGAGGTTGCCGTCGGCATCGATAGCGGTCAGGGCATCGCCCACGAAGGCAAAAGATTGCACCGGATTGGGCGTGGTGAATAGCTCTTCCCCGCTGGCCATATCGAGGAGCCTTGAGTCCACGCGAACAATAATCACGCCCGAGGGCGACACATCAAACGCCTCGAACCGGGTTTTTGCAAGCGACTTGGCCGAGGGCAGGATCTCAACCAGAAGGCCGGGCGCGGTGGTGAGTTCAAGGTTCGCCGCTTCTGCCGGCCCGTAGTCCAATGGGACCGGGGAGCGGGTCAGTGTCAGGACCAATGCGATGACGCCGACAGCCGTGGCGGCGACGGCCAGGAAGACCCAGCGCGAAAATCGGCGCGGAGCGGCAGGGACGGCGAGTTCCGTTGGAGCGGTCGATTGGCCACAGCCGGGACACCATTTGAAACCAGGCTCGAGTTGAGTGCCACAGTGCGTGCAGTCCATGTCGCCCTTCCCGGCCGGCGTTAGTTCTTATTTGCGATGATACGCCCCCGTTGCCTGTCAAGCAAGGATCCCAAACGGCAGGTGCCGCCGGCGTTTGAGGGCAAGATGTCTTCGGTACGTGCGGGCGGGACGCCCGCGACGCGCGGTAAGAGCATGGGCGGAACGGTGCCACGCACAACTCCGTTGTGCGTGCCCCTGACCTCAGAGACGGGGAGCATGGGCGAGACGCCCATGCTGCGGCGGGGGCTGCGCGTTCCGTTGATCAACCTTTTACCAGGTGCAAAAATCGCACCAGAAATGCGACACCAGTCAACCCCCTCTAAAATGCACCGCAAAAGCACCCAAAAAGCACCCAAACCCAGATTATTAGGAGTTTGTGCACCACGTCGGGCGGCCACGGCCGGGGCGCGTGCGCAGGCGCCGCGCGCCGCCAGGCGCTACTTCTGATCCATCCCCGCCATCTTGAGTTGGTCGCGGTAATAGACGGCCATCATCTTGTCGGTAAGGCGGGGGCTCAGGGCGGCGATGCAGGTGAGGAACTTTCCGCCGGCGGTCAGGACGATCTCGGGTCTGTTTTTGCCCGTCAGGGCGACGATCTTCCTGGCGGCCACCGCGGCGGGCATGCGGCGGATCTTCTTGAAGAACTCGGACTTCGCGCGGTCGGGGCTGTTGACGACGTGCTCGGAAAACTCAGTCTCGATGAGGCCCGGGCAGACGCTGGTGACGCGAACGCCCATCGGACGAAGCTCCACGCGCAGCGAGTCGGTCAGCCCGCAGATGGCGAACTTGCTGGCGCTATACGCCCCGTAGAACGGCGAGCCGCGCTTGCCCAGCACGGAGGAGATATTGAAGATGTGCCCGCTGCCCTGGGCGATCATGATCGGCGCGACGGCCTTGCAGCCGTAAAAGACGCCGAAAAAGTTCACGTCGAAGATCTCGCGCAGCTCGCGCGTGTCGATCTCGTGGACGAGACCGAAGTGCCCATAGCCGGCGTTGTTGACCATCACGTCGATGCGGCCGAAGGCCTGTTGGGCGGCGGTCACGAGATGACGGACCTGGCTCTCGTCGGCGACATCGGTGGCGGCGACCATGGCCTGGGCGTGCGGGTGAGCGGCGCGGCAGGCCTCGGCGATGGTCTCCAGTCGCCGCGCCCGTCGGGCGGCCAGCACGACGGCGTATCCTTTGGCGGCGTACGCCAGGGCGATCTCCATGCCGATGCCGGACGAGGCGCCGGTGATTATCGCTACGCGTTGAATGTTCGAGTCGGATGTCATTATTTATCCGGCCCGGCCGATGTAACGGCCGGGCATTTTCTGCCGGCGGCATTCATATACTTAGCACTGACATTGCCACTGCTGCCGCGGCGAGAGCGAGTATCGCCAGCTTGATCGCCCGCACCTGTCGGTCGATCTGTCGCCGCGTACCGCCGGCGGCGGCGAGGTCGCGGAGGTAGTCGACGCGGCTTTGGATGGACCCGTGGCGCCAATTATATTGTGCGGGGTCGTGGCCGTTGAGGCGCGAGATCTTCAGCAGGGCCTGGGCAAAGACCTCGACGGCTTCGCCGGCCAGGCTCGCGTCGCTGCGGCAGGCGCCGGCCCAGGCGGCCAGCACGTCGCACTGGCGTTCGAACCGCCGGCTGATCCAGCCCATCAGGAAGACCCAGATCGCCACCATGACCGAGGCGGAAAACGCCAGGCTGATCCATTCGCTCACATTGAGCCAGTCTGCCAGGGCGGACGAGCCCAGCGTCGCCAGCATGGCCGAGGCGATGATGAACACGACGGTGTAGAAGATGTGGTGGTTGAGGATGTGGCCGGCCTCGTGGGCGAAGACGGCCTGGACCTGCATGCGGTCCATGCGTTCGATGACGGCGTCGCTGATGAGCACGTAGCGGACCGGCCGCAGCAGTCCCATGACGGCAGCGTTGGCGATGGCCCCGCCGGTCTGCCACAGGCACAGGCGGCGGTAGGTCAGGCGGAGCTGTCGGCTCATGGTTTCCAGGTCGGTCCGCAGTGGGCCGGCCGGCAGGGGGACGGTCTTCCAGACATGGACGATGAGCGTCGGGGCCACCAGGAAGACGGCTGCGCTGGCGGCCAGCGTCAGCGCCGCGACGGTGGTCTCCGGCAGATACGCCGTCAGGGTCAGTTGCAGCGTGTCGCCGGCCAGCAGGATCAGTCCCACCGGCGCGAGGATGAACAGCAACTGGTGGCGCAGGTTGTACTCGATGTACTGCCCCAGCGACCAGATCGCCAGGGGCGAGTCCGTCCATTGCATCGCCAGCATGCGGGACCGCCGGTAGCAGGGGTAGTTGACCACCCAGGTGGCCATCAGCGCCGCGACCATCGGCAGCAGCAGGAGCACCTTGCCCACCAGCGGGGCCTCCAGCAGCGTCAGGTGCGGAACGCCCCAGGGGATGTTCTCAAGCCATTGCCCATAGCCCGCTGCCACCACCGCGCCGCTGCCGGCGATCAGCCACATGTGTACCATCGCCGCCAGCAGGGCGCCCCAGGGTCCTCTCGGCCGCGATTGCGCCGCTCGCGCCAGCACGACATGATTCGCCAGGCGCGCCAGCGTCGCCGCGCCGACGACGTAGAGAGCGGCCGCGGCGGCGGTGACGATCGAGGGCGCCGGCCAGTGCGGCAGGAACTCGCCCTGAGCCGCCATCACGGCGGCCATCAGTGACAGCAGGATGGTCATGTGCATGGAGAGGATAATCTTACTCTGCACAGCGCGGCGGTGCGAAGGTTTCCGGACAAAGCGCTTGCATAAAATGACGATGTTCTGTAATCATAAAGGCACCCGGCGGCGTAGCTCAGTTGGTTAGAGCGAGGGACTCATAAGCCCTAGGTCACTGGTTCGAATCCAGTCGCCGCTAGTTCCGGATCAGGAGATTAATCATGATGCACATCTTGGCTTTTTTGGACCTGTGGTATCAGATACCCGCGGGCGTCTTGCTGGTGCTAGTTTGTATCGGCTGGTACAACTACCGCAAGAAACAGCGCTGAGGCCGCCAGAGGGTCTTTGATTTGACCGCGGCCGCAGCCAAACCCGTGTACGTTCTCCATGGCGACGACGCGCACCTTCGCGACGAGGCCCGCGCGGGCATTCTTGACGCGGTGCTCGGCGGCGCCGACCCGCAGACCTGCGTGACGACCTTCGACGTCGAGGCCGAACTGGCCGACGTGCTCGACGAACTGCGCACGCTGCCGTTCCTGTCGCCGCACCGGGTGGTGATCGTGCGCGACGCCGACGCGTTCATCACCGCTAATCGCGCCGCCCTGGAAGCCTACGTCAAAGCCCCCAGCGTGACCGCCACGCTCGTGCTGACGGTGCTGAGCTGGAATCGCAGCACGAACCTGGCCAAGATCGTCGCCAAGGTCGGGCAGGTCTTCGACTGTGCCTCGCCCGCGGCGGGCAACCTGGGGCGATGGCTGAGCGAGCAGGCCGCCAAGCGCGACAAGACGATCGAACCGCAGGCCTGCGCGTTGCTGACGGCCTGGATCGGCGTCGATCTGGGCAGCCTGACCAACGAGATGGAGAAGCTCGCCTTGTACGTCGGCGAGCGGAAGAAGATCACCGTCGACGACGTCTCGGCCATCGTCACCGCCACGGCCGGCCCGGCGACTTTTGCCCTGACCAACGCCCTGACAGCCGGCGAGGTCAAAGGGGCGCTGACGGCCCTGGCGGGCATGCTGACGGTGCGCGGCGAAGAGTTCCGCACGCTGGGGATGATCGGATGGCACCTGCGCAAGGTGCTCAAGGCCCATCAGCTTCTGGCGGCAGGGCAGAGCCTGGAAGGGGAGCTGCGCATGCCCTACGAGCAGCGCCAGGCGTTCATGGCGTTGCTGAAGCGCCGCCCGCTGACGAAAGTGCAAGCCGACTTCCGCCGCCTGATCAGCACCGACATCGCCATGAAGAGCGGCACCGAAGCCGCCGCGGCGATGCAGGATCTCGTTGTTGCGTTGTGTATGTGACCGAAGAAAAACTTAACAACCGACGACGAGGACGAGGACGACGACGAGGACGATTAGGCGGCATGTGCCTATGCTATTCGCCTGAAAATAGCTGAACTAACTTGGTCAGCATCGCGACGATTCGCAGCAGCATCTCTTTGCCTTCCTTAACCCGACCGCCAGGACAGCATCGAATCGCCACCAGCGAGTCCAGACATGCAGAGCATTCCGTGGCCGAACCGCGTGCGTCATCAAAAAACTTTGCGCGGGTTTGCTTTTGTCGCTTGCCATTGCCTTCAGCCGTGTTCAGCAGGATCGACAGGCTTGCCCGGTCCAGATGGTCCTTGATGTGCCGCCCGCGGTATCTATTCTTCTTGTCCAATTCATCAATTAAATCCTGAGTCCACGCGCAGAACGTCAGCGTCAACTGGTAAACATCCAGCTTCTCATGATCCAGTCTCGCTTCCAGATTCGCAACATGCCCAGTGTCATAACCAGATAGTAATGTCCGGTCTTAACCAGATAAGAATGTCCGCTTTCCGATATGGAAGGAGAGCAGATGGAACAGGACCGGATCGAGATGAGCCAACGGGAACGGGATCGGCTGCGGGTGATGTCGCCAGTGCTCCAGGGGCGGCGTAAGCAGGTCGAAGCGGCGCGGCTGCTGGATCTGACGACTCGTCAGGTGAGGCGGATCCAGCGGCGGCTGAAGGCCGCAGGAGACATTGGCATTGTTCACGGCTTACGTGGTCGGGCTTCCAATGCGCGCAAGAGCGACGACCTTCGTTGCGCGGTGCTGTCGGCATATCGCCAGAACTATCCCGACTTCGGCCCAACGCTGGCGGCGGAGAAGCTGGCCCAACAGGGTCTGGAGGTATCGGTCGAGACGCTGCGGCAGTGGCTGCTGGCCGAGAAGCTCTGGCAGCCCAAGCGACATCGGGACAAGCACCGAAGCCGCCGCCGGCGCCGGGAATGCTTTGGCGAACTGGTGCAGGGCGACGGCAGCCATCACGACTGGCTGGAAGGCCGTGGCGAACCCATGGTGCTGCTGGTGATGATCGACGACGCCACGAGCAAGGTCACGGCCCGCTTCTATCCCAGCGAGTCGACGGAAGGCTACATGGACCTTCTGGGCCGCTACGTCCGCAAGCACGGCCGGATGGTGAGCCTGTACACGGATCGCCACAGCATCTTCTGGGGCCAAGCCACGGGCAAGCAAGCGGCGCAGACGCAATTCACACGGGCATTGAAGGAACTGGAGATCGAGTGGATTCCAGCATATAGCCCACAGGCCAAGGGGCGTGTGGAGCGATTTAACGGCACAGCCCAGAACCGTCTGGTCAAGGAACTGCGCCTGGCGGGAGCGACGACGATGGAAGAGGCCAATGCGGTGCTGGACAAGATCTTCCTGCCGCTGTTCAACCGGCGCTTTACGGTGCGTGCCGTCAGCCCTAATAACGCGCATCGGCCGCTGCATCCATCGATGGATCTCGGTGCGATCCTGAGCATCCAGGACAAGCGCAAGGTGGCCAACGATTACACGATCCAGTTCGACAGCCAGGTCTACCAGTTGCTGCCGCCGGCCCATCCGGGGCTCAGAGGCGGGTGGGTCATCGTAGAGAGACGCTTGGATGGCACGCTGCACATACGATTCAAGAAGCACTACCTGGCGTACCACCAGGTTGGCCCAGTGGGCCAAGCAGGGGCTCTGCCCCCGCACCCCCGGAGGTTATCGCATGTGCGGAGGCCGGCAAGCAAGACAACGCCCTGCGCAGCGGTCCCTGCGCAGGGCCTTGCCGTCCATCCGGCCGTCGGGCGCTCGGGTCGCACTCCTGCGGAGCCCTATCCTCCCAGCGGCGCTAAAAAGCCTACCGCAGCTGCGCCCTGGCGTCCAGACCCCCAGCACCCCTGGCGAAAGTTCTCGCTCAAGGGCCCCAGAGTGAAAGAGGACATTTCTATTGGGGCCAAATAGCGGACATTTCTATTTGGGTTTGACATTCGCAACATGCCCAGCATTCATTGTCATCGTCGCTCCCCATATGTTCATGATGCCAATCGCGAGCGTCTCGTCCTCGTCGTCGTCCTCGTCCTCGTCGTCGGTTTTTGCTTTTCAAGCTTCCCCGCGTGGCAACTGTCTGGCAGTCCTGAGATTCTCGATCTTGCCCATCGGCCGATCGAGCATGTTGGTTCGCGTCGAGACGAGTTTATCGTATTCTTCTTTGGCTTCGCCGAGGCGTTTGCCCATCTTGTCCATCGATTCCTTATAGGCTTCCCACTGCTTGCGGACCTCGACGAGCAGGTTGAGCACGTCGTCGGCGGTCTTGAGCAGGTTGGCGTGCTCGGCGGTCTGGCGGATGACGGCCAGCATCGCATACAGCGTCAGCGGGCTGCACAGGACGACCTTCTGCGACAGGGCCTGGTCGATCAGGTCGCGGTCGGCTTCCATCACCAGCGAGAAGACCTGTTCGCTGGCCAGGAACACCAGCACGTACGGGACGGTGGGGGCCTGCGGGTCGATGTACCCGCGCGACGCGACGGCCTTGACGTGCCCGCGCACTGCCGCCAGCAGCGACTTGAGCTGCTCGGCCCGCCCGGCGTCGTCGGCGGCGTCGACGTAGCCCTTGTACGCGTCCAGGGGGAACTTGACGTCCATGTTCACCTTGAGCCCTTGCGGGAGCATGAAGGTGAAGTCCGGCCGCCCGGTCACGGCGGCCTCGCTGGACTGGCAGGTGAAGTTGACGCCTTCGGCCAGTCCGGCCAGACGCAGCACGTCGGCGGCCATCCGCTCGCCCCAGGCGCCGCGTCGCTGGGTGCTGGCGAGCATCTGGTGGAGCTTTCCGGTGGTGGTCGACAGCGAGGCGATGGACGTGCTCAAGGCCCCGACGTCGTGGCGGCGGTCGGACTCGAGCCGCTGGAAGTATTCGGCCATCTTCGTCAGGCGCTCGCCGACCGTCGCCAGCGTCTGGTCGATAAGTTGCTTCTTGCCGTCGAGGGTGGCCCCGGCGGTCTCGGTCAGGCGTCGCGAGTTGGCATCGAGCGCCTCGGCCGCCAGTGCGGCGAAGGCCTGCTGCATCTGCTGGGCGTTGCTCTTGCCTCGCACGATGGAGATGACGACCGCGACGGCGGCGCCGATGACGACCCCGATGATGAAGGTTATGGCGTAGTCCATGATGGGAGGTTATCCCTCTGGGCGGGGAAGAAAAAGAAAAAACCGAGGACGACGACGAGGACGAGGACGAGGACGAATGCAGGAACCATTAGCGGCGGGGCTTGCCCCGCGCGGTTTTTCAGATTTGCTGCAAACGCGCGGGGCGAGCCCCGCCGCTAAACGAGAACTTCGTTTCTTTTCGTCCTCGTCGTCGTCCTCGTCCTGCGTCGTCGGTTGTTTCCTTCCCCGCTCTTTGAATGGGTTGTTTCTTTCCCCGCTTCTGGGATTTCGGATACACTGCCTTCATGAGTCTTCCGATAGTCGCAATCGTGGGTCGGCCCAACGTGGGCAAGAGCAGCTTGCTCAACGCGCTGGTGGGCAAGCGCATCTCGATCGTCGACGCCACGCCCGGCGTCACGCGCGATCGCGTCAGCTCGCCTTGTCCGATCGCCATCGGCGCCGAAGAGCGGTACATCGAACTGGTCGACACCGGCGGCATGGGCATCGAGGACGTCGACAAGCTCACCGACCACGTCGAGGCCCAGATCGCTTTTGCCGTCAACTCGGCGTCGCTGATCCTGTTCATCGTCGACGCCCGCGAGGGGCTGACCGCCCTGGACCGCCACGTCGCCCAGGAGCTTCGCAAGCAGAACACGCCCGTGCTGCTGCTGGCCAACAAGATCGACCAGGTCAACCTGACGACTGAACTGGCCGAGATGAATGGCCTGGGCTTCGGCGAGCCGCTGCCGATCTCGGCGGCCCATCAGCAGGGCGTGACGGACCTGATGGCCGCCATCGCCAGGACCATCGGGTCGATGGCGATGGAGGCGATTCCCCAGCCGGTGATGAAGCTGGCGGTGGTGGGTAAGCGCAACGCCGGCAAGAGCACGTTCATCAACGCCCTGGCCGGGCAGGAGCGGGTGATCGTCTCGGAAGTGCCCGGCACCACGCGCGACAGCGTCGACGTGAGCATCGAGATCGACGGGCGGCAGTTCATGGTCATCGACACCGCCGGTCTGCGAAAACGCAAGAGCCTCGCCGGCGACATCGAGTTCTACAGCTACCGCCGCGCCGTGCGCAGCGTCGGGCGCGCCGACGTGGTGGCGCTGATGATTGACGCGTCGGTCAAGATCTCGCAGGTCGACAAGGACATCTCCGGCCTCGTCGCCGAGCAGTTCAAGCCCGTCGTCATCATCGTCAACAAGTGGGACCTTGCCCGAGGCAAGGCCGCCGCCGAAGACTACGACGAGTACCTCAACAAGGTGCTGCCCGAGCTGTCATACGCGCCGATCAGCATGACCACGGCTGTCACCGGCGAGAACGTGCGCCGGACGGTCCAACTGGCCGAGCAGCTTTTCGCCCAGGCCAACACGCGCATGTCGACGGCCAAGCTCAACGAGGTGGTCAAGGAGATCACGACCCTTCGCGGCCCCAGCCACAAGAGCGGCACCAAGCCGCCGAAGATTCTTTATGCCTCGCAGATCGACGTGGCGCCGCCGACGATCGTCTGCTTTGTCAACGACGTGCGGAGCTTCGACGACAACTACCAGCGTTTTCTGCTGGCGCGCCTGCGGGAAACCACGCCGTTCTCCGAGGTCCCGGTCCGCCTGCTCTTCCGCCAGCGACGCGGCAGGGAAGAAGAGAAACAGTCTTAGATTGCGGATTTCGGATTGCGGATTGAGGGGCGGCCGTGACGATGGTGCGCCAAGCATCATGGCGACCCACGAGAAATAGAAACGTGTGTCGCCATGCCACCCATCTGGGATTCCGCAATTATTTCAGAGCAGCGCCTATGGTTTGCCGGTGAAGACTTGCACGCTCCGGGCGTCGGCGACGACGATCATGCGGTTGAGAATCTTGACCTGCGTGGTTTCCTCGTCGAAGGTCACGCCGGGCAGCTCCTGCCGACCCAAGTGGCGGCCGCTCGCGCGGTCGAACAGGTCGATGAAAAGGGCGGGCTTGGACTGCGAGAACATCGCCCAGCGGTCCTCGGGCGAGCGATCGTTCTTGCGAAGATACCGCCCGTGCAGAAACGACGCCACGGCGGTCACGTCGCTGCAGTGGGCCGCTTCGACGACGACGCAGTTCCATCGTATCGGACCGGCAGGCAGCTCGTAGAGCGTCTCCTTGCCGCTGGAGCGTTCGAAGGCGTACACCTTTTCCATGCACGTGGCGAATGACCCGCCGGGGGCGGTCTTGATCAGCAGGTCCACCGGCGTCTTGTAGAACCGCGACGTCTCCAGCGACCGCTGCCACGGCGAGAGCGGCTTCTGTTCGGCGAGCGTTCCCTCGCGCGCCGTCGCGGCTGCGTCAACATAGCAGATGGCCCCGCCGAACAAATTCATGTGCCTGGGCCAGGCCTTTTCCTGCGGCAGGATGCGGCGGATCTCTTTCAGGGTCCCGCCGGCGCCGAGCACGACCTGGGCCGGTACGGCGCCGCCGGTGCCGCCGAAGAACGCGCTGGTGTAGATATTGATGTCGCCGCCGGCGCCGACAGCCACCGCCTGCACGACCTGATTGCCCACGCGGATCGACTGGCCCAGACAGCGCGTCCAAAGCACGCGACCCGTGGCCATGTCGATCGCGGCTGCCCACGGCTCCCACGCTCCGCCCGCCGAGGCCGCTACCGCCACCGCGCCGCCGGCATCGAGGTGCTCGGTCCAGAACGGCAGCGAGACGCTCCAGAGCACTTTTCCCGATGTGGCGTCGACGGCTGCCACATCCGCGCCGCCGGCAAGGAGGAGTTTGCCCTCGGCGAGGCATCCGCGCTGGGCGGCGGCGGGCAGGATGCATTGCCAGAGGATCTGCACCACCGCCGGGGCGGCAGGGGGCTCGGCGCTGAGGCAGGCGAGCCGTCGGCCGCTGAGGAGGTAGAAGCGGTCTTGCGGTTGCCCCGGGGCCGGCACGATGAGCGTCGTCTGGGGCGCCGCGGCCGACCACGCCCGCGCCAACGGCAGCGAGAGCTTGGGCGGCGTTTGGGCTGCGGCGGCGGGCGCCGCGGCGGTGAACGCCGGGGCGACAATCTCCAGCAGGGTTGCGTCGCGAAGGAACAGGCGCTGCGCCGCGGGCGAGGCCAAAGTTTCCTCTTCGGCGGTCTTGTCCGTGCCGGCGTCGATGCGGCACAGCGCCGCGCCGGCGGCGACGAGCACCTCGCCGTCGCGCACGGTTGCGGCGTCAATATCCCGCTCGAAGCCCCGACGCCACTTGACGCTTCCATGGGCGATATCCACGGCCGCCAGCCATCGCGGGGCCATCGTGATCAGCAGCCCGTCAACGACGGCGAGGATCTGGTCCGAGGGAGTCATGGGCGTTTCCCAGAGCACATCGCCGCTGCGGCAGTCCAGCGCGAGCAGTCCGGTATGGTCGCGTGGGGCGGCCAGAAGCGTCGTGCCCGCGACGATGGGCCCGCTCCCGCATCGCGAGAACTGCACCGCGGGGCGCGCCTGCTGCACGGCGCCGGCGTACCCGCGAATCCAGTTGAGCGAGCCGTCGCGCACGTCGCAGCAGGCAATGCTGCCGGTGTGGGTGACGCAATAGACGGCGCCGCGGCTGATTGTGACCTCGCCCGAGGCGCGGGCCAACTCGACCGGGACATCGACGGCGCGTCCGATCGCCCGCCGCCAGACGACGCGTCCGTCGGCCGACTCGGCGCAGACCAGCGAGAGCATCGGCTGGGCCTCGGCGGAGGCCGCCAGGACGTACGCGCGCCCGTCGAATATCGCCGGGTGGCTCAGGACGCGCAAGCCCTTCCACTGGTCGAGTGCGGCGCTCGACCACAGCACGCGCCCGTCGGCGGCATCGAGCCCCGCCAGCGACTGCGGCAATGTCTGATTCATCAGGCAGCAGATCACGCCGTTGGCCGCGGCTGCGCCCGCCGAGGAGGATGCCGTCACGGCCCTGCGCTGCTGAATGGGCCCGAACCGTCCCGGATGCGTTATGGCGGGCTCCTCTTCCACGGGCGGGTGCTCGGTGGGGGGAATCGAACGAGTCCACCGGACGGATCCGTCTGCCTCAAAGAGGGTAACGCCCTCGCCGGTGGCGGCGACGGTCTGCCCGCCGCGCGAGGCAACCCACGCCGCCGGCCAGGGCGCGTGCGCGGCCAGGTCCCACGCCTCCTGTCCGCCGTTCCATGCCGCCGGCGCCGAAGGCAGCGCCACGCGACGACGCGGCAGGCGAGAAAGCGCTCTTGAGGGGTCGGGAGATGAAGGGCGGCCGTCGCGGCATCCGGCCAGCAGTTCTTTCTTGATCTGCGCGAGGGGCGTCTGTTCGCCTCGCCACGGAAAGCGGTCGCCCGCAGGCACGCCGGTCATGGCGGCTTCGAGGGCCTCGGCGTCGCCTTGGGCGGCGACGGCCGTCCATAGTCCCACGCTCGCCCATCGCCGCAGATCGCCGTCGGCCGCGTGGGCGGCGACGTCGGCGAAGGTGGCGGCGGCCCAGGGGTAGCGTCCGCTGCGCAGGGCGCGTTCGGCCGTGGCGGCCATTGCCTGGTGTACGGCGGCAGACCATGGGCATCGGCGGAAGAGGGCGATCAGTTCATCGCGGGCGTCCTCGCGTTCCAGTTCGGCAGCGATGTTGCGTGCGGCGGCATCCTGGGTTTTGCGCAGCGAGGCCAGCGGTCCGCCGCGGGTGAGCAATTGCAGGTCGACCGCCCGCCAGAAGGCCAGGTAGTGGGACTCGCTGCGGGCCACCGTCGCCTGCGAGCGTCCGGCCAGCTCGAGCAGATTGCTCAAATCTTCGGCGTCGAAATCCTCGCCCGCGCTGCGGCTGAGCGCTTCCCATCGCATCTGCAGATCGACATCGCGAGGCAGCCCCGCCAGGATTCCGCGGCTGACCTGGATCGACAGGACGTTGGCGCGGTTGTCTTTGGCTTTGTCGAACCAGTCGCCGGCGAGTTTGCCATGTCCGAGAAAAGCCAGCAGTTCGCCCGCTGCCGCGGCGGCCTGGGGAGTTGTGCGCGACAGGCGCGACGCGTGGGCGAAAAAGTCCCCCGCCAGATCGTAGCGCATCTGCGAGCCGATCAAATCGCTCTGCTGGGCCAGCGCGGCTGTCACGACCGGGTCGCCGTCGGCGATGCCTCCGCGGGCGTTCAACTCCAGCACGCGCCCGGGCATCGCCTGCCACTGCAGCGCCCAAGGGCGGCGGATGCTGTCTTTGAAGGGCTGGGCAATCAGGGCGGCGTATGCCTGCGCCCTCAGCGGGCCGCCGGCGGGAAAATCCCGCACGATCTGCTGCAGGCAGAACTCGCGCAACTCGCCCTCGCTGCCGCCGGCCATCTGAAGATACGCCGCGACGTGCTTTTCCTTGTCGGTCGCGAACCGCTGAACCATCGCCTTGAGCAGGGCGATCTTCCGCAGCTCCAGTGCCTTGTGGCCGACCCCGTGCAGCGCCGGATCGGCGGCGATCTGTTTGCTCAGGACCGCGTCGGAGTTGGCCGCGAGGGTTTCATCCCACGTCGGCGCCCAGGCGATGTTTACCGCCGCCCAGTTCTGCGGTACGCAGTCCTGACCGGTCGCCGGCGCCTCAAACGCCAGCGCCGCCAGCAGCGCCGCGGCCAAGGCGCGATGTAGATGAGGGTGGGTCATCTCTTCTTGAACCCGCGTAGGGGCCTGCGGGATTGCAGGCGCCGGCAGATCGCCGCGTGATCGCCCCGGCGGGGGCGTCCAATCAGGAAAGCGCCGGCTGACCCTGCGGGGCCAGGGCCTGCGCCCTGGGGCGCGAGCAGAGCCATTCGATCAGGATCAGCAGGTAGAGGGTGGGGGCGTAGAACTCGCGGCACTCGCCGACCTCGGAATGCGGGAAGAGGCGGCGGACGAAGTACAACACCGCCACTCCAATGAACAGCACGCTGCCCAGCGGCAACGAGGGGACGAAGAGGCCCAGCTTGTCCACGAAGCGCCGGGCCCAGGGTTTGCCCTTCCGCAGCGCCAGCGGCAGGAGGATTCCATGAAACGCCGACCCCAGCACCAGGGGCAGTTTGAACAGGACGCTGCCGATGGAGAACTGCATCGGGCCGATCTCGAAGGTGAGGTTGTGGACCGTCACGTCGTTGTGCCCGAAGCGGACATTGGAACCGCTGCGCGATTCCATCGACTTGGGCGGGGCGAACCCGAAGAATCGCTGCCCCCAGGAAAGTTCCTCGCCCGCGGCCACGATGCACAGGATCGCGAACACGATCAGGAAGACCCGCTGGCGCCGGGCGAGCTGTCCCATCCACATGGCCGCCGGAATGGCCAGCAGCGCACAGAGCATGAAGGACGCGACGGTGCCCCATTCGACCAGGCCGTCTTCCCTGGTGAAGTTGAACGATTCGCCCTGGCGAATGTGGAAGAGGATCATCATCCCCAGCAGCGCCGCCAGTATCGCCGCGGCCGCCATCGCCAGCGCCACCGAGAGCCTGCTCTTTACGCCTGCGTCACATGTTTGATCGTCCATAGGGCTACCTGCGCCCGCTCAGGGCTTAGTAAGAAGGCACAGGGACAGTATCTGCGGCGGGGGCGTGATGCAATATTATTTCGCCGTCGTCGTCGGCGTCACGAGCATGATGCTGATTCGTAAGTAGTATCGCGACGTAGCGGCGAAATGCCATTCACGCGCGGATGTGGGCGGCACGATATTGTTCGGGGGTGCAGGCCATGGTCCGCTTGAAGCTGCGCCACAGGGCGCGCGACTCGATGAATCCGCACCGCCGGGCGATCTGGCCCACCGCCTCGGAGGATTGGGCGAGCATGTCGGCGGCCGCCCGCACGCGCCGGGCGGTGATCTCGTCGGCGACGGTCCTTCCGATTTCGCGCAGGAAGACCTGGTCGAGGCGGCGGCGGCACAGACCGGCCGATCGGGCCACTTCCTGCGGCGTCAGCGCGCGTTGGAAGTGCTCGCGGATATACGCTACAGCCGCGGCGACCTCGGGGCGGCAGAGCATCACAGAGTCGGTGCTGCGGCGGCGGACGACGCCTTGCGGCGGCACAATGACCGGCCCGCGGGGCACGCGCACGCCCCGGAGAAGCTTGTCCATCAGCCGCCCGGCCTCGAAGCCAACCTGGAAATGGTCCGCCTCGACGCTCGTCAGCGGTACGGCGCCCAGCTCGCAAAGGGTGGTGACATTGCCGGCGCCGACGACTCCAACGCTCTCCGGAACCGCCAGGCCCGCCGCCAGCGCCCGCTGGATCGTCAGCGCGCCCACCGCGTCGGGCACGGCCACCACGCCCACCGCTCCGCCGGCGGCCTCTCGCGCCTCGACCAGGCCTTGCGAGCCCAGCGGCGCGCAGACCTGCGCCTCGATCCCCGCCGCCGAGGCCGCCGCAAGAGCCCCGGCGACCATCTGGTCATTCTCGCGATACACCAGCAGATGGCGGTAGCCGCACTCGATGAGGTGATCGGCCGCCAGTCGCCCCACGGCACGGTAGTCCGGACAGGCGGCGGGAATGTTCGCGTCTTGCGGGACGCCGCCCAGGCTCACCAGCGGCAGGCCGTATCGCTGCACCGCCGCCAGGGCGTCATGGTGGAAGGGGCCGAACACCCCGATAATGCCGTCGGACTGGCCGACGGTGCCTTCGTCAAAGAAGCCCATCGCCCAGGGCAGCGGGTTGACGAGGTAGCCCTTCTGGCGCGCGAAGGCGGCCACCCCCTGCAGGAATCGCAGGTCCTTGTGAGGTCCGACAGCGATCATCGCCCGCCGCGTGCCTCGTGCCGCCGGCGTGAAAGGTCTTGCCATATTTGGACTTTATAATCTCCACTAACGGAATCGTCAAGGGGGTGAAAAGTGGTATAATCAGTACCGCCGCGTTGGGAGCAGGCGCGGCTTCGTAAAAGAGGACTGGAGTATTCCGGGCATCGACCGACGAAATAGAGGCGCCGGGCGCTGCCGCAAATGAAGGAGATTAGCTATGAAAGTCTCTGTGGTTTTCACGGTTGCTTTGGCCTTGGGCGCTCTTTGTGCGACGCCGGCGCCGGCCGACATCGTCAACGTCGTCGTCGGTGGAGGCTTCGTTTCCGACGGCACCTTTCCGCCCAACTGGCAGACCTGGGCGGTCGACCCGCTGTCCATGCGAACTGAACTTAACGCAGCTCGTGACAGCGACGGCGACGACTGGTATGCCATCCTGATGGCAGGCAACTACGCGACCGGGGCCTACATTTACCAGGTCGTCTCGGTCGCTGCCGGCGAGTCGTATGATTTCAAGTTCGACGCGTGCTACAACGGCAACAAGCGCGACATCCGCGCCGACGTGTTCAACGGTGACGTGACGGGCAATGCCGGATTCTTCAGCGACCTGACACTGAAGGGCGATCTGTATGACGTCACCACCACGACCCTGACAACCGCCTATCAGCAGTTCGGCGGGACGATTGTCCCGACCCAGAGCCTGGTCACGATCCGGCTTTACGACCTGGCCCAGAATACCTCGCTGGCGGGCCTCTGGCTCGACAACGTCCAGTTGAATGGCCCCGAGCCGGGAAGTGGACCTGAGATTCCCGAGCCGGCGACGATGGCGCTGCTGGCGGTTGGCGCCGTCGGATCGCTACTCCGGAGACGCCGGGCGTAAGCCGGCGGCCTTCTTGGGAGTTCTTTGAGCGACGGCCGGTCCCGGCAGGATCGGCCGTCGCTTTCTCATGTTAGTCCATCCCGCGCATGAACCTTTTTTTATTTGCGGCCTGTTCGGTGCGTGGGACAGCGTTATAATTCCCACTAGTTGCCAGGCGTTCAGATCGGTTTTTCTGCCGTCGCTTCAAGTAAGTCTGCATGACCAAACCAGAATCAACAGCATTCGGGTCTGTACCCTCGCAACCCGCCCAGGCGGTGCGGCTGGCGGGGGGCACGCGGATGGTGCGAGAGGCGATCTCGGTGCTGCTCCAGCAGGCGGGGCTGGCCGTCTGCGGCGTGTACCATGACGAAGCGGCCCTGGCGGCGGATATGGCCGGGCGCGACCGGAGCGACAACGACGTGGTCGTGCTGCTGCTGTCGGGCTCGGGACCGTTCCAGTCGTTCCAGTGCATGAAGGACCTGATGAGCAAGGTGGGCGACCTTCCCTTGGTCGTCGCCAGCGACCGAATCGCCAGCGGACAGGTCCAGGGCGCTCTGCGCGTCGGAGCCAAAGGCTTCGTCAGCCTCGACGCCGATCCGGCCGAACTCACCCACGCCATCCTCCAGGCCGCCAAAGGGCAACCGTATCTCACCGCCGACGCCTCGCAGCTTCTGGCCAGGGATATCAGCAACGGGGTCGGCCGCGGCGGCCGAGCGCCTGCCCGGCGAGGCGTCGAGCTTTCGCACCGCGAGATCGAGATCGTGCAGCTTCTCTGCGAAGGGCAGAGCAGCAAAGAGATCGGGCGCAATCTCCAGATCAGCCCCAAGACCGTCGAGAATCACCGCTACAACATCTACCGCAAGTGCGACGTCGAGAGCATCGCCGAGCTCATCCGCCACGCCATCAACCGCGGGCTGGTGTCGATCTGAGCACGCCGGCGGTCGCATCCGGTCAATCCGTCAGCGGCGTGACCTTCCCCGGCGCCACCTCGACGGCTTGTCCGCCCACGTCAACCCACACCGAAACCGCCGAGGGATTGAACAGGCGCTTGCCGTCGGCCGTGGCCCGCAGGGCGCGCTGGGCGTTGAGGTAGTCGGCCACTTCGATGTTCGTGGCGTACCAGGTATGGCTGTCGCCGGCGACGCTCTTGCAGAAGTTCTCGATCAGGTCCCAGTTGTCGGCGTTGTTGAACTCGTAGCTGTGGCCCCAGACGTAGAACAGCGTCTGCAGCATGCCCGGCTGGGATTCGACGAATCGCTTCGTCAGATCGCTCAGGCGGGCGTCGCCGTGGTGGCACGTCGGGTGCCAGGCCAGCAGGTTCTCAGGGATGTGGAACCCGCCGTGGGCGGCCACCGTGCGGGCGTACTCGATCCCCAGCGACGGCAGCAACTCGATGACCCGCGGGCTGTAGTCGCCGTAGGGATAGCTCATCCCGCGCACGGGGTACCCGGCCAGGGCTTCCAGGCTGCGGCGGTCGTCGATCATCTGCTGGGCGAGCACTGATTCCGGCAGCCGCGACAGCAAGGGGTGTGTGTACCCGTGCGCGGAAATCTCATGCCCGGTGTAAAGCCCCGCCACCTCCTCCGGCGCCAGATATCCCTGCCGCCCCAGCAGCCCGCCGTTAAGATGAAAACTCCCGCGAATGCCGTGACGGTTGAAAATCTCCACCAGCCGCCGGTCGGCAGTCACGCCGTCGTCATAGCTCATCGTCAAGCATCGAGTCTTGCCAGCGGCCCAGCGGTTGAACGAACAGTACATAATCATCCTTCCTTGCGAGTTAGCTTATATCCGGCTGGATAATGACCAGCAAGATGTCTTATCGTCCTCGTCGTCGTCCTCGTCCTCGTCGTCGGTTTCTGCTTTTCCGGCAGCATGTTTTCCCTTGAACTATCGTATAAACCCCGTAATGTGTCTGCTTCTCTATTTGCCCACACAGGAGCTTTTCCATGGCCAAAGAGGCAGCGGTGCTCGGCACCACCATCAGCAGCGGCGCCAGCGATTGGCAGATCTTCCAGCAGGACAAGACAGGCCGCGGCGAGATCCGCCTGGCCGGCCGATGGGGATTTGGCCAATGGCCCGCCTGGAAAAAGTTCACCGCCCAGGTGCGCCTGGTTAGCGAAGACACCGGCGCTGCCGTCACGGCCGAGCTCGACTGGCAAGACGCCGCCCTCAAGAAAAATGGCACGTGGACTGCCGTGCTCAAGAACATTCCCGCCGGCGGGCTCTACCGCCTCGAGACGCGCCTGCACGACTACAACGCCTGGGGCGGATTCATGGGCGACTGCCGACACTTCATCGGCGTCGGCGATCTGTGGATCATCGCCGGGCAGAGCAACTCCGCCGGTTACGGCCGCGAGCCGGTCTATGACCCGCCGCAGCTTGGCGTACACGTGTTCAACAACGCCATGCGATGGAGCCTCTGTACGCAGCCGGCCAACGAAACCACCGACACCGCCCACATGGTCAACCGCGAAGGCTACCCGCAGCACGGTCCGTGGATGGCGTGGGCGAAGATCGTCAGCCGCACCTTGGGCTACCCCATCGGGCTGATCCAGGTCTCGCTGGGCGGCAGCCCGCTGTCGATGTGGAACCCGACGGAGCCGGGCGACAGCGGCCTGTACGACATCATGGTCCAGGCGGCTGCGGCTACCGGCGGCGCCCGCGGCGTGCTGTGGTACCAGGGCTGCTCCGACGCCGGGCCGACCACGTGCAAGACCTACGGCAAGCGGTTCATTGCGGCCGTCAAGGCCTGGCGAAAAGCCCTGAAGAACCCCGACCTGCACGTGCTGACGATCCAGCTCAACTGCGTGATCGCCGACCCGCAGGACGAAGCCGACCGCGGCTGGTCCATCATCCGCGAAACGCAGCGCGTGGTGCCCAAGCAGCTCGCCGGCGTGACCGTCGTGCCCACGCTCGATCAGCCGCTCTCTGACGGTATTCATAATTCCGCGCACGGCAACTTGCTGATGGCCCAGCGCGCCGCCGCCACGGCGCTCGGCGCTGTCTACGGCAAGCCCGTCGCCTGGCAGGCGCCCGAGCCCGCCTCCGCACGCAAGGCCCAAGCCGGCAAGGCCGTCGACATCCGCTTCGCCAACGTCACCGGGCAACTGACGACCGTCGACGGCCGCGGGAGCATCAAGCCCTTCGTCGTCGAAGACGCCCAGGGCGACGTGCCGGTCGAAGGCGTGGCGTACATCAAGCGCGATACGATCCGCCTCAAGCTCGCCCGCAAGCTCGCCGACAAGGCAGTCGTGCATGGCGGCTTCGGCATGAACCCCCCGACCGTCCCGCACGACCAACCGCGCATGCTGCCTATCCTGGCGTTCTACGGGTTAAAGGTCGAGTAAAGAGGGTGGCACGCACAACTCCGTTGTGCGTGTCCCCGACGGCGGACAATGAGCTTGGCGCCCAAATACAAACTCCTCGCCCTCGACGTCGACGGCACCCTCGTCGGCCGCGACAGCATCGTGCCGCCGGATGTCATCGAGGCCGTCGGCGCGGCCGAGGCCGCGGGCATCCGCATCGTGCTGGCTACGGGGCGCAGCTACGTCGAGACCGTCGGCGTCTGGAGGCAGCTCAACCTCAAGGCCCCCTTCGAGCCCATGGTCCTCATCGGCGGGGCGCTGGTGTCCGAGGCCCACAGCGGCCGCACGCTCTGGCAGCAGCCCATCCCCCGAGCAGTAGCCGTCGAGTTCTCCGACGCCCTGGGCGATGCGGGCTACTCCGCCATGGCTATCCTCGACGTGTGGCGCTGCGGCGTGGAGTACATCGTGGCCGAGCATGGCCGCGGCGACGAGGCCCACCGACTCTGGTTCAGCAAGATGAACGTGAAGGTGCATCGCGTCGAACGCATCGCCGAGGCCCCGGAAATGCCCGACCCGCTGCGGATTTCAGCCGTCGTCGAATCGACCGATGCGGCGGCCGTCAGCGAGCGCCTGCGCGAGCAGTTCCACGGCCGCCTGACCGTCCACGCGATCGTGGCCCCCAACTACGGCGTGACGATCGTCGAAAGCTTCGCCGCCGGCGTGAGCAAGTTCACCGGCGTGCAGTACGTAGCCCAGGCCTACCGGATTGGCCCCGGCCAGATCGCCGCCGTAGGCGACGACGTGAACGACCTGGAACTCATCCGCAAAGTGGGCCTTGGCGTAGCCATGCCCAACGGCTCGCCGCTATTGATCGCCGAAGCCGACCGCGTCGCCGAAAAAGGCTTGGCGGCGTTCATTCGGGAACTGGTGGAATAGCCGCGAACGACACTAACATCACGAACGCTGAAATGAAAAAATCGGGGCGACAGGACAAGGTTAGAACTTTTCACGACCGTAGCGGGGCGAATGGAAAGCAGCCTTCAGGGGGTATTACTGGGAATTACTTCACCTATTTAATCGATCTTGTGTCACAAGATTGTGCCAGCCCCAATGGGGCGCCGCGAGTCGGGGTTGAGGGACTAGAAGTAGTCTCCCTGGCGCTTGCCGTGCAGCAAACCGCTCCAGCCGCCCGTGCGACCATTCTGGGCGTTGGCGTCCTTGCTTCACCGCGCGGCCCTCTTTCTGCGGAGCACGATCTGGGCCTGATTGTGGCTTACGCTCCTGAATGTGCGGCTGTTCCGGCCGCCCCCCCGAACAACCTCCCCGACGACCCCGCTGCTGTTTTCGCGTTCAACTTTCTACTATCTCCCCTCTCCATTCTGTTCACGGTTGATGAGGCCTGAGAGCATTTTGGCAATTTCTTCAAGGTTGGCTTTGAGCGACTCGTGCGTCTCGATTGTCAGCAGATTGCGCCGCTTGGCCAGTTCCAGCAGCGGGACGCACTCCTGGGTCGAGCCGCGGGAGATTCCGAAGAAGTGTTTGCGGTCGGCCTTGGTGAAGCGGCCGTTGCCTTCGGCGATATTGGTGGCGATTGAGGTCGATGCCCGGTTGAGTTGATCGGCCAGGAAGAAGAACCCTCTGGCGAACGTGCCGGTGAGTTCGAGAATCCTGTCGGCAAACGCAACGGCTTTCTGGTAGACGAGCAGTTTCTCGAAGGCGAATGCCATTGTTGCTCTCCTCGATCTTGTACCGCCCAAAAATTGAAAGGAGAAAGTAGAGAGGAGACCGCGGAGAGCACCTTTGCCAGTTGAGTTGCGTTCTGGCGGCGAGCTCTCTTGCTTCTTCTACTTTCTACTTTCTCCCCTCTCCGCTCTATTTTTCGCCTACGGCGAAAAATCGGGGCGACTGGACTTGAACCAGCGACTTCCAGGTCCCAAACCTGGCGCTCTACCAAGCTGAGCTACGCCCCGGTAGAATCTCATTCTACTTCGCCGGGGCGAAAGAGTCCATCAGCGAAGCGCCGCGGCGCGTGATTGCGGCAAGGCCCCCTGGAGTGCGGCGGCAGCGACGCCGCCCTGGATGTTGTTCGACGGCAACGAAGCCCCACTAAACGGAACACCAAGATGGCAACACAGCAATCCTTTGCGACTCTCTCGGCCGCCATGGATTCCCCCTGCAGCGCGTTCTTCGGCGTGGGGCCGGCGGGGGCTCGCGATCCGCATACCTTATATAGCGCGTCGCGCGAGATCGAGAACCTCACCTTCGACGTGTCGAACAATCAGATTCTCTGCTCGTTTACGGCTGGCGGGCTGGCGCGGCACGCGTGCGTAGTGCAGTCGCTGGCGGCGGGGGAGCTGGGCGGGGCCTTTCGCGGGGCGTATGTCACCAAGGAGATCACGGCGGGGGGGCCGTGGCCGCTGGAAATCGAGATTGACGGCGCGCCGGCGGCAGCGCTTCATGAACTGCCTGGTGTGCAGGCGGACCTCGTTGCGAATCTGCTGCCGATGTTCACGTACCGCGTTGGCGGCCTGCGGATTCGCGTGTTGGCTTTTGCGCCGGTGGACGTCGAGCGGCCGGAGCTTTCGCCGCGGGCGATCGTGCTGGCGGTGGAGATCCGCAACGAGGGCAGTGAGACCTTGACGGGCCGGCTCAGTAGCACGGGCGTCTCGCCCGTGAGTTCCACGGGCATCTTGCCCGTGGAAAGACAACAGCAAGAGCATGGGCGAGACGCCCATGCCACACGGCAAGAGCATGGGCGGGACGCCCATGCCACACAACGGGAGCATGGGCGGGACGCCCATGCTACTCACGGGCAAGATGCCCGTGCTACGGAAGATGCCTGTGCTACGACGGCGCAAGCGGCGTTTTCACTGGCTGGCGGGGCGGTGCAGTGCTTGGCCTTTGTCTGCGCGATCGGGGCCGATGCGGATGAGACGCGGGCGATTCAATCGCGCGTGGCGGGGCGGGCGGCGGTGGATTGGCTTAACGACACGCTGGCGTATCACGCGCGGCGGCTGGGGACGCTTGCGATCCCGAGCGAGCCGTACTGGGCTGAGAGCCTGGTGCGGGCATCGGAGCTTTGCCGCCAGTCGGAGCTGCACCTGCCCGACGGGCGATTCGGGGGGAGCTTCTGGGGCAGCCGCTTCTGCGGGCCGGCCTCGTGGGAGAACAAGTTCATCTGGATCAAGGACATCTACCACGCGATGCTGCCGATGGGCATGCTGCACCCGCAGCTCTGCGCCGGGGCGGCAGCGTGGTTCAACCAGTGGGGCCCGCCGCCTCAGGCGTTCGGGCGCGGCCTGGCGCGATGGGCTGACGCCTCGCCGGCGACACACTCACCCTGCAACGCCCTGGCGGCGTACCTGCTGGCTGGCGAGTATTACCGCAACACCGGCGACACGAGCTTCTTCGCCGGCCAGGCCGACCTGCTGGCCGGGGCGATGAAAATGTTCGAGCAGATTCACGCCAGCCGCCGCGGAGAGGAGATGCTCTTTCCCGCACTATACATCTCCGACGGCGACGCCCGCGGCGACTGGCACACCGGCAGCAACGTCGTGATCTGGAAAGCCTTCGCCGAAATGTCGCGCCTGGCGGACGAAGTGTACAACGTGCCCGATCTGGCGGCCGCATGGGCCGCAAACGCTGAGCAGCTTAAAGCGGCCATCCTTGAACGCTGCGCAGGCGAAAGCCCACACGGGCGGCGGTTCTTTGAAGGCGCCAACGCCGAGGGCACATTCGTGGCCGGCCACGACGGCGAAGAGACCGACACCACGCTGGCGCCCTTCTACGGTTTCTGCGAGACAGACGAACCGGCGCTGCTGACCCACGCGAGCTTGGCGCTGACGGCCGAAAACCCGCTCTACTGGCCGGAGATGGACGGCGTGTGGTGGACTGACGATAAGCATTACGGCGCGACCTTCCCGGCGTGGATGACGGCGCTGGCCTCGGCGGCAGACGAGGCGGAACTGGCCCGCCAGCTTCTGCGCATCCGCCGTCTGACGGACCTGGACGGCTCGATCTGGTGGTGGCCATACCTGGCCGGCGCGACCGACCCCAACGCGCCCCAGCGCGCCGCGGCGGCGATGAAATGCGCCTGGGCGGGCGGCGTCTTGGCCTGCCTGTTCATCCACAACATCCTGGGCCTGCGGGCCGACCGCCCCGCCCGCCGCGTGAACTTCCGCCCGTTCTGCCCGTGGCCGGAGTTTTCATGGCAGAACTGCCGACTGGGCGAAAGCTGCTTCGACGTGACCTACCGCAACGACGGCGGGGAGTTGTCGGCGACGCTGACCAATCGTAACGCCGAGCCGTATGAGGTGCAGATCGAACTGGTGCTGCCGGCCGGAAGCCCCTGCGCGCCTGACGGAAAAATGGGGACAGTCCCAAACAGCGGGACAGTCCCCATTTTTCCTGGCCGGCGGTTTGGACGCGCGACGTTGGTCCGCCGCGCGGCGGTCGATCCGGGAAAGACACTCGAGCTGCGCCGGGTATAATGAACCGCACGTGAACCTGCCGAGAAATCCTGTCATCCGCCTGCTGGCGAGCACCGCCTTGGGCTGCGCGCTGCTGGCGGCGGTCATTATTTATCTTTCAGCCGTTTCCATCGCAGCGGCGCGCGATCCTCGCCTGAACGACCTCTACGGTCACTGGGCCCTGCTGACGCTTTCGGCGGCGCTGGCGGTCAACATCATCCTGGCGACGGCGCTGCGAGTTCCATTTCGCCCGGCGCGCCTGGGCGCGTGGTGCAGTCACGCCGGCGTGATCGTGCTGATGGGCGCGGCCGCTTGGTACGCCGCCTTCCACGTCAGCGGCGAGTGCCTGACCATGGCCGACCAGGGGCGCTGGTCGGCGATCGATCACTTCTTCGTCAACGACACCTACGCGATCTTCGTCTCGACCGACCCGCGCCAGGCGCCGGTGCAGACGCCGCTGGGGGTTCCCGGCCGCCTCAACGCATCGCTGGCCGGTCTGCCGGAAGGCTTCAGCGGCAGCGCCGATTTGTTTCTGCCGCGGGCGGAGCTTGCCCCGCGATGGCAGAACGACTCCCCCGCGGCGTCGCCGGCGGTGATCCTGCAAATTGACGATTTGGGCCACAGCCAGCGAGTCACGCTTTGCCCCGACGAGCCGGAATATCAGCAGTTCGGCGGCCGCGGGTACGCGATGATCTATTACCCCGACTCCGATCCTCGGCAGGTGGAGCAGTTGGCCAAACCCGCCGCGGGCGACCGCGGCCCGGGCATGCCCTACGACGTGGCGATGGTGCTGTCTGGCCCGCAGGTCTCGCCGGTGCTGGTGGTGGTGCGCCCCGACGGGTCGCGATGGAAAGGCGACCTGGATCGCGGACGCGAGCTTGCCGTGCCCCTGGCGGGCCGGACGGTCGGCGTGACGCTGCTGGAGAGGCTCGATCACGCGAGCCTGACGTGGGATGCCCAGGCCGTCGCGGGCGCGTCCGCCGCGGCGGTTCCGGCGGTGCGCGTGACGATCCGCGGCAGCGGATTCGAGCGGACGAGTTTTCTTCCGTTTGCGAGCTTTGAAAACGCCAGCGCGCCTCTGCGGATGGACCTGGGCGGCGGCAAGACGATCTGGCTGAACTTCTCGCGCCGGCGCGTCGACCTGCCCGCGACGGTGCAGGTGACCGCCACGCAGTACCTCACGCACCCGGGCACCAGCGTGCCGCAGGATTACATTTGCGAGGTGACGATTGCGGCCGGCGGACTGCGCCGCCAGGAAACGCTGCGCCTCAACGAGCCGGTGCAGGTCGGGGCGTATCAGCTCAGCCAGGGCAGTTGGCAGAGCGGCCCCGACGGCCGCGTGGCGACGATCCGCCTCCTCGTGGCCAGCCGCCCAGCCCTGTGGCTGATCTGGACCGCCTGCGCGATGATCTGCGCCGGGCTGCTGTACGGGTTCTACGCCAAACCGCTGCTGATGCGCCGAGCCGGAAAGGAGGGCGCATGAGCAACCCATCGAGCAAGCCCGTATGGGGTAAGGACTCTTCGCCCCGAAGGGGCGGTAAGGATATAGCCGGGGGCGTGAGCCCCCGGAACAAGCCATTAATGAACCAGAGCCCCGAAGGGGCGACAGGCTTCTCGGCGGCCGCAACAACCTTCCGCCCCTTCGGGGCGGGATCCTCTAATGGCGATTACCGGGGGCTGACGCCCCCGGCTAGATCCTGTCGTCCCTTCGGGACGAAGACTCGCGGGGTATGGCCGCTGGTTGCAGTGCTTGCGATTCACACCCTCACGGCGCCGTCCGTCTTTGGCCAGCCCATCTTCGATGCGCCCACTCGTGAGTTCCTCAGGCAGATCGACGCCAGCGAGTTGCAGCTTCTGGGCGTGCAGTATCAGGGGCGCATCGCGCCGCTGGATACGGTGGCGCGCGAGCAGTTGGCGCAGATCAGCGGCTCGGCCGATATCAACGCTCTGCCGCCGGCGGCCGCGTACCTGGAGATTTACCTCAACGCCGGGGCGTACCTGGACGCGCCGCTGCTGTACGTGGGCGAGACGGGCATGCGAGATTTCGTCGCGAGGCACCTTCAAGGCGCGGACCTCGATGCGTTCCGCGCGACCCATCGCCTGGCGCCGCGCGCGATGCTCAACCAGGACGTGGGCGCTCTGCTGGTTCAGTCCGGCCGGGCGACGCCGGAACAGGTCTCCGCGCTGCCCCCACGCGATGCGCCGTCGCCGCTGGTGCGGGCGTTGAGCGAACTGGTGCTGGACCAGCCCGCCACGCGCGTGCAGATCAGCCGCCTCACCGCCCGGGCCGAGGCGTTCATCGCCGCCGGCGTACTGCGCGTCATCCCGGCTTCCACACGCGAATGGCCCGACGCGGATACGCTCTTGGGCGCCGGGCCCGGCATGATGGGCAACCAGCCCCTCCTGTCGCTGCGCGACGCCTGGCGCGGCCGCAACGCCGGCGGGGTCAACACGATCATTCACGAATTGGCGGTTGACCTGCCCGCCAAGAGCGAGAGTCATCCGCCCAAGGCGCTGCGTCAGCTCGAAGTGGCGTACAACCGCACGTACAAAGCCACGCTTGTCTGGGCGGGCTTTGCCTTGGCGACAGTGCTGTTCATCATCGCCGCGCCCTCGCGACGGCGATGGGCCCGCCGCGCGGCCATGACCGTGCTGGCGCTTTCGACATCGCTCCTGGCGGCCGGTTTCATGCTGCGTTGGATGATCTCCGGCCGCGCGTGGTACCTGCCGCCGATGATGACGCAGTGGGAGGCGCTGGTGGCCTCGGCGCTGCTGGGGGCGGTTTTCGCCCTGGCGGTGGAATGGATCTGGAAGCGCAACTACATCGGCATGGCGGCTTCGCTCTATGCGGCCGCGGCGCTGCTGGCGGCCAGCCGCATGGGCGGCGAGCTTCACGCGCTGCAGGGGCTGCTGTCGTCGAAGCTGATGGCGGCGCACGTGTCGCTGATCATCATCGGTCACGCGCTGGCGGGGATGACGCTGGTGATCTCGGTGGCGTACCTGGTGGCGCTGGTGGTGGCGCGCCGGGGCAAGGGTGAACCGCTCAGCGCGGGAGCGGACCTTTCGCAGCTGTCGGGGGCGTCAACGCCTGCGGCGATCGACGGCTGCAATGTGCTGACGGCGCAACTGGCGTGCTGGACGATCATCGCGGGGATCGTGCTGGGGGCGATGTGGGGGGACGTGGCGTGGGGTCGCTGGTGGGGCTGGGACGCCAAGGAGACCTGGGCCTTGCTGACGGCGCTGGTGTACGTTCTGGCGCTGCACGTGCGGTACATCACGCCGGCGCGCATTCGCGGGGGCGTTACGGCGTGGATCTGCATCGTCGGCTGCGCGGTGATGCTCTTCAACTGGTTTATCGTGGGGCGGTATTTGTCGGGCCTGCACGGGTACTCGTGACAGAATTCCTCGGGCATGGAGGAAAAGTCGCGGCGGAGGCACCAAGTATTTATCAAAGCCGTTGTGTGGCTTTGATGAATACTTGCCTTGGGCAGGGGTACGCGGCCCCAAAATGAAGAAGTAATTCACACAACGAGTTACTTCTTCATTTAGTGCCTCCGCCGCGACTTTTCCTCCCCCCGGTAACTGAGCTAACTGCGCTCTCAGGCGGGAGCGGTTTTGCCGTAATCGGCCCAGCGGGCGCGGCCGAAGTGCATTTTTATGGCGGGCGACTCGTACAGTTCGGGCCCCTGCACGGCGTCGGTGGCGTAGCTGCTTTCGGTGCGGTAGTTGAGGGTGAACAGCAGCAGTTGCTCCATCAGGTCCGCCCGGGCGGCAGCGTGGCGCGGATCTTCGAAGAGGTTGTACATCTCGCCCGGGTCGGCCTGCACGTCGTACAGCTCGTGGGCGCCGCAGTCGGCGTTGACGATCAGGCGGTACTGGCGCGTGCGAATGGCCGAGACCTTGCCCGTGACGCAGAACTCGCAGAAGGCGGCGTCTTTGCCCGATCGTTGCCCGGCGGCGATGGGCAGCACGTCCACGCCCTCGCGGCCGGGCGGCACGTCCACTCCGCACAGGCCGCATACCGTCGGGTACCAGTCGATGGTCTCGATCAGCTCGTCGCAGACCGTCCCGGCCGGTCCGCCCGGCCAGCGCAGCAGGAACGGCACGCGGTGGAGCGACTCGTAGAGGCTCAGTCCCTTGAACAGCAGCCCGTGCTCCCCGGCGTAGTCGCCGTGGTCGGCGGTGTAGAGGATGATCGTGTTGTCGAGTTCCCCCGAGGCTTCCAGGGCGGCGATGACGCGACCGATCTCGTTGTCGATCTGCGAGATCAGGGCGTAGTAGCCGCACAGGCCCCGCTTGAGGCGCTGCTCGCTGGCGGCCAGCGGATAGCCGCTGCCTGCCAGCACCGCCTCGCGTATCGCCTTGGGCTTGGAGGCAAAACCGTTGACGAACAGGTCAGCCGCGCTATCGGGCAAGACGATGTCCTTCGGATCGTACATGTGGAAGTATTCTTCGGCCGCGTAGTCGCACCCGTGGGGGCGCTGGAAGCTGACTTGCGCAAAGAACGGGCGTGATCGGTCGCGGGCGGCCAGGAAGTTGATCGCCTCTTGACCGGTGAAGTATTCGCACGACTGCTCGTAGGACAGAAATGACGGCCGCGATGCCGGCTCGCCATGCGTAGTCATTTCACGGTCCATCAGTTCGGCGGCGCCGGATTCACAAATCTGGCGGAAGTACTCGCAGGACATCGGGTCGCCGGGGGCGACGTCGCCGAGATTGTCGTAGCGGATGTGCTCGAAGCCTTGGCGGTCCCACAGGGGCACCATGTGGGCTTTGCCGAAGATGGCGGTCTGATAGCCGGCCCGGCGGAACACGCACGCCAGCGTGTCAGGGTTTGAGCGGCTGTACAAGTTGTTCATGTTGCCGAAGAGCCCGTGGGTGTGGCAGTACTGGCCGGTGATGAAGCTCAACCGCGACGGGGCGCAGATCGGGTTGACGGTGTACGCGCGGCGGAAGTTGACGCTCTGGGCCGCCAGGCGGTCGAGGTTGGGCGTGCGCACGTTGGGGTTGCCGCTGTAACCGGTCGACTGCGTGTTGTGCTGGTCGCTCATCAGCCACAGAACGTTGGGGCGAGTGTTCAATGGTCCCTCTTTGCACCAAGGGTGCATCTTCACTGGGTCGCATCCGGAGCGACGCGCCGGGCCGCGATCATGCTAATTGGTCCTGGTGGCCGGCGCAGACGCAGGCGCGGCCGTCATCGCCGGAATCGCCACCGGCGCGCACCCCACAAGCGTCAGTTCCTTCATCGGGCCTTGTCCGACCACGTTGAAGGTGATTTTTTGCCGGATCGCCGTGCCGGGCTGAATAATGATCTCTCCGGAGCGGGGGGTCGTGACTTTGTGCGAGACGCCGTCGGAGGACGTGAGCATTACCAAGTCGCGCGACAGGATCGACGCCAGGTCGATCTTCTCCCCGGCTGTACTGCGAATGACGGCATGGACCTCGACTGTCTCTGTGCCGGTCTGCGAAACCCGCTCCACATTCCAGGTCGTCTGCTTAAGCCAGTCCGCCGCCTGCTTGTCGAACTTGTCCTTGAACCGCTGCACAGTCTTCTCGGTGCCCTCGGCTACGGAGGACAAACCGGTGTCTACGGCCTTGCTTCCTTCTTTGCGAGCTTTATCACATCCTGCCGCAGCGACCGCCAAGCTCAGGATCAACACCCATGTTCTGTTCATGGCCCATCTCCTTCATTGCGTACAGTGCCGTTGCCCCGCCTTGACTATGAGACCCTGTCGAGACCTAATATGCAACTTCGCCATGACGCTGTCAACATATAGCGGGCGCCCGGTTTTTATTCCTCGCCATTCGCGTCATTCGGGGTCTCCCTGATACAATCGCGGCGCCTGCCATGAATGAAAGAGCGAACAAACCGGCGACGCTTCGCCTGCGGCTGACTGCCGTGGCTGAGGGCATCGTGCGCGGGGGGCATCCGTGGGTCTTTGCCGACAGCGTCGCGCAAGCCAACCGCCCCGGGCGCACGGGGGAGCTGGCGGTGATCTATGACCGCAAGGACAAGTTCCTCGCCGTGGGGCTGTACGACGCCGACTCGCCCATCCGCGTTCGCATCCTGCATTCGGGCAAGCCGCAGATGATCGACGCGGCGTGGTGGCGATCGCACTTGGCGGCGGCTGTCGCGCGGCGCGAGGGGCTGTTCGACGAGAACACCACCGGCTATCGACTGATCCACGGCGAGAGCGATGGCTGGCCGGGACTCGTGCTGGACCGCTACGATACGACGCTGGTGCTCAAGATATACACCGCCGCGTGGCTGCCCCGCCTCGACGAGACGCTGGCGCTGCTGCAGGGGCAGCTTCCCTGGCCGCGGGTGGTCCTGCGACTCAGCCGCAACATCCAGCCGCTGGCGGGGCAATGCGGTTACAGCGACGGCCTGGTGCTGGCCGGCGACCAGCCGCCCCAAGCGGTGCTGTTCCGCGAGAGCGGTCTGCAGTTCGAAGCCGACGTGCTGCGCGGGCAAAAGACCGGGTTCTTTCTCGACCAACGCGAGAACCGCCGCATCGTCGAGTCGCTAGCCGCCGGGCGGCGCGTCCTCAACGCCTTCAGTTTTTCGGGCGGCTTCTCCGTCTACGCCGCCCGCGGCGGCGCGGCGGCCGTGACCGACCTGGACATCAGCCCCCACGCCCTGGCCGCCGCGGAGCGCAACTTCGATCTTAATCGTGACATTGCCGGCGTGGCGCGCTGCCGGCGCCAGAGCGTCCAGGCCGACGCCTTCGAGTGGCTGGCCGGCTCGCGGGAGCCATTCGACCTGGTGGTGTTGGACCCGCCGTCGATGGCCCGCAGCGCCGCCCAGCGCGAAGGCGCCGTCGCCGCCTACCAGCGCCTCAGCGCGCTGGGCATCGCCCGACTCGACCGCGGCGGGATCCTCGCCGCCGCCTCATGCTCGGCCCATGTCAGCGCCCCCGACTTCTTCGCCGCCGTGCATCGAGCCGCCGCCGCCAGCGGCCGCAGGTTTTCTCAACTCCAAACGATGCAACACCCGCTCGATCACCCCGCAACATTCAAGGAAGCGGAATATCTCAAGATGATCTACCTGCGATTCGAGTGATATGGAGTGCGGCAGCAGCAGCTGCCGCTTTGGCTGTTGTGCGGCAAGTTATTGCGTGAGTCGTGGCACGCCCTGAACTTCGCCAGAGGTGCCATTCTTTCCTGTAAGAAACTGTCAGATTGTGACAGTATCGTTCAAATACCACTCTGGTTGAGGGGTCTTGGAAACGTGCATGTCGGAAGTGTGCCGTTTCACAAGGAGCGAGGCGCTATGGCGAGACTACAATTCATCCAATCCCGGAAAGGACAAGCCTATGAGCATTGCCTTCAAGAGCACCGCGTTTGAGAACGGGCAGGCGATTCCGGAGAAGTACAGCCAGGACGGGCAGAATGTTTCGCCGCCGCTGGAGTGGCAGGCGCTGCCGGAAGGCACCAAGGAACTGGCGCTGATCGTGGATGACCCCGACGCGCCCACGCCCCAACCGTGGGTACACTGGGTCATGTACAAGATCCCGGCGGGGGTGAAGTACCTGCCCGAGGGCGTGAAGCCCGCCGACAAGCCGCCCGAGCCGCACGGGGCAGTGCAGGGCGTGAACACTTCCGACAACGCCGGATACGACGGCCCGCGGCCGCCTAAGGGCCATGGCGTGCATCACTATCATTTCAAGCTCTACGCCCTGGACCGGGCCCTGGACCTGCCTCCGCGGCAGACCAAGGACCAGCTCCTGGCGGCGATGAAGGGCCACATCCTGGACCAGGGCGAGCTGGTTGGGACGTACGAGCGATAATCTCGGGGCCTCAACGGCGATGGCGTCTGAGCAGAATCGCGGCGGCCGCAGTTGCCAGCAGCGTCAATGTGGCCGGTTCGGGAACGGCAGTAATCGCGAGAATCTGGTCCCGGTAGAGCGCCAGGTCGGCCATATAGGTCACGTTACCGTAGACGGCGGTACTGCCCGGCTGTCCGGAAAACGTTCCCACAGAGAGCACGATGCCCGCCAATTCCCAATCGCTCCCGTTCTTCCAGAAGAGGGCGCCGCCCGAATCGCCGGCGATCCCCTGGAATTCGTTGGCGCTGCCGGACGCGTCAAACGTCGTTTTGAGCATGCGTGTCGTGCCGTAGCTGCCGCTGAGGGTCTCGCTGCCGCTGATGGCGTTTTCGCCCCAGCGTTTGGTGCGAGTGGAGGTCGTCTTGAATCCGCCGGCCTGTGCGTCGTACCCCGAGAAGGGCGTCTCGCTCCAGGTGTACGGATTCGTGTCGATGTCCACGTACCAGCTGGTTGCAGACGTCGCGCGATTGCGCCCGTAACCGATGGCGGTGACCATCGAACCCAAGACGGGTGATGAGTCGCCGATGGTCACACTGGTCAAGCCCGTCGGAATCGTGCTGAGTTGGAAGACGCACAGGTCCGCCAGGGTGCTGGAACTGGATGGATCGTGCAGCCGCTGGTAGGTGCCACTGGCGACGGTGTAAGTCGTCGAGCCGAACGTGACGCTGTTGGCCCCGACGTGGGAGGCGGTAATCACCCAGCCGTTGCCCAGGTACACGGCCGTCCCGCTGCCGCAAAGCCCCACGTTTGCCCACCCGGGATCATCGACGGGCGTCGTGGTATTGCCGCTGCCGTCGCCGCCGCGGACGACCATTGCCATCGCTTGCGGCTGGGCCACGAACAGGCATATGCTCGCCGCGGCGATGACAGCCGTGGCGGCGTGCCACGGCCTCGCGGGGGCATGAAATCTCCGGTCCGCATCGTCTGTGCGTCTCATGCTTTCCTCCTGCGGCGTATGAAGGCCGCGACGCTTGCCAGAGCCAGCGCGAATGCCGAGGGCTCGGGGACGGCGGTGGTCACGGTTTGATCCGCCGCCAGTGGTGATTCGTCGAGGCCAAACCCGTCCGAGATGCCGCCGGGTTGGGGAAATTCTTCAATCCCGAAGCTGTCGGCAGTGACTTGCGGAGCCTCTTCGATATCGAAGTAGCTGTGGTTGATCGCAGGGTTTTCTTCAATATAGTACGACGGTTGTGAATACGACGATCGTGCCGGAAGCTCCTCCCAAGGCCGGTATTCTTGGTCGCCGAATGCGCCTCCTCCCCACCCCCCCGTTCCGCTTCCACCGCCCCGGCCCCAGCCCCAGCCCGAGATGTCATTCAGCGCCCAGAAGACGCTCCGTCGAATGTCGGACGGGTCGTATTCCCAGAATCCCAGCAGCGTGACGGGGCGGGATTCGCCGCCGACCAGAACGTAACCGGGATGATCCGGGTCCCAGGTTCCGATCGCGTGGCCTACCGAACTGAACATGCCGGCAGCATGAGACGGCTCCGCCCAGAGCATCGGGACGAATAGCATTATTATCGCTCCAGCAGACCACTTCATGACGTTGCCTCCTCCAGGGATGTTTTAGGTCAGACACGCCGCCGACGGGCGAACAAAGCCGCGGCACCCAGACCAAGCAGCGTCAAGGTGGCCGGTTCGGGCGCCTCGGCGACCTCATCGACGCTCACCGTGTCGGACAGCGTGCCGCCCTCGTCGATGCCGTACGTGCCGTCATCCGGCGGCGGTGTCACGACCCCGTTCAGGTCCAGGATATAGGACAGGTCGAACGACTCGCCCGACGCGATGGGCGTGTCGAACAGGATCGAGATCGTCGTGGTGACGTCGCCGTAGGAATCGGTGACAGTGCTGATCGTGGCGTCGAAGGACGCTCCGTTGATGGTCAGACTATCAGCTACCAGCGTCGCCACGTGCAGGGTGATCGTGTAGCCGCTGAAACTGCTGCCGGTGCTGTTGACCACCGCCTTGTCGACGTTCATGTAGCTTTCGGAATTGGTCTTCTCGAACCAGGTGGAATCCGTCCAGTCGCTGGTATAGTCGGACGTGTAGGACTGCTGCCCCGCGAAGAACCAGCGCGAAGAATCCGTCGTGCTGACTGACAGGTAGGACGCCGTGGTCTGCGTGAAGACGATGGGGCTGCCGTCCAAGTCAAAGGAGGGATCCGGGTCGATCCCCTGGAAGTCCATATACGTGCTGTAAACGGTAATCGCCGCCGAGGCTCCCCCGGCGACCAACAGCCCACAGAGCAACATCGCAACCGCCGCCACTTTCAGATTGATCATCGTATACCTCCTGGCCGCTATCTAAGAATTTGTGGACGCCGAACACCAACATTCGACGCATCCCTGGGCGACCGCCGGACGAAGCGAGTCTACATCCAGGGAAAGTCTCGCGACCGTTGATGAGTCGCCGCACGGGCGTCGGGCACAACCGCCATTTGAAAAAATCGAGGCGGGAAATCCGGCGTTGAAATTTCCAAAGAATGATCTTATTTTCTGGTTGTGAAACGCCGCCCGGAAGCGACTTAACTTAATTACACCCAAGTGCCGCAAGCCTGCAAAGACAAAGCATTTATACCAAGAAAGGGGCTTGGCGGAATTCGACATTGAGGATAGAATTATGGCTTGAGGATTCGGCATATGGACGACTTACACCTGCTCCACCGCTATGCCGTTGAGGGAGATCGCCAAGCCATATCCTCCCTCGTCGGCAAGTACCAGAACGTGGTGCTGGCGACGTGCTATCGGCGCCTCGGTTCCACCGCCGATGCCGAAGATGCCATGCAGCAGGTCTTGCTGGCGATGGTGCACAATGCCGGGCGAATCGATACCAGCCTCAGCCGCTGGCTGCATCGGTGCTGCCTCAATGTGACCGCCTCGATGATCCGATCGCGCAGGAGTCGCACCTATCGCGAACGCGAGAAGGGGCGGCAGGAACCGTTCTCGTGCGGCGATGGGGAGGCCGAACGCAAGGAGTCCTTCGCCATCCTGGCGCAGTGCCTGCAGAGGCTTTCCCCACAGGATCGGCAATTGCTTCTGGACAATCTGGTCAACGACATGACGCAGCAGTCGATCGGGGCATCGCTGGGCATGACCCAGCAGGGCGTGGCCAAGCGAATCGGAAGGATCGTCGCCTCGCTTCGCCGGGAGCTGACCGCCAAGGGGGTGGTCGTGTCCCTGCTGGGCGCGATGATGTTGCAGCTCAAGCGTTTCGTGACCGCGGCGGTTTCCAACACCTCTGCATTGTCTGCCCCCGCAGCCATCCCCGCCGGAGTTGGCGGTGGCAGCGTGACCGTGTCCAAGACCGCCGTTGCGGCGGGCCTGGTCCTTGCAGCCTTGACGACCTATAGCGTCGTCGAGACGCCCCGGCTGCAACCGCCGCTTGAAGCTCCCGGGGTCTCTGCCGCACGGCAGGGGGGCGATGGTTTCATCGCCTTGGCCGCGAGGGACCCCCTGCAGGATGCCGCGGCGCATCGCCTGCCGCCGTTGATCCCGCGACAGCAGGTCCTCCAGCCTGTGGGCGCGACGCCACCGGTTGGCCGCGCCGGCCAGTCTTCGCCAACCGCACGTTTGTCTCCAGTTGCCGGTAATCGGGACGCCGCCCGTCCGAACAGGCCGTCGCTGTCGCAGCAGACCGCGGCATCGGCCGGGGCCTCTGCAACGCCTCCGGCATCGCGCCGAGCTTCGCGCGCCGGGTGGGATGACGAACCCAAGGGCCAAGACGCCCTCGCGATGGGCGGTACACCGGCGGATGAGTCAATGCAACTCAGGGACGCATCCGGCGATTCTTCGGAACAGCTCCCGTCGACGCCGTTTGCCCTGCGCCCGACGACCGAGGCCGGGCGCGCCTCATCAAGAATCAGGCTTTCGCGTGAATCGCTCCAGAATTGGACGGGACAACACACCGCGATCGCCGGCGGCAGGTATAAACAAACCATCAGCCAACAGCGACCGGTGATTGCTGCTGTGACCGACGGCGATTACCCCCGACGGGCTTATGAACTTGCCGCCGACAGCAAGAAGTTCCTGCTCCTGCCACGGAACCTGGCTTTGCGGACATCCACACAGGCGTCCGCTCCGCCCCAGCTGGCGGTCAGATCTGGCGGGCCCGGGATCACCGACATCCCGCCGGCGGCTGATGGCGTCACCCGGGTCGAAGAGGGGCGATTATTGACGGCAATGGGAACCTTGGACGGCAGGGTGGTCAACCAAGGCGTCATTCGGGCTCAAAGCGAGGAATCGCCGCTGTGCCTTACGGGGCTGGTCAGCGGGCGAGGCTCCTATTCCGGCGAGGTGCTTTTCTCGGGCGGATTCTCGCCGGGCAACAGCCCGGCGGCCGTTCATCTGGATAGCGCAACGTTGGACAGCGACAATGTGTTGACGATGGAATTGTCGGGTCTGACGCCGGGTCTTCAGTACGATCAACTCGTTATCGGCGACCACCTGGTTTTGGGCGGGGTTCTGGACGTGGAGTTGATCTATGGTTTCAGGCCCGATTTCGGCAATCGCTTCGATCTTTTCAGAGGCAATACCAGCGGGTCTTTTGAGACGATCCTGTTGCCGACGTTGGAGGCAGGGCTCCGTTGGGATCTCACATCGCTCTATGCCGGCGGCAGTGTGCAGGTTGTCCCCGAGCCCGGCGCCCTGGCCGTTTTCGCCGCCTGCGGCATTGCGCTGCTGCGGCGATTTCGCCGTGGTGCAACCTGATGCGCGTCAGCGGTCGTAGCGGTGCTTGATCCAGTCGGCGTGCCAACCGGGCGGGGCCTTGGTCGTGGCGAGGATCGGGTCGCCGGCCCAGAGGAAGTGATGGAGAGCTTTCCGTCGGACAACTGCTCATAGCGGATGTACAGGTCCATGAGGTCGCCGTCGGCGCCGCCGACCTGCCTGTCGGTGGCGGCCATGTCTTCGATGGGTTTCCGGTAGACCTTGGGCGGGCTAGAATATCGGTTGGCGGGTGATCTCTGTGATCCTGGACATCGACAAGCACGGCCTCTTCCGCTTGGATGAGGAGTTCTGCCGGGCGTACGCTGCCCGGGCGGTGCGGTGGGGGTTTGGACCGCTGTCATGGGCGACGTACAAGCGGACGTACAGCCGCGGGGGCGAGAGCTGGTGGCAGACGTGCCGCCGCGTCATCGAAGGCATGTTCAGCGTCCAGCGGGCCCACTGCCTGCGGGCGGGCCTGGCGTGGGACCCTGCCCGCGCGCTGCACGAGGCGCACGAGGCGTACGAGCGCCTGTGGGCGTTCAAGTGGACCCCGCCGGGGCGCGGGCTGTGGATCATGGGCACGCCGTTCGTCTACGAGCGCGGCGGCGCGGCGCTGAATAACTGCGGGTTCGTCTCGACTAAAGATCTCGCGACGGACTTCGCCGGGCCGTTTCTGTGGATGCTCCAGATGTCGATGCTCGGCGTCGGCGTGGGGTTTGATACGCGGGGACGCGGGCAGGTGACCCTCCATCCGCCGCGGACGAGCCAGGAGGTACACGTCATCGGCGACAGTCGCGAGGGCTGGGCCGGCGCTATCGAACGGCTGCTCAACGCGTACGTGGGCAAGGCGGCGCTGCCGGCGGGCTGGGATTTCTCGCAGATCCGCCCGCACGGGTCAGCCTTGCGCAGCTTCGGCGGATTCGCCAGCGGGCCCGGCCCCCTGTCGCGGATGCTCGAGGACATGAAGACGCTGCTGGACTCCTACGTCGGGCGGGCTATCGACTCGCGGCTGATCGTCGACGCGATGAATCTCATCGGACGCTGCGTGGTCGCCGGCGGAATCCGCCGCTCAGCGCAGATCGCCTTCGGCGAGGCCGACGACGAGCAGTTTCTGGACCTTAAGCAGGACCGCACCAAGGTCCTCGAGTATCGCTGGGCGTCGAACAACTCGATCTTCGCCCGGGCGGGCATGGACTACTCGGCGGCAGTGCGGCGAACCGCCGCCACCGGCGAACCGGGATACCTGTGGCTCGAAAATGCCCGCGCCTACGGGCGCATGGGCGACGAGCCCAACTGGCTCGATGAGCAGGCCGAAGGCTCAAACCCCTGCGTCGAGCAGACGCTGTGGGACCGCGAACTGTGCTGCCTGGTCGAGACGTTTCCGGCCCATCACGAAAACTTCGAGGACTACCAGCGCACGCTGGCGGTGGCGTACAAGTACGCCAAAGCCGTCACGCTGGTCGAGACCGAAGACGCTCTCACCAACGCCGTCATGCTGCGAAACCGCCGCCTGGGCTGCTCGATGACGGGGATCGTGCAGGCCCTCGACAAGTTCGGCCACGAGGAGTTCTTCCGCTGGTGCGACCGGGCGTATGCGTTTCTGCGGCGGCTGGACGAGGAGCATTCGGCTGCCCTTGCGGTGCCCCGGTCGATCAAGCTCACGTCGGTCAAGCCCTCGGGCACGGTTAGCCTTTTGGCCGGCGCCACGCCGGGAGTTCACTGGGAGCACGCGCCCTATTACATCCGCCGCGTTCGCGTGACGATGGGGCACCCGCTGGTGGAGATGTGCCGCCGCAGCGGCTATCACGTTGAAGACGACGCGTATTCGCAGAACACCGTGGTGGTGTCGTTTCCGGTACACGTCGAGCGACTAGGCCGCTGCAAGAGCGACGTGCCCCTGCAGGAAAAGATTGATCTGGCCGCGCAGATGCAGCGGTTCTGGTCGGACAACCAGGTCAGCGTCACCGCCGAGTTCGACCCTGATCGCGAGGGCGGCCTTTTGCCGGACCTGCTGCGGGCGTACGAAGACCGCCTCAAGGCTGTCGTGTTCCTGCCCTCGCGCGGGCACGGATACCAGCAGCCTCCATACGAACAGATCACCCGCCAGCAGTACCAGCGCATCGTCAGCGGCCTGCGCCCGCTGCAGGGCGACCTGGAACACGAGGAGGAGCTCGAGTCCCGCTTTTGCGACGGGGACGTGTGCGAGATGCCGTAAGATTTCTGCCTGTTCGATTTGGAACCCGCCCCTGGCCTGCCTATCATAATAATTGGAACAGGTGAAAGAGGGAGGGAAACTGACACCTCATTCACTTGAGGATCAGTTTCAAGCACCTGTTTCACAAGAGGCTAAGGCTCTCCTCGATTGGTCAAGGCCAAACTTGATCAGTCCTAATCCGCCTTGGCCTATTTTTTTTGCGCCCTGCCGCGCGAGGTTTCGGTGCCAACGCCCCCGGAGCGGCCGATCGTTTTTTGGTGAAGTGCGGCGGCTAAGGCTGCCGCACTCCAGATGCGTCGTGGACGCGCACACTGCTTGTTCATTGCGGCGGAGTAGGGCTGTCGCCGCGCCGTTTGTAGATGGACTGCAGAAATGGTTCGACGTCGCGGGCGGCCTCGTCGCCCATGTAATGGCAGAGGCGGTCGGCCAGGTAGCGGGTGTTGTCGGCGACGCGGTCGATGATGATGCCCTTGAACAGCGTGTCGGAGCAGACGTAGATGCCTTTGAGGTCGAGGTAGATGCGCCCGCCCTTGCGGTGGGCGGCGAAGACCACCTGCCGCGTGCGCAGGTGCTTGCTGATGCTCTTGGGGTTGTCGTAGTAGAAGATCGTGCTTCCGTCAGCCGAGGCTCCGGCAGCCATCGTGGTCTTGATGTCGTAATCGCCCAACGTGCTGATTCCGTGGATTGTGTAGCCGATCATCCGCCCGGCCATGCGCTGGGCGAAGCCCTCAATCAGCGGCGTCCATGCCGGCGTGAGAAACTCCGGCTTGGCGTCCAGCGTCGTCGAGCGGACGACGGCGGGATAGGCCTTGTTGTAGTTCTCCAGGTCGCACACTCGCAGCATGACGATGTCCAGTGCGTGGGGGCGGTACTTGGCCGGGTACAGGTCCACCGGGATCGACCAGCGGGCCATCATGGTCACAACCGGCCACTTCTTGCTGACGCGCACTTCCGGCGGGTTGCCCGGGGCCGGGTAAGGCCCGGCGACAGCGTCGCGCGGATATTGCAGGGTGCTTCCGGCGAAATCCAGCTCCAGTCCCCGGTGGTTGCTCTCCCAGACCAGGTTGAAGTCGTCCGGCTTGGCGGCCGGGCGCGGCGGGTATTTATACGGGGCAGGTTTGACGGCGGCGGGCTGCGAGGCCGCCGCAGCCGGTGCGCGTGCGGGTTGAATCGCTGTCGCGGAGGATGACGCCGCCGGTCGCGTGTCCGCAGACGCCTCCGGCGCAAGATCCGGACGCGCCTCTGTATCCGCCGCAGGGGGAGTTGACGGCTCGGCGGCTTTTGGGACTGCCCAGGTCATCGGTTCGTCGACAGGGTCCTCATGGGGCGCAAGCTGCCGCGCCACAATGAAGGCCGCGCCTTCCAGCACCAGCACGGTAAGGGCGCCCAGGGTAAACCATCTGCGTCGGCTGATCATCGTGCAACTCCTTGACCGGCCAATGAACCCCGCCGGCCCCAAGAAGATACTGCGCGGCCGCGGCCGCGACAACTTTGTGATGCTTGTAGCTCTTTCGGCACTCGTGCCGAAGGCGGGCAAGATTGTTCGTCGGGAGGTCCGGTTAAGAAATGTTCGCCGCCAGGTCAGGTAATCCGCGCGCCGTTTCCTGCGCCGCTCCGCCGGGGGGCGCGGGGTTGGCGGCGTGGAGTTGCCCGTCAAAGCGGAACTGGATCGTCCGCCAGCCCAGGGCGTTGGGGGCTACGAAGTCCTTGGCGGGATTATCACCGACATACAGACACGACGAGTGGGGCAGGGCGAGCTTGACTGCCAGGGTCTCGAAGGCGGCGGGGGAGGGTTTCCAGAACTGGCGACCCAGACTCTCGGTGAAGATCACCGCATCCATGAGGCCGGCGAGTTTCAGCACTTCGAGCTTGTATTGCTGGGCGGGGAGGAACCCGTCAGAGAGAATCGCCAGCCGCACGCCGCGGTTTCGCAGAGACCCCAGCAACTCGATCATCCCATCGATCGGGCGGATGATGGGGCGATGCTCGCGATAGATCTTCACCAGATGGGCGAGCTGCGCCGCGTCGAGTTTCAGATCGAAATGCTCGCTCATCGCGTCAAACGCTTTGGCGGTCTTGCCCGCGAGAAATCGCTGCCAGAGCCAGGCGGCAAAGTCCTCGCGGCGGCTGAGCGAATCCCGCAGATAGTCCGACACGGCGCGATAGCCGCTGGCGACGTAGTCCCGCTCGGCATAGAGCGTGTCGTCGAGGTCGAAGACAGCGGCTGAAATCTGGTGCTTTGCGGTCATGCCGATGCGCGGTAGGGCAGATGCAGGGTCTGGTTGTGGTCTTTGCGCCGCTGGTTGGAGGCCTTGAGGGTCAGTTTCAGCGAGTCTGGTCCAGCCTGGGCCAGCACCCATCCCAGCGGTCCGCCGGTGACCGGCAGGGTGTACGACACCGAGGGCAGCGAGATCAGGTGCAGCCCTCGGTACTGGGTGGTGAACCACACGTGGATGTGTCCGTTGACATAGGCCTTGACCTGCGGGCGGGCCAGCAGCAGGCCCAGCACCTGGTCGGACTCTTCCAGGGGGCCCGGTCGCCGCGACCAGTTGATCACCTTGAGGTGGTGGTGGGCGACGACGATGGCGGGTTTGTCCTTGTGGGCGTCGAGCGTGTGCGTCAGCCAGGCGATCTGCTGATGCCCCAGCGAGCAACCGCTCCAGCCGCGCGGGTCGCCATCGCCCATCGAGTCCAGCAGCAGCCAGTTGGCGTTGGGGGTCTCGACCAGACCGACCTGGCGCCCTTTGACGGGCGTCTGGCCGGCGTATCGGCCCAGGGCGTCGAAGAACGGGCTGTGGCGGTCGTGATTGCCCAGCAGCAGGTGCGGCGTCATGCGCGTCAAGTCCGAGCGGTCCAGCACCTCGCCGATCGACTCGTAGCTCTTCTGGCGACCGTTGAGCGCCAGATCGCCCGCCAGGATCATGTGCGCCGGGGCCGTCGAAGCGGCAGTCGCCTGCGCGATCGCCCGCGCCACCGTCCGCTTGTACAGCACCGTGTTGACGTGCGGGTCGGACATAAGGGCGACGCAGTTGGGGTCGGCCGGGCCGCCCTCCAACGCCAGCAGCGAGTGAGGCATGGCACTGGCCACTCCAGCGGCGAAGACCCCCTTGAGAAAGCTTCGTCGGGTAAATTTATGGTGGGTCATGGTCTTGAATACAGTCCCAGAATCCGGTTTGTTTGACGGAATAAAAGAATTGTAACAACTACCGTCGCCGGGTGTATGGCTATTTTCAATGTCGAACCCGCGCCCGCACGCCTGGCAGCGAGCCCGCACGTTACGGCTGGCGGACAGGTCTTGGACCTTGACCACGGCCGGGCGGCGTGGTTGTATCTGGCGCAGGAGTTCGTCATGAAACGCAAGAAGACAAACGATGCCAAGCCGCATGCGGCGGATCTGAGAAATCTTTCCCCTGCGGGTGTGTGGGCGGGGTATGACCCGCGCGCCGAGGCGCTCGATGAAGAAGTGCTGCGGCGCTGGACGCGCGGCGGCGTGGCGTATAAAGAGGTGCGGTTCACCGCCGAGACGCACCAGGGCCAGCCCGTGCGCGTGCTGGCGGTGTACGCCGCTCCCACCGGCGGGCGAAAGCTGCCCGGCATGCTGCACGTTCATGGCGGCGGTCAGACGGTTGATCCGGCGTGGCTGGCGTTCTGGACGCGGCGCGGGTATGCAGCCCTGACGTTCGACTGGGGCGGGCAGCGCGAGGGGCGCGAGAAATACACGCAGTGGGGCGCCCTGGCGCAGGGCAACCACGTCACGTTCAACGGATTCAGCACCCTGCCGCGCCCGCAGGACAACTCCTGGTACCATTGGACGCTGGTGTGCCGCCGGGCCCTGACGTATCTCGAACGCCAGAGCGAGGTCGACCCCCGCCGCCTGGGGGCGTTCGGCATCTCGATGGGCGGCACGCTGATGTGGAACCTGGCGGTGGATGAGCGCCTCAAGGCCGGCTGCGCGATCTACGGCGCGGGCTGGAACACCGTCCGCGACGTTCCGCGTTACGGACCTGACAGCGGCAAGCACGCCCCACCCGAGCACGAGGCCCGCTGGCTGGCGACGCTGGCCCCGCAGAGCTGCGCGCCGCTGGTGCGGTTCCCGATGCTCTTCCTCAGCGCCACCAACGACGTGCATGGCAACATGGACCGCGCGTGGGACACGCTCAACGCCATCCCGCCAGGCGTTCCGCGCTGCGCCGCCTTCACGCCGCGGTTCAATCATCACGTCTTCACCCCGCAGGCCCGGTCCCTGCCGCTGTGGATGGACACGTTCCTCAAAGGACGCCCGCGCTGGCCCAGGCAGCCCCAGGCCGGGTTCACTCTGGCGGCCGACAAGTCGCCGCTGTTCCAGGTTCTCCCCGACCGCCCGGCCGACGTCCGCCGGGTGGAGATGCTCTACGCCGTGGCAAACCTCTGGCCATTCAACCGCCATTGGCGCGACGTGCGGGCTGTCCGGCGCGGCAAGGTCTGGCAGGCGGCCACGCCTGTGCTGGACGCCGGCGAGTATCTCTTCGCCTTCGCCAACATCTACTATCGCAACGGCGCCTGCATTTCGACGCCGCTGGCGGCAGTTGTGCCTTCGCAGATCGGCGCAGCGGCCACTGACTCACCCAGCAGGCAGATCCACGACGGCCGCCTCGGGTTCGACGGGTTCATGGAGTATTGCCGCAGCACCGAGCCGCGGCCGCCGTTCAAGTCCTACGCGATCCTCTCGCGCGGGCCGCAGGGCCGGCGCGGGATCGGCATCCGCCCCGGGGCATGCACGATCACGTACAAGATCGGCGACCCGAAATGGCACGCTCCGGCCGGGGCGGTGCTGGCGTTCGACGTGGCCACGCCGGCCGACGAAGAACTCAGCATGATCCTGAGAATCAGCAAAGGTCCCGGCGGCACGGAAGACTACGCCGCCATCGCCAAGGCCGAAGGCTCGCGCGCCTGGCGAACCGTCCGCCTGGCTTCGAACGATTTCAAGCATCGCAAGACGAATGAAACGCTGGCCGCCCTGGCGGCCGCCGACATGCTCGAAGTCCGCCGCCCCGGCGGCGACGCGAGCACGGGCAAGATGCTGATCGTGACGAACTTCCGCTGGGAATAAGTAGCATGGGCGTCCCGCCCATGAGTAGCACGGGCATCTTGCCCGTGGTCTTCGCCACGATCAGGGACATGGCGGCTGGAACAACGGCCGCCATGGCACCCGGGGAGCATGGGCGGGACGCCCATGCTACTGGCGCGGTCTTGACTAGCGGCGGTGATCGGGGGAATATCTCCGGCCTATGAGTACACACGAAAAGCCTGCGCTGCAACTGGAACGGTTCTCCCTCGCCGACGTGCGGCTGCTGCCTTCTCGCTGGGCCGACGCGCAGGAGGCGATGCATCGATACATGCGGTTGGAGGATCTGCCGCGGCGGCTCATGCGGCAGTTCTACCTGATCTCGAACATCGACGAGAATCCCATCGAGCCCCTGGGCGGTCCGGAAAAGCCCGACCTGTACGGCTATCGTGGCGACTTCGTCGGGCACTTTCTCTCGGCGTCGGCGTTCATGGCCGCGGCCACGGGCGACGCCGACCTCGACGAGCGCGCCGCGTGGATGGTTGGCGAACTGGACCGGTGCCAGCAGGCCTTGGGCGGCGGGTTTGTGGCGGGCTTTCCCGAGACGCGGCTCGATGCGGCTGAGCGAGGCATGTTCGTCCGCGTGCCGTACTACGTCATGCACAAGACGATGGCGGGCCTCTACGACCAGCACACCCTGCGCGGCAACGCCCAGGCCCTGACAGTGCTGACGCGCCTGGCCGACTACATCCTGGGTCGCATCCGCCGCGTCGGCGACGAGCACTGGCGCAACATCGTGCTGCCCATCGAGTATGGCGGCATGCTCGAATGCTGTTGCGATATCTACGCCTTGACCGGCAAGGCCGAGCACCTCGAGCTGGCGATGAAGTTTGACGAGCGCGACTTCTTCGACCCGATCTCGCGCGGCGAGGACAACCTCTCCCACCGCCACGCCAACACGACGATCCCCAAGGTCGTCGGGGCGGCCCGGGCGTATCTGCTCACGGGCGAAAAGCGATGGCTCGACGTGGCGCAGAACTTCTGGCAGCTCTTCACCAGCCGCCGGATGTACTGCACCGGCGGCAGCGACCACAGCGAGCTCTGGCACGATCCGGCGATGATGCCGCTGTCGCTCTCGCCGGTCAATCACGAGTTCTGCTGCGTGCATAACCTGATCAAGCTGGCGAGCTATCTGCTGTCGGTCACGGGCGAGCGTTGCTACAGCGACTACATCGAGCGGGCGATGGTCAACACGGTTCTGGGAACCCTCGATCCGCGCGACGGAATGATTCGCGGCAACATGCTGGCCATGAGCGCCGGCGTGCGAAAGAACCACTCCACGCCGTACGATTCGTTCTGGTGCTGCTGCGGCACGGGCATGGAAACCGCCGGATCGCTGGGGCAGGATATCTTCTGGCACGATAATTCAAACCAGACCCTGGCCGTCGAGCAGTTCATCCCGGCGCGGCTGGAGTGGAAGCATCGCGACGTGACGATCGAGCAGCACACGCCCATGCCCGACGCCGCCCGAACGCGCCTGACTGTGCGATGCCCCTCGCCGCAGAAGTTCACCCTGCAACTTCGCCTGCCGCACTGGGCACGCGGGGCGCAGGTAAGGCTCAATGGAAGCATCAGGGACATGGCGGCTGAGAAACCACGGCACCCGGAATCAGGATCGGGCGCGTTCACGCTGGAAAGAACCTGGGCTGACGGCGACGTTGTCGAGCTTGAGGCGTCAATGAGCCTCTCGACGGAACCGCTTATCGGCGACGACCTGGTGCGGGCGGTCCTGTGCGGACCGGTGGTGCTGGCCGGCGTCGTGCGCCAGGACCGCTTCGTACACCCGGCGGCCGACGACGACTGCCCGCCGGCGCCGACGGGTGGCGGGGCGGTCGAGGACTGGTATCTGACCGCCGACGCGGCGAGCATCGAGAACTGGTTGCGTCCGGCAGGGGAGACGTCGCTCAATCTCCGCACCAGCGGGATCAACCAGGATCTGATGTTTACGCCGATCAACCGCGTGCTGGACGAACCATACGGAGTCTACTGGCCGATGCTGGCGGAGGGGTCGCGGCGGCTGGCCGATCTGCGGGCGCGGCACGAGCAGGCGTGGCAGCGGTATCGCACGCGCGGCGTCGACCGCGTCGTCATCGGCGACGAGGCCTCCGAGACCGCCCACCACTACGAGGGCAAGAGCGATCTGGCCTGGCACGCCGGCTGGGCCAACCGCACGGGCATCGGTGGCGAGGGCGGAGCGTTCGCGTACACGATGAAGGTCTCGCCCGAGGCGCCGATGGCCGTGCTGGCGTACTGCTTCCAAGGCCAGGGGCGCGGCTTCGAGGTGCGCGTCGACGGCACGGCGGTTGGGTCGGTCGGCATCGGCCGCACGCCGCCGTGCGTGTTCCAGGAACATGAGTTCGCGATCCCGCCGGAGTTGACGGCCGGCAAGACGCAGGTGCGCGTGTCGTTTCACGCCAATGACGAACCCAAAGGATATGTCGGCCCCGTGTACGGCTTGGCCGTCGTTCGTTGCGCGTAGCTGCATGTCAAGATGATCGCGACGGGCCAAAAACAGAAATGTGGCAGCGATAGCGAGGGCTGAATTTCTTGACTTTGCCGCGCCGCGCTGATAACCATTCCCTCTCGTTCCCTCACGAAAAACGGCAGGAGAAACTGACATGAAACTGGGCGTGAATTCGGTTCTGTTCGGCGGCTATGACATGGAAACCGCCTTCAAGTACACCAAGGCCGCCGGGTACGACGGCATCGAGATTTCGGCCATCGGCGGCATGAGCGAGCACCTGGTGCTCGACCGCTGGCGCGAGTGTGCGGTGCAGATCAAGAACCTGGCCAAGCAGTATGAGTTGGAACTGCTGGGGATGGAGCAGCCCAGCCAGGACCCCGCCGCCATGGAAGCGGCCATGCAAGCCGCCGTCGAGGCGGGCATTCCGATCATCAACTGCGGTCCCGGCGGCAAGAGCGATGATGAAGCGGCCTTCCAGCAGGTGCTCGAGTCGTTGGGCAACCTGGCCCGCCGAGCGGAGCACTACGGGGTGACGCTGTGCGTCAAGGCGCACGTCGGCGGGTCGGTCTACAACACGCCCACGTCGCTGCGGCTGTTGCAGGCGATCACTTCGCCGGCGTTCGGTCTGGACATGGACCCCAGCCACATTCACCGCGCGGGCGAGAATCCCGTCGAGGCCGTGGCGGCTGTCGTGTCGCGCATCAAACACGTTCACATTCGCGACTGCAAAGGCCGCCAGGGCAGCCCGGGCAAGCCCGAGGACCAGGCCAACGGCCGCGGCGACATCGACCTGCTGGGCTACATCCGCGTGCTGCACGAGAACGGCTACACCGGTGCGCTGGACCTGGAGATCATCGGCGCCAAGGACTACCAACTGCCCAACTGCTGCATCATCGCCGCCGAGTCCCGCGGCCACATGCAAGCCTGTCTTCAGGCTTGCGGCGCCCGGTAAGATTTCACCGCGGAGATCGCAGAGACCGCAGAGAAAGCATGGGAGTTGAGAGAGAAATTACGGCGGGATATCTGAATCAGATAACGAAGCAGATTATCGGTGCTGCGATCGATGTGCATCGTGCTTTAGGTCCGGGCCTGCTGGAATCGGCTTATGAAGCGTGTCTGGCATATGAGCTGATCCAGCGAGGGCTGAAAATTGAGCGGCAGCAGGAATTGCCTGTTGTCTATAAGAGCGTGAAGGTTGACTGTGGGTATCGAATTGATTTGCTGGTGGAGGGTGTGGTGGTAGTTGAGCTAAAGGCGATCGACGGCATCGCGCCTATTCATAAAGCCCAACTTCTGTCGTATCTGAAGCTGTCCCGGTGCCGTGCCGGCTTGTTGATTAACTTTAATGTTGCGATGCTCCAGGACGGAGTGACAAGAGTTGTAAACAATCTGAAGGAATAACTGCCGTGTGGCAATAGTGGACAGGCGTTCCACTAAGAACTAAAACAAAAACTCTGCGGTCTCTGCGATCTCTGCGGTGAAACTATGGCACAGAAAAAACCCAACCTGATCTTTATCGGAATCGACTCGCTCCGGCGCGATCATATGAGCTTGTACGGCTACAAGCATCAGACGACGCCGCACATGAGCCGCTTTGCCGAGGGTGGCACGGTGTTCGAGAACTGCTTCTCGCCGCACGTGCCGACGACCTCGGGCTACGGCAGCATGTTCACCGGGCGCGACTGCTTCGGGAACAACATCGTGGCCCTGCGGCACAAGGGCGATATCGCCGAGGGCGTGCCGACGCTGGCCGAAGTGCTCAACAACGAAGGCTACAACACCACCTCGGTGGGCTTCCGCAACACGGCCGCCCGCGGGTTCCAGAACTACATCGACTTCTCCGGCTGGGGCCCGGACCCCAACCGCGGCGACGGGCGCAGCCACAAGGCCGAAAACGCCAACGACGCGTGCCTGCCGGAACTGCGGCGCCTGGCCAAAGAAGACAAGCCCTTCTACATGCTGGTGCGGCACATGGACCCGCACTCGCCGTACCTGCCCCCGGCCCCGTTCGACCGGATGTTCTATAACAACGCCGACATGTGCGACCCGGCCAACAAGTCCATGGACCCGGTCTTCACGTTCAAGCCCTTCTGCGACTACCTGGCCAGTTGGATGCCTCCGGGCCTGACCGACAAGGACTACGTGCTCGCCCAGTATGACGGCGCGGTGGCCTACATGGACGCCTGCATCCAGCGCATCTTCGCTGAGATCACCGCCCTGGGCCTGGACGAGAACACGCTGGTGGTCATCGACTCCGACCACGGCGAGACGCTCTACGACCACGACTGCTACTTCGATCATCACGGCATCTACGATCCGACGCTGGTGGTGCCGCTGGTGTTTCGCATGCCCGGGCGCGTGCCTGCCGGCAAGCGCATCGGCACCAATTGCCTGCTGCAGGACGTCATGCCGACGGTGCTGGACATCCTGGGCGTCAAGAACTCGATCCAGTTCGACGGCCAGAGCCTCGTCGGCGAGATGAACGGCCAGACGCGAGTCGGGGCCACTGAGTTCTACATCACCGAATGCACCTGGATGCGCAAGCACGGCTGGCGCACGCCGCAGTGGAAGTACATCCACGCCCTGGAGCCGGACTTCCACTTCAAGCCCGAGATCGAGCTGTACAACCTGATCGACGATCCGGACGAGAACAACAACATCGCCGAGAAAGAGCCGGCCGTCGTGGCGCTGCTGGAGGCGCGGATGCAGGCGTGGATCGCCAAGCGCGAGAAAGAAACCGGCCGCACCAACCCGATGTACACCCAGGGCGACTGGTCCGGTTGCGGCGCGCCGTTCAAGACCAGCCAGCAGGCCTACGATTCGCTGCACATCGGCGACGTGGGCACCGCTCAGAAGCTCCAGGCCCGCGCGCCGAAGGCGTAACAGCGGAAGATTCACCGCGGAGGTCGCAGAGGACGCAGAGAACGAGAGTGAATAGGAATGGACTGGGACTAAGAGCCTTATTCCATTGTTCCGTCTTTCACTCCTTCCTCTCCGCGGTCTCTGCGAACTCTGCGGTGAAATGTTTTTGAAGAAGGACGCTTCATCATGATGGTTACCGTGATCGGGCGCGGGCATGGGGGGACTCGGGCGATGTCGCATACGCTTTCGGCCAGCGGCGTGTACATGGGCGGGCAGCTTAATGGCTCGGGGGACTTGATCCCGCCGGGCGACATGTACGACGCCTGCCGCGTGCTGGGCAAGTACGTCAAGTGGACCGGCGACCTGACGTGGGACTGGTCGGCGCTGCACGAGGGACCCATCGACGGCGACTTCAAGCGGCTGATCGAGAGCTTTCTGGTGACGGTGCTGGAAAGCCGCCAGGAGAACCGCGGCTGGAAGATTCCCGAGACGACGCTGGCGTATCCGTGGATCCGGCGGATGTTTCCGGACATGAAGTACATTTTCTGGATCCGCGACCCGCGCGACAGCATTCTCTCGCACCACGTGACCGACGACCTGCGAGTGTTCAATATTCAATACCCGCCCACCGACGACGTGCGACGCATGCGGGCGATAAGTTGGAAGTACCAGAACGACCTCATCCGCGCCACCCCGCGCCCCAGGCACTGGATCAAGGTCCGCTTCGAGGACTTCATCCTCGACCAGGACGCCACCCTCAAACGCCTCGAAGCGTTCCTGGGCATCCCGCTGGCGAAGATCCCCGTCCGCCCGGACAGCGTCGGGCGCTGGAAGAGCGATACCGAAAACCACTGGTTCGATTTTCTCGCCCCGGCGATGGATGAACACGGCTATCAGAGATAGTCGGTCGAAATCGCAAATCAAAATACAGGCCATTGACCCCTCGATCGGCCGGGGGTAGACTCGTTCGCCATAGTCGCATGGGGTTGCGGCCACCGGGGCATCGCGCTTCACGTGCGGCAGGATGGTCTTTTTGGGGTATTGTCTATGTCGCAATTGCCGCCTCAGATCCACGACGACGACCTGTCACTGCTCCGAGCGGCCTCCGAAGGCTACGCCAAGCTCAAGTCCGAGATCGGCAAGGTGATCATCGGTCAGGAGCGGATCGTCCGGCAGTTGCTGGCGGCGATCTTCTGCCAGGGGCACACGCTGATCGTGGGTGTTCCGGGCCTGGCCAAGACGCTGCTGGTCAAGACCCTGGCCCAGGCGCTGGACTGGAGCTTCAAGCGCATCCAGTTCACGCCGGACATGATGCCCGCCGACATCACCGGAATGGAACTGCTTCAGGAAGAGCACGCCGGCGGGCCTAGAAACTGGCAGTTCCTGCGCGGGCCGGTCTTCGCCAACATCATTCTGGCCGACGAGATCAACCGCACGCCGCCCAAAACGCAGTCGGCGCTGCTGGAGGCCATGCAGGAATACACCGTCACGTCGATGGGCAAAACGCACCACCTCGAACGCCCCTTCATCGTGGTGGCCACGCAGAACCCCATCGAGCAGGAAGGCACGTACCCGCTGCCCGAGGCGCAGCTCGACCGGTTCATGTTCAGCCTGTGGATCGACTACCCCACGATGGACGAAGAAGAGCGCATCGTCCTGCAGACGACCGAACCGCAGAACCATCGCGTCGAGCCGGTCTTCACGCGGGAGCAGATGGCGGCGTTTCAGGACCTCACGACCCGCATGCCCGTCTCACGCCACGTGGTCAATTACGCGGTGCTGCTGGCGCGGTCGAGCCGGCCCACCAGCGGCATCGCCGGCGACTACGTCACGCGCTACGTCGAATGGGGCGCCGGGCCGCGCGCCAGCCAGTACATGATCCTCGCGGCCAAGGCGCTGGCCGTGCTGGACGGCGAACCGACGGTCTCGGTCAATCACGTCCAGCAGGTGGCGCCGTTCATCCTGCGTCATCGCGTGCTGCCCAACTATGCCGCCACGGGCGAGGGCGTCACGGCAATGCAGATCGTGGAGAAGGTCATCGCCGGCGTCGGGGAACCGGACTATGCCTCCTAGTCGCCAGCCCGGCAACGAAACCGCCCCCGCGCCCGACACGGGGCAGCGGGGCGGCAGCATCAACAGCAAGTACCTTCGCATGGGCGACCTGTACTGGCTGAGGAACCTGTTTTTCTCCAGCCGCCGCGCGGTCGAAGGGCAATACGCCGGCCGCCACGCCTCGTCGGCGCGCGGGCACAGCGTCGAGTTCAACGACTATCGCCAGTACATGCCCGGCGACGAGATCGGCGACGTCGACTGGAAGATCTATGCCCGCAGCGACAAGCTGTTCATCAAGCTCTTCGAGCATCAGTCGGACATGACCGTCAACCTGCTCGTCGACGCGTCGGCGTCGATGGCGTACAGCGGTCTAAACGGCGGGGTCAGCAAGTACGACCATGCCTGCCAGATGGCCGCGGCAATCGCGTTCCTGACCACCAAGCAGACCGACAAAGTCTCCTTCGGCGTCGCGCAGGAAGGGCTCAAGGGCTTCCTGCCGCCGTACGGATCGTTCGGGCACTTCTGCAACATCCTGCGCGTGATGGAAGAGCAGCGCCCCGCCGGGCAGGCCCGCCTGGCCGAGGCGCTCAAGAAGACCGCCACGCTGATTTCCCGCCGCGGGCTGCTGATTCTCTTCAGCGACCTGCTGGACGACAACGAGGCCATCCTCGACGCCCTGAACATCTTTTCGCATCGCGGCAGCGAGGTCATCCTCTTTCACGTGCTGCACACCGACGAACTGACGCTGCCGGATCTGAACGAGGCGCTGTTCGTCGACAGCGAATCGGCGCGACGCCTGCCCGTCAACGTCGGCGACCTGCGGGAAGCCTACCGGCGGCGGATCGACGAGTTCCTGGAAACGTGGTCGGCCACCAGCAAGCGACGGGGCATCGACTACAAGATGGTCTCCACGGCTGTGAACTATTGCGACGCGCTGGAGCAGTACCTCTTCCAGCGCGCCAGCATGGCCTGACGTTGGCGAGGATATGTGCGTATGACAGGATTGGCCGTCATTTCGCTGGTGGCCCCGGCAATGCTGGGCGCGGCGGCGCTGCTGGCGCTGCCGATCGCGGCGCATCTGATCAGCCGCCGCACCCGCCGCGTGCTGGTCTTCCCCACGGTGCGGCTGCTGGAGCACTCCACCGCCCGCACGTCGTGGCTGTACCGCATCCGCCGCTGGATCGTCCTGGTGCTGCGCTGCCTGACGGTGCTGATGGTGGTCCTGGCGTTCTGCCAGCCGGTCTGGACGGACGACACCGCCGCCGCCTCGCCCGACAGCGGCGCCGCCGTCGTGCTGCTGCTGGACACCAGCGCCTCGATGGCCCAGCACACCGGCGGGGTGGGACTCACCCAGGCGATGCAGGCCCTGGCCGAACGGGCGCTGGACTCTCTGACCAACGGGCTTGACCGCGTGGGCGTCGTCTACGCCAGCGCGCAGCCGCAGTCGGCGTTTCCGCAACTGAGCAATAATCTCGACGCCATCCGCCAGGAGCTCCAGCGCATCAAGCCCACCAGCCACCGCGCGGACTTTCCGCGAGCGGTCACCCTGGCGGCCAAGCTGCTGGGCGAGCACCAGGGGCAGCGCCGCCTGGTGGTCATCTCCGACCTGCAGCGCAGCAACTGGTCCGACGTCAGCTTCCGAGGCGCCACCGCTTTGCCCGCCGGAACGATCGTGACCATCCTGCCCGTCGGCGCCGAGGGCAACGCCAACGTCTGCCTCTCACAGCCGCGATGCCTGCCCGCCCAGCCCATCGCCAACCAGCCCCTGGACCTGATCGTCCACGCGGCCAACGACTCCCCGCAGCCGCGGACCGTCGCCGTCGAGGTCACCCTCGACGGGCACAAGATCGGCGCCGTCTCGGCGGCCCTGGGCGCCTGGGGCGGCAGCGAAGTGACCTTGCGCACGAAGGCGGCGGCCGTCGGCGCCCATCGCGTGGTCTTCTCCACGGCGCCGGACACCCTGGCGGCCGACAACGCGGCCTGCCTGACGGTCAACGTGGTGCGGCGCGTCCCGGTGGTGGTCGTGGGCGACGATAACCCGGACCAGCCCGGTTCGAGCACGTACTTCATTATTCGCGCCCTGGCGCCTCGCGGCGACGAGGGTGACGACCTGGAGGTGCGGCACCTGACCAGCGCGGACCTGACCTATGCCCGCATCGCCGAGACGCAGGCCGTCTTCGTCGCGCAGGTCGGCGCCTTGCCGCCGGCGGCCTTGAATGCCCTGTACATCTACGCCAACCAGGGCGGGGGCGTGGCGATGTTCTGCGGCGAAGGCCCGGCGGTAGAGAACCTCACGGCTTTGGCCGGAGCGGCGATCGGTGTGGAGGTTCTGCCCTGGACGCCCAAGCCGCACCCCTGGCAGGGTTCGGCCGGGTCGTTCCTGCAGATCACGCGCGGGCAGTGGGACTCGCCCCTGCTGAGCGACTTCGACGCCCAAAGCCAGGCTGCTCTCAAGCAGGTTCGGTTCAGCCGCTTCATCGCCGCGGGGCTGCACCGCCCCGGCGCGCAGACGCTGCTGCAGTACAGCGACGGCACGCCGGCGCTGTCGACGGCGACCGTCGGGTCCGGCACGCTGGCGGTGTGCAATTTCAACCCGTCCCTGACCTGCAGCGACCTGGGCAAGTACGGCGGGTTCGTCGCCCTGATGCAGAGCCTCTTCACGCACCTTCGCCCGCGCCACAGCCGCGCCTCGCAGACCCTCGCCGGCGAGGCGCTGACGTGCCCGATCGCCGCCGGCAACGCCGGCGCGGGAAATCGCATCGCTGTCATCGGACCCGATGGACGCCCCTGCGCCGCCGAGGCCCTCGAACAGGCCGACCGGCTGCTCGTGCGCCTTGACCGCGCCGACCTGCCGGGATTCTACGACATCCGCCGAAACGACGCCCCGGCGGCAGTGGCGGCGGTCAACCTCGACGCCCGCGAAGGCGACCTGCGCCGCAGCGACCCGCGCAGCCTTGCCGAACACCTTGCCGGCGCGGGGGTCGCCGTCACCGTGCGATCTGCCGATGACGAGGGTCCGGCCTTTCGCGTGCGAGGCCGCCCGCTTTGGTACTGGTTCGTGCTGGCCGGCATGTTCAGCGTGGCTTTGGAGCTCGCCCTGCTATGCTTGTGGAAACAATAACATTCCTGCCCGCGGCCGTGGTGTGGCAGCCGGTCATATCGCCGATGCACATCTTCGGCGCCGCGACGGTGCTGGCGGCGCTGGCGATCGTGGCGTACGCGCGGTCGATGTCCGCCCGCCCCAAGGTCAGCGCGGCCCTGCTGGCGATGCGGCTGATCGTCATCGCCGCCCTGGCGGCCCTGTTGATGGGCCCCAGCGGATCGGCCGCCAGCTCGCCTCGCCAGGTCAAGGGCCAACTGCACGTCCTGGTGGACACGTCGCAGTCGATGCTCACCGGCGACTGCCCCGGCGGCGTCAGCCGCATGAAGTATCTCGCCCGGAACTGGCTGAGCCCGCGGCGCCTGGCCGAACTGGGCGAACACTACAACGTCACGCTGATGGGGTTCGATGAATCGCTGCATCCGCTGGCCGCTGCGCCCGGCGGCGACGGCGAGGGCCTGGCGATGGGGCGCAGCTCGCGAATCGCCGACTGCGTCGCCTCGGCCGTCGGGGCCGTCAACGCCGACGGCGGGCAGTCGGCGGTGCTGGTCCTCAGCGACGGTCACGACAGCGATCGGGCGCCGATGCAGCCGGTGGCGCTGCTGGCCAAAGCGCGCGGCGTGCCTGTCCATAGCGTCTGCCTCGGCGGCGCCACCGCTGCGTGCGACCTGCTGCTGCAGGCGCACGCCCAGCAGCAGTTCCTGCTGGCCGGCGAGACGGCGTATATCGAAGCCACCGTACACCAGTCGGGGCTCGAAAACACCCGCACAAAACTGCACATGCAGTGCGGCAAGGAGAGCGTGGATCGCGAGATTGTCTTCGACGGCAAAGACCGCCAGACGCTTCGCCTGGGCGTTCGCCAGGAGCAGGGCGGTCTGTACGAGTACACCCTGCGCGTGGACCCGGTGGCGGGCGAAACCGAGACCGGCAACAACGCCCAGACCCTCTTTCTCGAAGTGACCCGCCAGCAGATCAAGGTGCTGCTGATCGAGGGCGAACCCTCGTGGGACACCAAGTTCATCGGCCAGTCGCTGCGCAAGGACGCCCGCGTGGCCCTGACGCAGATCATCCAGCTTACCGGGCAGAAGAAGCAGTCCATCGTCAGCCGCGCCGGCGCCGCGTCGGTCAAGTTGCCCGCCACCGTTGAGGAGTTCGCCGCTTACGACGTAATCGTTCTGGGGCGAGGGCTGGAGAATATCCTCGACCGCAACGCCGCGGCCATGCTCGGCCGGTTCGTCGCCGACCACGGCGGGCAGATCATCTTCGCCCGCAGCCGCGCGTATGAAACCGACACCGCGGCCGGTCGGCAGATGGGTCGCGACCTGGCGGTGCTGGAACCGGTCGTCTGGGGCAGTGGGATGCTGCACGACTTGCCCTTGCAGTTGACGCCGGCCGGTCAGGCGGCCCCGTGCTTTGCCTTCGAGTCTGCCACGGCGAACGTTGCCCAGACGGTGCTGGAGCTGCCGGGCTTTTCGGTCATGCCCGCCATCGCCCGCGAGAAAGCCTCGACCGTCGTGCTGGCGCGGGCGCTGCTGCCGGGGCAGGCTCGCCAGACCGCCGCCGCGCAGGGCATGCCCGCGCTGGTGTACATGCACTACGGGCGCGGGCGCGTCGCGGCGGTGCTGGGCGAGGGGTTGTGGCGGTGGGGCATCCTGCCGCCGGAGCTGTCGCGATACGACGGCCTGTATGACATTTTCTGGTCGAACATGATCCGCTGGTTGGCGCTGGACAGCGACTTTCTGCCTGGTCAGGACGCGGCGTTGAAGTTCGCCCGCTCGAGCCTGCGCCTGGGCGACCCGATGGTCGTGGACGTTTCATGCAAGCAGGCGCCGCAGGGCGGGTTCCGCCCGACCGTGACGTGGATCGCCCCCGACGGCGTCGAGCAGGCCCTGGCGCTGCGACAGGCCGGCGGGCTGGAGACCCGCCTGCAGACCACGCTCACGCCCGCCGCCGCCGGAATCCATCGCATCGTGATGGACTGCCCTCAGATCCAGCCTCCCCGCATCGAACGCAAGTTCGGCGTCTACGACGTCAATCTCGAACGCCTTCGCAGCTCGGCGGACCCCGAGGCCCTGCGCACGCTCTCGGAGCAGTCCGGCGGGGCGTTCTTCACTCCTTCCCAGGGCGACGAACTGGTGCCGCAGATGATCCGGCTCAGCGCCCAGCGCCAGATCCCGCAGCGCGCGGGGTACATCTGGGACAAGGCCCTGGTCCTGGTGCTGCTGCTGCTCTGGGCGGGGGCGGAATGGCTGGCCAGAAAGCGAGCGGGGCTGCTATGAACGCCAACGTGCTCCAGACAACCATTCGCCGCGCCGGGCGCGCCACGCTGGCAGCCGAAGTGCTGGGCGCCTTCGCGCGAACGATCGCTCTCATCGGCGCCTGCCTGCTGGTGGCGGTAGGCCTGGACGTTGCGATGGCGCTGGACGCCTGGGCCTTGATCGTGGTCGACGCGGCTGCGGCAGGGCTGGTCCTGGGCGCGGGGGTGTACCTGGCGTGGGTGGCCTATCGCAACCGTCACCAGCCGCGGAGGCTGGCCCGCCTGATCGAGCGCGTGCTGGGCATCAAGGACAACGCCCTGATCAACGCCGTCGACCTGGCCGAACAGGGCGGCCGCGCCACCAGCCAGTCGCTGCGGCAGGCGGGCATCGCACGCGGCGAGGCGACGGCCGCTACCGTCGCGCCGAGACGGGTGATCGACATCCGCCGCTTGCGCAAGGCCCTGGCGATCGCCGCGGCGGCGCTGCTGGCGATTGCGGCCGCGGCGACGATCGTGCCCGGCGCGTTTCGCGCCGCGGTGATCCGCTATGCCGATCCGCTGGGCGACCATCCGCCCTTCACGCTGGTGGCGTTCGACGTGACGGCCGAGCCGGCGAAGATCTACCTGGGCCACTCCGCTGTCATCCGCGCCGCGTTGAGCAGCCCGGTGGCGCTGCCCCAGCAGGCCGGCGTCGTCTTCGTCGACCCCCGCAGCGGCCGCCGACAGAACATCCCCATGCTTCGTGTCGCGGACGGGCAGTTCGTCCTGAACATCGAACGCGCCGAGGAAAGCGCCGACTTCTACGTCAGCACGCCGGCCGGCCGCAGTCGCCGGTACCGGATGGTCGTTCACGCCGTGCCGGGCTTCAAGCGAGTAGTGGTCGACTATGCTTTCCCCGCCTATACGCACTGGGCGCCCGCCAGTGCCGTCCAGGGCGAGAACACCCAGTGGCGGGCCATCAAGGGCACGCGCGCGACGATCACCGTCGAGTCGAACCTTCCCTTGCGCCAGGGGCTGCTGACGATCACGCCGCCGGGCAAGGGCTCGGCGTACGAGATCGTTCTCAAGCCCACCGCCAACCGCGCGATCGTGCGCGGCGACCTGGAGTTTGCCGCCTCGGCCCGCTACCGCCTGGCGATCACCAGCGCCGAGGGCGTCGAGGGCAACGAGACCGTGGAGGGAACCATCGCCTGCATCGCCGACGCCCCGCCGCAGGTGTCGTTCGCCAGCCCCGGCGGGATGGTCCTGGCGCCGGAGCACTGGAAGGTTCCCGTGGCGATCGTCGCACGCGACGACGTCGGCGTCGCCCGCATCCGCTTGGCCCGCAGCATCAACGGCTGGGGGCCCAGCGCCGTCGACCTGGGCCTGAAGGCCTCTCGACCGGATGAAGCCACCGCCGAAGCGGTCTTCGACCTGGGCGCCCTGGGCGCCCGCGGCGGCGACGTGATCACGTATTTCGCGACGGCGTACGACACGCATCCTTCTCCCGCGCAATTCTCCGAGACGCCCGTGCAGGTCATCCGCGTCATCACGCGCGAGGAATATCTCCAGCATGCCCGCCGTGCCCTGCAGATGGAAAAACTCCAGGGCGAGATCGACGAGTTCCTCAAACAGATGGAAGGCATCGAGGCCCAGCGCGACCAGCTCGCCCGCGACATCCAGGCCCTGCAGGACAAGATCGCCCAGGCGGGCAAGTGTACCCCCGAAGATCTGGAGAAACTCCGCCGCCTCAACGAAGAGCTGAAAGATTACGCCGCGGCGAACGAAGAACTCGTCCGCCGCATGCAGCAGCGCATCGACCGCCAGTCGGTCTACGATTTTGAAGACCAGATCAAGGCGGCCTTGGCTAAGGCCAAAGAGGACTTCGCCCGTCAAGGCGCCGCGGCGCGGGGCGTGGCGGCGCTTCCGCCCAAAGATCAGGCCGGCGCCGGCGAGTTCATGAAAAACGCGCTGGCCGCTCTCAAACGCCCCGAGGCGCCGCAGGTGGCCCTGACGGCAAAGCAACTGGACCTGATGCGTCAAGCCGACGAGATGGCCGGCCTGGTCGAGCAGATCTCGTCGGTGGCCCGACAGCAGCGAGATCTGGCTGACCGCCTGGCCCAGTTCAGCAACAAGGAGCAGCTCGACCCGACCGAGGAGATCCGCGCGCGGCGGATGGCCGCCGAGCAGACAGAGCTCCGCCGGCAGATGCTCCAGGCGATGGAGCAGCTCAAGGCCAAAGGCACGATGTCCCGCTTGTCGCTGCCGAAAATGTCGGCCAGCGTCCTCAAGCTGGTCCAGGAGATCGAAGGGCTGGATGTGGCCCAGAATCAGGCCGACGCCGCGCAGCTCGCCCAGGCCGCCCAGGGCCGCTATGCCTACCGCGAGGCCGATCAGGCGGCGATCAAGCTCGAATCGCTCATCAAGGAATGCTGTGACAATCCCACCGGCGACGCTTCGGACGATCTCGACGGCTCGCTGGGCTTGACGCGGCAGAAACTCTCGCAGGCGCTGCAGCAGCTTTCGCAGGGACGTTCCATACCCGGCATGAGCCAGGGCGGCAACGGCATGGGGTACCAGGGCTCGATGACGACCGTCACGCTGATGGGCCCGCACATGGGCAAGGGCAACCTCTCCGCCGGACGCCGCGGACTGGGGCAGGCAAAGACCGGACCGCCGGTCGCCGAACAGCCCTCCGGCGGCGCCGAGACGCTGGCCCCCGACGCCCGTACCGACCAGGACGCCAACGCCGCGGCCATGCCCGGCGTTCCGACGCGATTTCGTTCGCTGGCTGAACGCTACTTCCGCCGCCTGGCGGACGAGAGCAAGTAAGGAGCCGGTCATGATTCATCACAAGACGCTGGTGGCAGTGGTGGCGGCGGGGGCGGCGATGGCGCTGTGCGCGGCGCGCGTGCATTCACAGCGATCGGGCGCTGAATCGCCCGCCAGCGCGGACAGTCGCCAGGGCATCACGCAGTGCGCCAACCTTATCTATGGGCAGAACAAGAGCTCGGTGTGTTTCAGCGACGAGTTCCTCGCCCAGGCGCAGAAGGACACCACCATCTGCACCAACCGGAGGTTCTGCCCGGTGAAGCTCGACGACAACGAGCTGTTCGGGTACCCCTTCGCCGTGATGACCGGCGAGGGCAACTTCATCCTTACCGACGCCCAGCGAACGAACCTGCGCAGCTATCTCAAACGCGGCGGGTTCCTCGTCGCCTCGGCCGGCTGCAGCTCGCCGACGTGGGACGCCAGCTTCCGCGCCGAGATGCACATCATCTTTCCTGAGTTGAAATTGCAGAAGATCGATCTGTCGCACCCGATCTTTCACACCGTCTACGACATTGACGCCCTGGACAACAAGCGTTCCGCCGGGACGTATATCGAGGCCCTGGAGATCGACAAGAAGATCGTCATGGTCTACTCCAAGGACGGGCTCAACGACACCTCGGCGGCCGGACCGGGCTGCTGCTGTTGCGGCGGCAACGAGATCTACGTCGCCCGAAAGGTCAACGTGAACCTCCTGGCGTACGCCCTGACGCATTGAGCGGTGGCACAGGCTTTCCAGCCTGTGTCCCCGTAGCACAGGCTTTCCAGCCTGTGGTGAGATGAGAAGAAACGGCCACGGCCTGGAAAGGCTGTGCCACAAGACATTATGGCGTTTCGAAACTGGAAACTTGAGTTTGAAGACCAGCGACTGCCCCGGGTCATTCCCTGGGCGTTCATCCGTGGCGTGGCCATCGCCGTGGCGGCGGTGGTCGCGGTGGCGGCCGCGGGACTTTGGGTCTGGCCCGGGTGGCTGCTGGAGCGTCCGTGGCAGCGGAGCGGACCGGCGCCGGACCGCATCGCGCTGGTCTTCTCCAGCGACATCGGCGGGCAACTCGAACCTGCCGGATGCACCCGCCGGCGGTGGGGCGGCATTGCCCGCACCGCCGGGTATATCCAGTCCGTCACCGATCCGCCTATCGTGCTGGCGATGGATGTGGGCGAGATGACGGCCGGGCCGCTGGCGTGGCAGCAGCAGGGGTGGGAGCACGCCCTGCGAGCGATGGGCGCCGCCGGTTACCGCGCGGCGAACCTCGGTGCGCGCGAGGCGTCGCTGGCGGTTGACGACCTGCGGCGCGTCGCGGCGGCCTCGCCCGTGCCGCTGATCAGCGCCAACGTGGTCGACGCCGCCACCGGTTCGCCCGTGGCGCCCACGCACGTGTCGTTCGAGGTGAGCAATCTTCGCGTGTCGGTCGTGGGCGTGGTGCAGAACGACCCGCGCGCGGCGCCGGGGGCGGGGCTGGCCATCGCCGATCCCAGCCGCTCGCTGGAGTCATTGCTTCCGGGCCTGGCCGCCCGCAGCGACGTGCTGGTGCTGCTGGCGGCGTGCGATATCGAGACGATGCGGGCGCTGGCCAGCGCCCATCCGCAGATCGACGTGATCCTTGGCGGGCGAGTCACGGCCGCCAGCCGAACCATCGAACGCGTCGGCGCCTGCCGCCTGGCGTACCAGGCCGACCACGGGCAACTGCTGGGGCGCATGGACGTTGCCATCCGCGACAGCGGCCGCCCCGGCGATGCTACTGCTGGCGTGGTGCTTCTTGACGAATCCGTCGCCGAACCGGCGGACATGCTCAGCCTGGTCGAGCAGTACAACGCTCAATTGGCCGCCATCGCGCAAAAGAGCGGGCTGGCCAAACTGGGGCTGAACTCCTCTACCCCTGCGGCGGCAGCGGGCTCGTATGCCGGCAGCGAGGCCTGCCGCTCGTGCCACGCCGAAGCCCACGCGGTCTGGATCGCGTCGGCCCACAGCCGCGCTCTTGCGTCGCTGACCCAGCGCCGCCGCGACAGCAACCCCGACTGCCTGCGATGCCACGTGCTGGACGCGGGCGCGCCACAGGGGTACGCGGGCATGGAGTCGGCGGCACTGCGGGGCAACGTGCAGTGCGAATCATGCCACGGTCCGGCGAACCGCCATGTTGCCAACCGCAACCTGGGCACGGGCGTTTCGGAGGCGGACGCGCTGCTGCCAAAAGTGTCGCCCCAAAGTTGTGTGTCCTGCCACGACTGCACGCGCAGCCCCGATTTCAACTTCTCCGTTTACTGGAAGAAGATTCAACATGGCAAGAACAAGACTCGTTAAACCGGCCCTGTTCGCCGCGGCGGTCATGGGCATGGTGCTGGCCGGGGCCTGGGCCTCGTCGACCGCGCCGCCGGCCCAGACGTACGAGCCGCGGCTGGTCTTCGGCCAGGACTTCGAGGCGGCCATGCGCCAGGGCGCAGCGGCCCGCAAGCCCGTCGTGCTGTACTTTGGCGGTGCGGCCTGCGTGTGGTGCCGCAAGATGGAAGTCAGCACCTTCACCGCCCGGCCAGTGCTGGCGCTGTCGGAGCGGTTCGTTTGGGTCAAGGTCGATCCCAACGACCGGCCGGACCTGGCGGGCGTGCTGGAGGTGAGCGGCGTGCCGGCCATCTTCGTCATCGCTGCCGACGGCCGCGTGGTCAATTCCTGCGGCGGATACGTGGCGCCCGAGGCGCTGACGGAGTTTCTGCGCAAGTCGCTGGACAAGGCCAACGCGCCTCCGGAGTCCAGCGGCGTCGAGTTGATCGAGGCGATCCGGACCGCCGCGGCTGGCGGCGAACCCTCGCCGCGCCTGCAGGCGGCTGTGGGAATGGCGGTCAACCGCCTGGCGCAGACCGACCGCTCCGTGCGTCCGGCGATGCTCGAGGGGTTCAAGGCGATTGGTCGTCCGGCGTGGCCGGTCCTGTGCGACCTGATGGCCGAGTCGCCGCTGGCCAAGCGCGCCGCCGCGGCAGGGGCGTTGGCCTATGCCACCGGAGCTCAATTGCCGTTCGACCCCTTCGCCGACGCGCCGCAGCGCGCCGCCCAGGTCGCCGCGTGGCGGGCGTGGATTGCCGCCCACGCGGCTACCCGCCCTGCTACGGCAACATCGGAGGCAAAATGACCCCCCGGCGAACCTTCGGTCTTGGCATTGTTCTACTGGCGGCGATCACGTTGGTTTCCAGCCAACTGCCGGCGCGCCTGGATATCCTTCCCCGCGCCGCAGCAACGCAAGAAGCGGACGACTCCGACGACAGCCGGCTTCGAGGCGTCTCTGGCGTACCGGTCCCATTAGTGACCCTCCGCGAGCCATTTGATTCGGATGACGATGAAGCCACCACGCGGCCGCATTCCCGGGGCGCAACCGCCGCCGTCTCGCAGGATGTGCTGCCGGACGTTGACGGCATGTCCAAGTCGATGGTGCGACGGTTGATCGCCGATGCCCGGCGCAACCCCGAGATGGCCCGCATGCTCGTGCGCCACTATCCGCAGTTGGGGGAGGTTCTCAGCAAAGGCGACCCGGCCACCATGCCCGCCTCGGCGCCGACCGTCGCGGCGCTGCGCGAAGCGGCGGCAAAACGACGCCAGGCCCAGGCCCTGGTCGACACGCTGGCCAAGGCCGACGAGGCCGCCACCGCCCAGATCGAAAAGCAACTACTCGCCCTGGGCGAGGCGGCTGTCACCCCGCTGAAACTGGCCGAGATGAGCAGCGACTTCGACCTGCGCCGCAAGGCCCAGCGTCTGGCGTCGCGCCTGCGATGGCGCCGGGCGGCCTCGGCGTCGCTGCTGGCCCAGCAGGGCGACCTGGTCGAGATCATGAGCGGGCAGGACCGCCAGGCCCGCGCCACGCTGGTGGACGCGGCGATCAAGGCCGCCGATGCCGCCAGCGTGCCTTTCCTGGCCGAGTGCCTCGCCGATCCGCAGCCCTATGTCCGCCAGCAGGCCATCGAGGGGCTTGTCGTGGCCTGGCAGAAGACCGGCGAGCGCGACAGTGACAGCGAGGACAACTCCGCCGCCCTGTCCAATGCCACCAAGGCCCGCAAGGAACTCTCTCGCCTGCTCGTCAGCGTCCTCAAAGACGACAGCCGCAACATCCGCCTGTTGGCCGTCGGAGCGGCAGCCAAGACCGGCGCCGTCAGCGTCGACGCACTGGCCGAACTGCTCGACGACGAGTCGATCGAAGTGCGCACCACGGTCATCAAGGCGATGGGCTTCTCGCGCGACTCCCGCGCCCAGCGGTACATCGTGCCGCTGCTGGACCACCCCCAGTGGCGACTCCGCGCCGCGGCGCTGGAAGCCCTGGGCACCCTGGTCAGCCGCTCCGAAGACCGCGCCCTGGCCCAGCGCGTCATGCAGTGCCTCAGCGACTCCGACGGCTACGTCCGCGGCCTGGCCGTCAAACTCCTGGCCTCGTGGAACTATGCCCCCGCCGGACCGGTCTTGTTCAAAATGGCCATGGACGGAAAGATCCCCGAGCGCGCCGCCATGGAGGCGTTGGCTACTCTGAAGGACCCCCAGGCGCGATCCCACCTGCTCAAGCAGTATGACGCCGCCACCGACGCCGCACGCAAGAGCGAACTGCTGGCCATGGCCGACGCCTGGGACCCCGACGCCGAGATCGACCGCCGCCTGGGGCAGGCGATCAAGGATGACGCCTTCAGAAAGCACTGGCCCCAACTGGTGCGACAGGCCGGTCGCCGCGAGCGATGGCAATCGTTCTTCGCCACGCTCTGCATGCATCTGGAAAGCCCCGACGACGCGCTGGCCACGGCCGCCTGGGAATCGCTCGGCTCGCGCGTGTCGCAGCGCCGCCTTCCGGCGGACGTGCAGGAGCGGCTGATGGCCTCGAGCCGGCCCGATCGCCCGCAATGGGCCCTGTTCGCCGCCTACCATGGCGGCGACGGTACCAGAGTGCTCGCCGGCCTGGCTCACGCCGATGCCTCCGTGGTGCGCCTCGCCCTGGGCATGATCGCCGCCAGGGCCTTCGAGGACAATCTCGGACAGGACTTCTACGTCAGCCGCAGCTCGTCCTTCGGACCCGAAAGCGCCGACCGTGCCCGACCGCCCCTGCCGGCCCAGGAGGGGCGGAAAGTCGCCGCGCTGCTGACCCACGCTGACCCGCAGGTGCGGTTGATGGCCGCGGTGATCCTGTTCCGCACGGCCTCTCGCAGCGATGCGACCGTCAAGGACATCCTCCACAGCGGTCTCAAGTCCGGCGGGGCCGACAGAAGCCTCGCCATTACCGCGATCGTCGATCAGCCGCAGGAGTTTCTGGCCGACTTCGACATAGCGGAGGTCCTGAAGAATCCCCAGACGTCGGAGGTCGCCCTGCAGATGATCGCGAAGGTCGGGCCGGGCAGATATCTGCGCGACCTGATGGATCTGGCCGAGAAGGCCCCCAGCGACTCCAGCAACTCCACCCTGATGTGGCTGCTCTTGAGCAGCGGCGACGAGCGGGCGATGGACGTCGTCTTCAAAAGACTGGAAAAAAGCAGATCTTACACGCTCTATGAATTGACGCAGCGCGTCGCCTTGCTCAAGGGCCCAGGCGCCGTGCGGTTCATCGAGTGGGCTTTGTCCCGCCCCGACGTCGACTACCGAGGCCTCATCGGCGCCCTGTTGCAGAACCAGGATCCGTCGGCCGTCGCCTTGCTCAAGAAGATACTCTCCGGCGCCCTTAAGGTTCGCCAGTTGGCGCAAGATCGAAGCATGATGGCACAGGTCCGCCGCCGCCTGGCCGAACTGGACCCCCAGGGCGCCGGCGCGGAACTCGTGGCCGCGCTATCGTCAAAGACCATGGCCGTACAGGATGCGGCGGTGGAGAGCATCCTCAGCGGCGAGGTGAGCGATGCGCTGGTGCCGCTGCTCATGAAGGCGATCGACGCGCTGGGCAAAACCAACGCGCCCGTCTCATCGCGCTGGGGCCAGGTTGTCGCCGCATTTCCTGAGGAGGCCTTCCGCAAACATCTCGCGCCGGCTCTTAACACCGCGCCGGCGGTGATCCGCCAGGCGGCCTACGCCCGCTTGGCGCGCGTGATGAAGCAGTCGGACCTGGCAGTCCTGCTCACCCTCAAAGCGGGCGACACCTACCTGCGTGAGAACCTCGCGATGGCCATCGCGACGGCCTGCCCTGATGCAGCGCCCGCGGTCGATCTGGCCAAGGTCCCGCCGGATACTCTGGCTGCCGTTCTCAGTGCGGCCGCCAACTGGCGCGACGGGCGCAAGCTTGTCGAACCGTATCTCGACGACCCGCGTGCGCCGGTAGCGGCGGGGGCTTTGGCGGCTATGGCGTACTCGATTCTGGTGCGGCCTGGCGAGGCGGTGTCGCCGCGGGCGCAGGCGGCGCTGGTGGCAGGCGTCAACTCCCGCGACGTCGCGATGGCCCACCTGGCGGCGCAGGCGCTGTCGGCGGCGTGTCCCGACGTGCTGCGCGGGATCGCCCCCGGCGATATTCCGACGACCAATGCGATGCTCGAAGCCGCCCTGGCTCACGGGGACAAGGTGCCCGAGGGCTTCCGCCGGCGCATCGGCGACATCCTGCGCGGACCGGCGCTGAGATCGCCCGCCAGCGCGCCGGCCGACGCCCCGCAGGCCGATCCGGTCGCCATCAACAAGGCGCTGCTCGTCGCCAGCCGCTCGTACCACCCCTCCTATCTCGAGGACGTCAAGAGCTGCCGCGGCCGCATCCCCCACGTGCCCAACTGGACTCGCTTCGTCGTCGCCTGCGGCGATGCGCAACTGCTGATCGACAACCTCGACGCGCTGAGCGGCGAGGACTGCAAGAAGATCCAGCCCGCTATCGACGCCCTGGTGAGCAAGGCCCGGGCCGACAAGAACGACGTTCTGTTTGCCCGCCTGGCATTGGCCGGTTGCGTCCAGAAGCCCCTCGACGGCGACCTGCCTCGCCTGATCCGGGGCAGCGGCGCCGCCGCGGCAGACCCCATTGAACACGAGTACTACGGGGAGCCTAACATGACGACGGCCATGTCCATCAGCCCGTTGCTGCTGGAATGGGCCGGCGATACCCCCGACCCGGCCGTGGTGGCGATGATCTCCTCAACCACGCGCAGCGGCGTGACGGCCGCCGCCGTGGCCGATTTCAAGTGGAAGCTGCCCCAGGCCCGCCAGGCGCTCATCCAGACCCTCACGCGCAGACCGCGCGCCTCGCGGTCGGGGGGGCTGCTCTCGCTGATCGGGCTGGGGTCGTCGCGATCATCTTCGTCGCCGCAGGAGCGGCAACTCAAGACCCTGGCATCGAGCACGCTGTCAATCACCGGCGACGGAGAAACCGCCAAGGCCCTGCTGGCCTCCTGCACCGCCGACGATAGCGACAGCGACCGGCTCAGGGAGTCGATGGTATTATTCCAGGCCGCCGCCACCGTCGACCCGAATGCGGCATTTGAGTGGCTGAAAAACTCCGGCGCCCGAAACGACAGGCTCTGGTACGTCGCGCGCGGCATTCTTCCGTCAGTGGCGGACGACGCGAAGGTGGACATGCAGGACGATTCCCCAATACGCTACATGCAGTCCTCCTTTTCGTCTGTCCTGATGAACTTGCGGCAGAACGCTGCCCAGACGCAGCCTGCCTCCGGCGCCGCGACCTCCCAGGCGGATGACAATAGCTTACAGCCTGATGACGGCACGGCCGTGCGCTTCCTCATGCCGCCCTGGAATGAATCCCGGGACAAAGCGCTGGTCCATCGCACCACCGAAGAGGTGCATGAACAATTGGCCGGACTGATCAGGAACATCTCCGATCCCAAGCTCGGCGCTGATGTCAGAAAGGCTTTGATGCTCAGGCAGGGTATGGTGTCCGAGGACTATTCCATCCGGCAGATGATTGGTCTGGTCAGGGACGGCGTCATCTCTCAGGAGGATGTCGAGGGGCTACAAGGCGCCGAGATGTACTACCTGCGGTCCCTGTCAGAGCCCGGCGACGCCGTCGCGACACTCCTTCCGCCGGCGGAGATCGCCGAGGCACTGGCGCCGATGTTTTCCGCCCAGGCGACCTCCGTCCGCACCTTTGCCATGCGCCAAGCGGCACGATGGCAGTTGACCGCCCTGCGCGGGCAGGTGGCGGCGGGTCTGGATAGGAAAGAACCCGTCGAGATCATTGAGGCCGCCTGGGCGCTGGCCATCCTCGACTCTGACAAGGCCATCGAGCCGATCGCCCGAGCGTACGCGCAGCAGAAGGACTTCGACCTGCGCGTCCACCTGGCCTGCCTGTTGCGGATGATGGGCAGTTCCGCCGGCGACGCCGATATCGCCCGGGCGCAAGAACTCAAAACGCTGTTGTCGGCGCGGGCAGCCGTGATTGCGGCCTCGATGCCCCAACCCACCGACCGCGACGAAGACGACGACATGCGGGAACTCGTGTATCGCAGGATGATGCACATGCGGCGGGGCTACGAGCGCCCGGACGCGCCCTCGGCGGCCCTGCCGTCATGGGCGGACTCACTGTCCCGCTTCCAGGACGCGCCCACGAGAGACCGCGATGGCGAATCGGCGGACGAGCCTGCGACTGTCCCCCCGGCGGTCTGCTCCGACCTGTCGGAGATGAGCTTCCAAGGCTCTTCGCTGCTGGCGCCGAAGCTTCGCGACAACGGACTGCCCCTGGAGGGCCTCAGCGGCGGCTCGTCTTATTCTTCTGAAACCGTGTTCCAGCGCCCGTGTCTGCTGGAACAGCACCTGGAACCAAGCTTCTACGTGCAGTTCGCCGACCGTGCCCGCAACGGCGCGGAGCTGTTCGATCTGTGGCGGGCCTGGTGGCGGGACAACCGCACCGCCACGCCCGCACAATGGTGGCGCCAGGGGCTCGAACAGGCCGTCGCCGAACTGACGCATCCCAGATGGTGGCACCGCATGCGCGCCTCGGCGCGACTGATGCGCCTCAGCGGCCGATGGGTCGACCCGCCCTCGCTGTTCGACATGAACGCCTGGCGCCAGCTTCAGCGACAGTGGCGACGCCGCCTGGAAGAGCCCGCCTTCGCCGACAGGCGCTCCTGCCTGCTCCAGGCCGCCATCGAGGCCGGCGCCCTGCCGCGAGAGGCTCTGGCGCACGCGACAGCCGATGAGCAGTACCTCGCCGACCTGGTACGCCTGGCCGGATGGGCGCCCCAGCCGCTGGCGACGGCGGCAGTGATGCAACTGCAGACCAGGCCCGACCGCGACCAACTGCTGCGCGCAACTCTGGCCTGGCAGCGCTGCCCGCGGTTCGAACTGGTCAAATGGACCCGCCTTGTCCTGTCACAGCGAACCCGCGCCACGCGGCTGTTCTATACGCGCGAACAGCTCTGACCCGCCGCCACGGCGCCCGCTCCGGCTTGGCAGCTTGCTCTCTGGTGCGCTATCATTCTGTGCCGGGACTGATCATAGAGAGGGGGAATCATGTTTACGATGCTTGGAGCAGAGGTATTGCCCGAAGCGCTTCATTTTCTGAACTGGGGGTGGTGGCTGGTCCACCTGATCGCTATCCCCGGCATGTTCCTGATCGGCATGGCCGTGGGCAAGAGCAGGTGTCGCCGCACGCACACAGACACGCGAACGCCACCGCGATGAACTCGTCAGCGGCATAGCTTGACGATCAGGCGCTTGGCGGCGGCGTCATAAAACCACGCGCTGGACGCGGCGCCGTTGACTTCCTTTTCCGATGCGGCGCGGGCGAGGGTGCCGCCCTGGTTGATCTTCACGGACAGCCCCTCCACGCCCACCGACTGCAGCGCCGCCACGCCGGCGATGCGGTACAGCACGTTCTGAGAAGGCGCCCGCGAAGCCGCAAGCGTAAGCCCGTCGCCTTCCTGAACGGCCTGAAATGTTACCCAGGCGTCCAGCCCGACGTCGCGGTACTTGAACGCGCACCGGCCCCTGGGGAAGACCAGCACCGTCAGGCTGCCGGCCGACTCGGCGGTGCCGTGGCCGGTGTACGCGCGACTGACGTCGAGGGGAATCAGTGAGCCGTTGCGGACAAAGATGGGCTCGCGGCCCAGCGGCACGGGGTACTTGATCTTGCCGCTGACGACCTGGCTTTGGTCCCAGTAATTGATCCATTCGCCTGGCGGCAGCTCGATGTCCAGTTCCGTCATGGCATCGGTCACGTAGGCCACAAAGATCTCTTCGCCCAGTTTCGTCGCATACTTTTCGGGACTAGGCTGGCGGAAGATCATCTCGTTGGTTTCGTAGGCGTGGTAGTCGTAACTGTGCAGGTATGCCGCCAGTTCCAGGTGCAGCCACGACCAGTACCGGTAGGCGTCAAGGAGCTTTGGGCTGTAGCCCCACGTCCAGGGGTCGCAATCGACCCAGGGGCTGTTGTCCATCACGACCTGCATCGAGCCCCAATGCAGACGGCGGAAATAGACCTCCTCGGCCGGGCGGCGGTTCTTGTCAACGTCGTAGGCCGTGAACTCGTTGTAGGGCGCGGGCAGGAACTGGCTCTTTGAAAACACGCGGCGGATGCCCGTCCGCAGCCCGCCCCCAGTCGACGCCCAGGCAGGTCGTCCTGCCCCCACAGGTGCAGCAGCAGGCGGATCTTCTTCTCCCGCAGCCGCTGGATCATCGCATCACTGAGGGTGATCGTGTCGTTACGCGCCCAGGACGTGCCGTCGCAGTGGTAGCACGTGATCGGGATGTCGTGCTTGATGAGGTTGTCCAGGTCGTAGTTGATCTCATCTTCAAGCGTCTTGCCATAGCTGCCGCAGCTTCTGCCGAAATCCGGAAACCCCGTCCCGTACCACGGCCCCAGCACCCACTTGCTCGGCGGATGATAGCGCGCGCCCTTGGACGCCGGCTGCGACGCCTGGGCCAAAAGACTACCACAGAGGCACAGAGGGATCAGAGAGAAGAAAAGGAACATCAATCTTTTCATGACGCACTCCGAGACAAGACGGGAAGATGCGTAGCAGCAGCGGCTGGGAATGATACAGCGCCCAGCATTCATCTGCCATCGGCATCAAGGACTGAGGATCTAAGATCTCTTTCTCTTGCTCGCGTCGAGTTCGATCTCGCCGAACTGGTCTTCGTATCGGCGGATGAGTTGCGACAGGGCCATCGCCAGGCGTTTGGCGCTGAAGTAGTTCAGCACCACGCGATTGGTGATCTGCAGGATGACCTCGGGCTGCTTGGGGTCCTGGGGCGGGGCCACCCCCTTGACGCCGAAGTCCAGCATCACTTCCTCTTCCGAGGCGTGGCTGAGGACGACGTTGGCGTACACCGTGGCCATCGTGCGCTCGTCCACGCGCACGGAGACGTTCTTGTTCTGGGCGGGGTCCTGGTCCTGGGGCGCCTTCGACTCGTTCCGGTCGGCCATGGGCTTCTCCTTGTTCAGCTTCAAGTATAGTTCCTTGGCGGGTGAACAAATCTGAACTTCCCACCCCCAGTTTCAGTACAATAGTCTTGATAACGGGACCTCATGCCGGGGAGACATGCTTTGACTCTGCACAAACTCGCTCTGACGCTCATCGCATTGTGTACAGCCTCCGCCTCCGCCGCCCTGGCGCAGGAGGGGGGCATCAAGGCCCTGACGCGCCCGCGGGATAACGTCACGCTGGCGTTCGTCGTGCCGGGACGAATCGCCGAGATCCCCGTCAAGGCCGGCCAGCCCGTCCGCAAGGGCCAACTGCTGGCGCGGCTGGACGATTCGGCCGAGCGGCTCAAGACCGCCCAGCTCAAGGCCGCCGCGGAGGATCAGACCCGCGTCAAGGCCGCCGAGGCACAACTCGCTCAGAAGCGCGTGGACCTGGAGCGCACGGAAGGGCTGTTCAAGAAGCAGGTCGCCAGCAAGTACGAATACGAGCACGCGCGGCTTGAGGTCACCATCGGCGAGTTGTCGCTGGCGCTGGCCCGCCACGAGCAGGAGCTGAACGTCCTGAAGCACCAGGAAGCCCAGGCCCAGCTCGAGCGCATGGCGATCGTCAGCCCCGTCGACGGGCAGGTCGAGGACGTGATCGGACAGGTCGGACAATCGGTGGACCTTCAGGCCAAAATCATGACGCTGGTGGTGATCGACCCGCTCTGGGCCGACGCGCCGGTTCCGGTGGAGCAGGCCGCGGCGATCAAGCTTGGCGACGCGGCCAAAGTCGACTTCGGCGCCGGGCGCGTCATCGAGGCCAAAGTGGTCTATGTGGCGGCGATGGCCGACGCGGCCAGCCAGACCCGCACCATCCGCGTGGAAATTCCCAATGCCCAGTCCCGCGGCGGCGGCGACCACGTCACGGTGAGATTTACCATGTCGACCGCGGCCGCCTCGGCAACCACGCGCCCATCCGCGGCGATCGACCCGGACAAGACCGACTGACCCTGGCGTGCAGGTGCCTATGACAACCAGCCAAACGCAATCGTCCAGCGGCAGCGCCGAATTGTCGGGCGCGCTCGATCTCGTCGAGCGCCTGCGCCGCTTTAACGGTCCGGCCCAGCAGTTCCTTCTGGAACTGCTGACCGTTCAGTGCCGCCTCAGCGCCGCTTCGGCCGGGGCGATCCTTCGCCGCAACGACGCGGGAACCGTCGAGGTGGCGGCTGTATATCCGCCTCCGCCGCCAGAGGCCCCCGCGCCGGCGTGGTTGGCCACCGCGGCCCAACTGGCCCCGCAGACCCTCGCCAAGGGGCGCACCTCGCTTCACGCCCTGCATCAGGGCAGCGAACTCTACGGACAGAATGCCGCCCAGCACCTGCTGGTCATGTCCGTCTCGACGGACAACTGCTCCCCCGCAACTGCGGCGTTTCTGATCGAAAGCTCCGACTCGCGCGTGCTCGCCGCGGCGCGCCAGCGGCTGGAGCTGTCAGCCAGTCTGCTGAGCCTCTACGAGATGCGCCTGGCGCAGCAGCGGCGCGAGGGCGACTTCGCCCGCCTGCGCGCGGCGATGGAAGTGCTCTCTGCCGTCAATGCCCATGAACGATTCGCCGCCACGGCCATGGCGCTGTGCAACGAACTGGCCGCGCGATGGCAGTGCCACCGCGTGTCGGTCGGATTCCTCAAGGGGCGTTATGTCATCCTGACCGCCACCAGCCACACCGAGAAGTTCAGCCGCAAGATGAAGCTCGTGCAAGATATCGAGGCGGCCGCCGAGGAGTGCATCGACCAGGACGTGGAGGTGCTCTACCCCGCGCCGGAGGGTGCCAGCTACGTCAGCCGCGCCTGCGGAGAGCTGGCCCGCCGCCAGGGTCCCAGCTCGGTGCTGGCGCTGCCGCTGAGGCGGGCGGGGCGGCCCGAAGCCGTGCTCGTGCTCGAGCGCGACTTTGAGAAGCCCTTCGTTCTGGACGAGGCCGAGACCCTCCGCCTGGTGCTGGACCTGTCTTCGGCGCGGTTGATCGCTCTGCGCGAGACTGACCGCTGGGCGGGGGCGCGTATCGCCTCCAGCGCGTATCGCGGGCTGGGCGGGGTGCTGGGTCCCAAGCACACCTGGGCCAAGCTCGCTGCCGCGGGCGTCCTGGCGGCCGTGCTGTGCCTGATCTTTGTCCAGGGCGACTACCAGGCCCAGGCGTCGTTCATGACCGAGGCCGCCCAACGCCGGGTCATCACCGCGCCTTTCGACGGCTACCTGGAGAAGACGTTCGTCGAACCCGACAGCCGCGTCGAGGCCGGCGCGGTGCTGGCCCAGCTCGAGACGCGCGACCTGCAGGCCCAGCTCCGCCGGGCGGTCACCGAAAGCGCCAAGTTCACCAAGCAGGCCGACGTGGCGATGGCTGAGGGCAAGACCGCCGAGGCGCAGATCGCACGCGAGAACGCCGCTGCCGCCGGCGTCGAGGCCGAGCTGCTGGGCGACCAGATCAAGCGGGCCCGCATCGTCTCGCCGGTGGCGGGGCTGGTGCTGGTAGGGGACCTGAAGAAACGCATCGGCGTTCCGGTCTCGCGGCGCGACGTGCTGTTCGAGGTGGCGCCGGTCGACGACCTGTACGCCGACCTGTCAGTCAGCGAAGACCAGATCACCCCCGTCCGCGTCGGGCAGAGCGGCGAACTGGCCAGCGAGTCGTACCCGCAGCAGCGCATCGCCTTCACGGTCGAACGCATCACGCCGCTGGCGGAGGTGTCCGAGCAGGACAACGTCTTCAAGGTGCGCGTCAGGCTCCACTCCACGCCGCCCTGGCTGAGACCGGGAATGACCGGCGTGGCGAAGATCGACCTGGACAAGAAACCCCTGGGGTGGCTCTGGTCGCGCCGCCTGGTGAACTGGGTCCGCATGAAGCTGTGGTTGTAGTGGCACAGGCTTTCCAGCCTGTGTCTTAGAGGAGCACAGCCTGGAAAGGCTGTGCCACCAAGATGCCGATACAACGTCCGACATTCAGCGAGTCGTGGTACCGCGTGACGTCCCTGACGCCGCGCCTGCGGGGCACGGTGCAGGTCAGCCGCCAGTTCTTCCGCGGGCAGATGTGGCACGTGCTGCAGGACCCCTCGAGCAATCAGTTCTTCCGCCTCAACGAACCGGCGTACATGCTGGTGGGGCTGCTCGATGGCAAACGCACCGTCGAGCAGGCCTGGAAAATCTGCAACGACAAACTCGCCGACGAGGCCCCCACGCAGGGCGAAGTCATCTCGCTGCTGGGCCAGCTCTACACCAGCAACCTGCTGGCCGCCCAGGTGCCCCCCGACGCGCGGGGCCTGTTCAATCGCCACCACCAGCGCGTCAGCCGCGAGATGCGCGGACGCCTGTCGAACCTGCTGTTCGTGCGAATCCCGCTGCTGGACCCCAACAACTTCCTCGATCGCTGGGCCGGCGCCCTGGGCGGGCTGTTTGGTCCCGTCGGCGCGGTGATCCTGCTGGCGCTGGTGGGCGCGGCCGCCTACCTGCTGGCCGGGCGCGGCGACGAGCTGCTCTCGCGCGGCGCCGGCGTGCTCGAAACCGCCAACCTGCCGCTGCTGTACGTCAGCTTCATCTTCATCAAGCTCTTCCACGAGTTCGGCCACGCCTTTGCCTGCAAGAAGTTCGGTCTCGCCGGCGGGGGCGGCGGCGAGGTGCATGCGATGGGCGTGATGATGCTGATCTTCACGCCCATGCCCTACGTCGACGCCTCGAGCGCCTGGGCCCTGCGCAGCAAGTTCCAGCGCGTGATCGTCGGGGCCGCCGGAATGCTCGTCGAGCTGGGCGTTGCCGCCGTCGCCGCGATCGTCTGGGCGATGACCTTCAGCCCCACGCCCACGCCGCTCAACGCCATCGCCTACAACGTGATGTTCATCGCGGGCGTCTCGACGCTGCTGTTCAACCTCAACCCGCTGCTGCGGTACGACGGCTATTACATCCTCTCGGACCTGCTGGAGATTCCCAACCTCGCCGGCCGCTCCAAGCAGTACCTCTACTACCTGGTCAAGCGGTACCTCTGGTCGGTCCCGAAGGCGGATAACCCGGCACACTCGGCCGGCGAGAAGGCGTGGTTCCTCTTCTACGGACCGGCCTCGACGGTCTACCGCGTGGTCGTCTGCGTGGGAATCCTGGCGTTCATCGCCGACAAGCTGTTCTTCGTCGGGGCGATTCTGGCCGTGGCGGCCGCCGGGGCGTGGGTCGCGGCGCCGCTGGGCAAGTTCGTGTACTACCTGGCGACGAGCCCCGAGCTGGCCCGCGTTCGCGGCCGTGCGGTGGCTGGCGTGCTGCTCGCTGCGGCGCTGTTGGCGGGGGGCCTGGGCCTGGTGCGCGCCGGCGACACGACGCGCGTCGAGGGCGTCACAGAGCCGCGCCAGATGCAGGTGATCTATCCTGCTGCCGAGGGCGTGCTGCAGCGCATCGTCGCAACGCCGGGGCAAAATGTCACACGCGGGCAGGTGCTGGCGGTGCTGGCCAATCCGGAGCTCGAGGCCCAGTTTAAGGCCCACCAGCACAACCGCAGCGCGCTGGAGACCCAGCGGGCCATCGCCCGCACGGAAAACGCCGCCGAGGTGCAGGTGCTCGACGCGATGATCGAGGCGATGGACAAGAAGATCGCCGACCTCAAGGGGCAACTGGACTCGCTGACGATCAAAGCGCCCATCGACGGCCTGTGGGTCTCGCCGGACCTGGACCGCTACGAGGGCGCCTTCCTCAGCCGCGACCGCCAGATCGGGGTCGTGGCCGACATGGACCACCTGCTGATCCGGGCTGTCGCAAAGCAGGACGTCGCCGCCGTGCTGATGAACGAACTGGCCCGCGACCCGGGGCTCAACGTCGAAGTACGCCTCCAGGGTCGGCCGGACGTGACCGTCGGCGGACGGCCGCTCGGCGGGCGCATCGAGGCGATCTTCAAGGCCGCACAGGAGAACCTGCCCTCGGCCGCCCTGGGATACGCCGCCGGCGGGTCGGTGCAGACCAAGACGGACGACCGCCAGGGAATGACCGCGGCGCAGGCGTTCTTCGAACTGCGTATCGTGCCGGACGCGGCGGGCGACGCGCAGGCCCTGCGACTGCTGCCCCGCCAGCGCGTCGTGGCGAGAATCGACCTGCCCGCCAAACCCCTGGCCGTCCAGTGGTGGCACGAATTGACGCAGGTGGTGCAGAAACGATTCCGTATTTAGTAATCGGTAATCGGTAATCGGTAATCAGTAATCGGTAATCAGTAATCGGTAATCAGTAGCTGGGTGCCATGGCGGCCGTTATCCCGCCGCCATGTCCCCGACCGCGTCGTGCCGCAAGCATGGCGGCTGAGAAACGACCGCCATGGCACCCGGTAGTCCCCCGGCCAATGTTGTTCAATCGGAAATTGTAAATTCCAAATTGGAAATTGGAAATTGCCCCTGCCCAGCACAACCTGGCGAATGCTCTCCCAGCCGTCCGGCAGCGAGGCCTTGCCGCGCACGCTCGACGCTGCCTGGGATACCGCCCTGGGTCTGGCCAACAACCTCCTGCCCCGCACGCGGCGGTTCCTCGCCCAAGCCGACGCGGTGCTGGCGATGGAAAAATCCTTCGCCGAACTGACCGACGCCAAACTCGCCGAGCAGGCCCGGCACTTCCGTGAACTCTTCCGCCGCAATCGCCAGAAGAAGCCCGACCTGTTAGCCGCCTTCGCCGTCATTCGCGAGGTCGCATTCCGCCAGCTTGGCGAGCGGCCGTACCGCGTGCAGGTGGCCGGGGCGCTGGCGATCGAGGCGGGGTGCATCGCCGAGATGGCCACCGGCGAGGGCAAAACGCTCACGGCTACCATGCCCGCGACGATCGCCGGCTGGCGAGGGCGCGGCTGCCACGTCATCACCGTCAATGACTATCTGGCCAAGCGCGACGCCGAGTGGATGAGCAAGGTCTACCGCTTCTGCGGACTGCGAGCGGCGCACATTGAAGGCGAGATGGAAGGCGACGACCGCCGAGCGGCGTACCAGGCCGACATCACCTACTGCACCAACAAGGAAGTGACCGCCGATTTCCTCCGCGACCGACTGGCGCTGGGCAAGCTCCGCGGGCTCACCGACGCGCTGCTGGCCAAGATCGTCGAGGGCAGCGGCCGCGGGACCGACCGGCTCCTCCAGACCGGTCTGCACTGTGCCATCATCGACGAGGCCGACTCGGTCCTGATCGACGAAGCCGTCACCCCGCTGATCATCTCCGGCCAGGCGCCCAACCGCGAACAGGTCGCCGCGTTCACGCAGGCCGTGGACCTGGCCCGCCGCCTCGAACTCCACACCCACTACCGCGTCAATGAACGCTATCGCGAGGTGGACCTGACCGACGCCGGAAAGACCCGGCTGAACGAACTGGGGGGCGAACTGGGCGGATCCTGGTCCCGGCGGCGACGCAGCGAGGAGCTGGTCGTCCAGGCCCTGACTGCCGCCACGTTCTACCGCCGAGACAAGCAGTACGTCGTCAAGGACGAGAAGGTCGTCATCGTCGACGAGTTCACCGGCCGCCTCATGCCCGACCGCGAGTGGCGCGACGGGCTCCACCAGGCCGTGCAGGCCAAGGAAGGCCTCGACGTGCAGGCCCCCAAGGACACCCACGCCCGCATCAGCTTCCAGCGGTTCTTCCGCCAGTACAGGAAGCTCTCGGGTATGACCGGCACCGCGGCCGAGGCGACGCTGGAGTTCTGGCAGATCTACCATCTGCCCGTGGCCGTCATCCCCACCAACCGCCCATGCATCCGCAAGGTCGCCCCCGACCGCGTCTTCGCTACCGAAACCGCCAAGTGGGCAGCCGTGATCGCCCGCGCCAAAGCCCTGCACGAAACCGCCGCCCCGATCCTCATCGGCACCCGCAGCGTCCGGGCCAGCGAGCAACTCTCGGGCATGCTGACAGCCGTCGGCCTCGCTCACCAGGTGCTCAACGCCGTGCGCCACGCCGAGGAGGCCCAGATCGTCGCCGGCGCGGGCGCGCCCGGGCGCATCACCGTGGCGACGAACATGGCTGGCCGCGGCACCGACATCAAGCTCGCTCGCGGCGTGGCGGACCTCGGCGGCCTGCACGTGATCGCCACCGAGCGCCACGAGTCCCGCCGCGTAGACCGCCAGCTGATAGGCCGCTGCGCCCGCCAGGGCGACCCCGGCCACGCCGAGACGTTCGTCAGCCTCGAGGACGAGTTGGTCCGCCGCCACGCCCCTCACAGCTCCTCCCTCCTGCGAACCCGCCACCGCGCCGCCGAGAACGAAATCTCCACCCCCTTCACCCGCCGGATCTTCACCAGCGCCCAGCGCACCGCCAGCCGCCAAGCCCTCGCCCAGCGCAAAGGCGTCCTCAAAACCGACGACTGGCTCGACGAATATCTAGGCTTCGCCGGGTCCCAGACGTGAACTGCTGCCATTATTCCCCGAGAGTAAACAGACCCGTAATCCTCCCATTGCCCATATATCACCGGATTTCCCAACACCGGTCGACGAATCTCCTCGCCTGCCCACGACTATTGCGGTACCATCGAAGCAGAAGCTTCTTAGTGCTGGGTTTAGACGGGATGGCATCTTAAACAGTAGCGGGAGTGATTACATGGGCATGTTGCACAGTCCCGATGGCAAGCGGAAATGTCCATCGGCGACGGCACACGCTAGACTCGATGAGGCGATGAGGCTCTGGCGACGAGCCGCCGTAGCTTACTTCGATCCACCCGAGTTCAGAACCTTTCTAAATGCCAGTATTCAGGCACTCAGAAATGTCACATGGGTACTTCAGAAACAGAAGAAAGAAATACCGCAGTTTGACGACTGGTACGGCGCCTGGCGAGAACGTCTTGCTAACGACCCTATCATGACGTGGTTGGTTGATGCACGAAATCAAATCGTGAAAGAAGGAGACCTGATCACTAAGAGCACCGTCCGGATTGCTGTTGTCGCTTGTTATTTCGAGCCCACCTCCCTTGAGATGGAAGCGGACCCACTTGCCTCAGTTGATGAAATAATCGGCGCACTGGACTTAAGGCAAGTACCACAGGAGGTGCGGGAAGACGGATTTGTCCGTATAGAAAGAAAGTGGATTGCAGAAGACCTGCCGGCCTTTGAGTTGCTTGATGCATTGGTACATGCCTGCGGGGTCCTGTCAGAGCTTCTACATGACGCAGATCGGAATATTCTCAGACTGGACAGAGACTCCTCGGAGTCAGGACAGTCGGGCGACATCGGCAACCTCCCTGCTTATATGAGAGGCGAGCCCGAGTTCCGGACGATATGCGTTCGGCTTTCAAACGGTGACCGAATTGCGGTCACACGAAGGGTCGCTTTCTCTGAGATGGGGCAGGAGGTTATGAAGGCTCAGTACGGAGGTTTTCCCATCATCTCCTTAGAACAAATGGGATCTGGAAACCTTCGTAAGACCAGTGAGTGGTTGTTCGAGTGTGCGCGGGAGATATTTCTTGTTGATGGCTATCATGTTCCTATAGTCTTTCTTCTCTTGCCCGATAGAGGCATGCTAAGTATTTGCCTCAAGCTGGATGAGCAAATAGAGAAATATCTCGTCTGGCGTGCAATTGCCGGGGACGTTGAAAGAACAGGTGCCGAAGCTATTATCGCAATCGGAGAGATGTGGTGGGCTCCATACGATGCAAAGTACCCCCACAGGCAAGCTGGACAATCTTCCGAGCGACGAGAAATGCTGGCGCTATATGCTCTTTCGAGAGATGATGAGGCCATTTCGCTAAAATGTGACATTATCCGGAGCAATGAAGGTGTGACTCTGGAAGAGGTAGCCGAAGAGAACCAAGTGTCACCAAACTTTCTCGAACCTGTAAAGCGCGTCTGGTTTAAGAAGAAGGAGGCCCTCAGACCTAAGAAAATGTTGCCGGATTTGGTGGAAGGCATAATTCGCTCGATACAAGTCAGGAATATCGATCTAGATATGGTCCCTTCCGATACGGTTGCTCATCTCCTGGAACGTTCTGCCTCAAAGCATCGCTTTGATGGTGCCGCAATGCAGGGAAGACCGCCTGTGCTCCTGTTCAGGATAGCCGATGGGGCTGATGCGGCCGCCATCGAAGAGATGTGTCAGCCATCAATACCTGTTTGCCCGATCGGGTTGCTGGTCTGGCCTTGGGAAGCTCGATTTGGTGGGCTTCTGACGGTAACTGTTATGGGTAAGATACCCTCTTTGCCAAGACCGGGCCCTGGACCAATGCCATTGGCTGGCCCTCATCCAAGAGTTTGCCTCCGCCCTGACGATCCGGCGTTCGACAGTTTGAAGGCTGGGGCTTTCATAGGCGTTTTCGTCTATGACCGTAGGCCAATCGGGGCCATTGAGGCCGTGTTTCCTTCGGGCGGAGCACAAAAGAGCCCACTGCACCAGGCGTTGATTGCTCTCTCATCCCACAGCATGATTCTGAAAGATCCCATAGCCTCCTATTGGGAGGTTCTCGATGCCCTCACCACTTACAAAGAGCATCTGAATCCTGAGGACCAGCTTTCATTAGGATGGATTCGTGAGTATACACGATGGGCTGTTGGGTTCCATTCGTATCTGGAGTGTGTTGACAAGGAGCTTTCAGATGTGAATATTCAAGCCTCGGGTTTATCAGAGGGCATATTAAACATCCTAATATCACTACGCGATGGTGGGTTTCGTCCGGAGCCATTGTTGGAATCATTTGCCAAGTTAGAAGCCCGAGGCCCGAAGATATTGTTCCGTGCCTGCGCGCAAGCCACAGAGGAGCTTGGAAAGTGGGCCAAGCAGGCCAACCACATAGAAAGGACGCATGTAGCCAATCTCCCCTTCTTCGCCCTAGATCTGTACTTGCTTTCTTCCACTCGGACTTCCGCCGGCCTTGTACTTCCTTGGCTCAGATCCGACTCTTCACTGTCTTCGTTGAAACTCACCCCAAGCGAGTTTCCAAAGGCTTGTCCCCCAGAAGAATACTGGCGCAGAATTGGCACAGGGCTACGGCTCAACCTTGGTATGTGTGTGGGCGCGGCAGACGCACCTGCAAGCCTGCAGAGCGACGAAAGCTGGCAGGCACTCGGCTGTGCTGATGGCATTGCAGTGACAGAAGATGAATCTTATCAGATGCTGAACGAGTTGGCTGAGCGCAAGGATCTTCAGAGACTTGATGGGACAAAGATGACGGTGGATCTCGGGGACTTCAAGAGGATGGATGTGACTGCGATCAACGCTGATCTGTATTGTGTACTGCGGAACAAATGCAACGAATTCATTTACATGTGCATCGAGCCCAGAAACCAGTTCTGCAGTCTTATCGCTCCAACCGGTGCTGCACGGAACTCCCACACGAATAGCGCTCTAACCAAAATCAAGCTTGAGGCGACAAGGGCAGTTCTTGCTTTCCTCCGCTGAAAGGGATCAAGAATGCTCTGTAGAAAGGCCATTCAGGCCCCACTTATGCGTGGAACCCGTTCTTCAAAATCGGGGTTTCCGTGCGGGAGTGTCAAGGCCTGACGGATACGGCAGGTGACGCTCATCTCCCTTGGGGACGAGTGCTGCGGGGCGGCTCGGTCGCGACACTGGAGAAGCATGTCCGTCAGGCGAGGGCAAGATGCCCTCGGCACGCGCGGGCGAGACGCCCGCGACACGTCCTGGCGCTGTCGATTCACCGCGGTGGCGCCATTGTCTACCCTGACGCCAGCCGAGGCGGCAAAAGCTAGTAACACCTTGTCATACAAAGACTTCGGATATTGGATGGATTCTGGAGTGCTCGAAAACAGACAAGAATAGACAACGGACGGACAACGGGAGATCCCGGTAATCCCGCCTTCGCCAAGGCTTCGGCGGGCAGGCCCGCACTCTCTGTCCCCATGGCGACCCGCTGCGCGTGTCGCCATGCCACCCGTTTGATCAATAGCGGCCGTACTTGTGGGCGGTTTCGTACATCGCTACCACGTTTTCGGTGGGGGAGTTGTCTTGCAGGGAGTGCGTCGGGGAGAAGCAGTAGCCGCCGCCGGGCATCATTGTTGCCAGCGTGTCGCGGCAGTAGGCGATCGTCTCTTCCACGCCGGCGGTGGCGACGGGGCCGGCGGTCGAGATGCAGCCGTGGAACGCCAGGCGGCCGCCGAAGGTGCGCTTGAGGTAGTCCGGGGACATGTTGGCGGCCTCGGGCTGCAGCGTGTCGACGGCGTTCATGCCCATCGAGATGTACTCCTCGTACGCCCAACTGCTCGAGCCGCAGGTGTGGATCATCACGGGCAGGCCGTACTGTTTGGCCAGGTCGATGAACCGCTGGTGGCGCGGCTTGATGTGGCGGCGGAAGAGGTCCATGCTGATGATGGGCCCGATCTGCGTGCCGAGGTCCTCGCCCATCCACATGAAATCGACGCCCCCCTCGGCGGCCTCGAGCGTGCGGCGGGCGGTTTCGTAGTGTACGTCGAGCATGCGATCGATCAGCAGCAGCCCGGCTTCGTCGTCGGTGATCAGGTCGACAAAGACCTGCCCCATCGTGCGAAGGAAGCCGGCAGTGTTGATGATGCACGCCAGGCCGGGGTGGCCGATATGCACGGCGTAGTCCTTGTTGGCCCGGCAGGCGGGGGCGACGACGCTGTAGTCGAACCGGTCCGGGTCGGGCATCGGCCAGCGGGCGATCTCGTCGACGCCGGCGTCGGTGAGCGGCCACTGGCAGTAGTCCCAGTACCCGCCGAACTCATGCTCGACCCAGCGCGTGCGCCAGCCCCAGCACGGGTCGACGTGCATGGGCAGCTGATCTTCGTGCAGGCGCGGGCCGGTGTACGGAGCGCCGACGCCGCGGAAGTCCACGCCCAGGGCGCGGTTGAAGCCTTCCCAGTCGTGGCTTTCAAGGCCGAGGTATTCCATCATGCGGCGGTTGATATCGCCGTTGCCGCTGTAGTTGATGGGCACACGGTCGGCTTCCTGGCATGCCAGCGTTCGCCGAACGCGCTGCTTGGAAGACATCTTCTCGGGCCCGCAGAGTGAGCGTTTGGGATTCATGGCCGTATTGAATGCTCCGCTGGCGGTGGAATCAACTGTATGTCAGCGACGAAGAACCGACGACGAGGACGAGAACGAGGACGACGACGAGGAGGAGGAGGATAGAATCCCATTAATCCAGCACTCCCCGTCCCTGTTCCCCGTCCCCGCAGAGCAGCGGCAGCAATCGCTGCTGCGACGACCAGCCGAATCCGTCGCCGCCGGCGTTGCCGGGCCACTCGACCTCCAGGCTCAGCGCGGCCTTGCCGGCCGAACCGAAATACGCCAGCACCGTCAGGGCGTGCAGTCCGGCTTGGAGAGGAACGTCCGCCGTCGCGGCGGCGCCGGCCGAGGCGTCGTTTTCGATCGCGGGCTGACGGTCGATGTAGAGTCGGCAGCCGCTGGTGGCGGCGGCCTTGAAGGTATAGACCGCCCGGGCCGGGGCATTGAAGTATCCGTCGAGCCGCATGGCGAAATGCTGCGTTCGATCTCGATCAGCCGCGACGGAGCTGAAGGCCTGGATCGCTTCGGCGGCAAAGCCCGTCGCCACGGGCGCAACGTTCGGCGCGGGCAGATTGCTGAACATCTCCTGGTAGGGCAGAAAGCCGTTGTTGGCGTCTTCGTAGAACGACCACGCCAGGCCGCGCTGCAGGCCGGGCCGATCGGGCAGCGCCGGGCGATAATCGGCGTTGGTATAGGTGCGCTTGCCCTGGCGGTAGGGCAGGGCCTTGTACAATCCCACAAACCGCAGCGCCGGGGCGTCGCGCGATTCCAGAATCCGCAGCCGCACTTTTTCGGCCGTGATGTCGCTGAAGGGCAGGATGCGCTTGTGCCCGACGGTGCGCCCCTGGACCACGCTCGTCCATCGCCCCTCCTGCCAGGCATCGAGAACGAAGGCGGCGATCCGCTGACCGTCGGCGAGGTGTTCCTCGACGAGGAGGTTGTTGAACGTGCGCGGCTGGGAGAACTCGGCCACCAGCGACAGGTCCGTTGTCTGCGTGGCGAACCAGGGGCGGTCGCGCTGGGTGCGCAGGATGTCTTGCGAGTCGTAATCTTCCGCTGCGCCGCTGAGGGTGAGCGTGGCGCCGCGGAGGAGGTTGTCGCTGAATGAATCCTCGATCCACCGGCGCCACTGGCCCAGGCGCTCCCGCTGGAGGTCGTTGAACTCGCCTCGGGGGTCCGGCGAGGGGCTCAGGATCAGCACCGCTCCCGAGCCGATCGACGCGTAGTAGATGTCGATGAGGCACTCGAGGCTGCGGGGCTCGCCGCGGCCATCCCAGTGCCAGCCGCCGCAGAGCACGCGCGTGTCGCCCTCCTGGGGGATGAAGAACAGCTCCTGGTTTCGGAGTTGCTGGATGTCATCGGTGATGGTCGGCAGGTTCTTGCTGATCAACTGTTCGTAGTGGAAGGGCACCCACTGATGGCTGCGCAGTTGTGGCAGCAGGGGCAGGGTGTTCCAGTTCACCACGTCGCCGACGGCCGACTCGTTGCCGCACCACCGCGCGCCGAAGCCGCACATGGCGACCAGGCACCGCGGCTGAAGGCGATGGATGATCTCGTAGATGCGGTTCCAGTCCTCCGCGCCGTTGGTGCCGGCGCCGTCGAACCACAGTTCGGTGATCTCGCCGTAGGGGACGAGCGTCTCGATGAGCTGCTGCTCGACGTAGGCCTGGTAAGCCTCGCGCTGGGCGGGCGTCATGTGCTCGGGGCCTTTTCGCGGATTGTCGCAGCGGCTGTCGTGGGCGTCCCAGAGCGAGATGTAGAGCCCGAGCTTGAGCCCGCCTTCGCGGCAGGCGCCGGCGATCTCGGCGACCATGTCCCCGCGCCCGCCGCGCCAGGGGCTGCTGCGGATGCAGTAGTCGTTGAGCCGGGTCGGCCACAGGGCGTACCCATCGTGGTGCTTGGCGACGAAGACGATCATCTTGGCGCCGATGTCCTGGTGGAACTGCACCCACTGGCGGGCGTCGAAGGCCTGGGGGTTGAACAGCCGCGGGTCTTCCTTGCCCGTGCCCTGCTGATGGCCGGACACGGTGCTCATGCCGAAGTGCGGGAAGGTGATGAGCTCCATGTCGAGATAGGCAAGTTTTTCCGGCGTGGGCCTGACCGCGGCCGCCCGCCGCAGAGCCTGGTCCGGCGTCTCGTCGGCCTCGGGCGGGCGAGAGACTTCTCGATCGTAGAATGCCTGCATCCACTGCCAGTTCGCAGCGTTGGCGGCAGAGACCGGCTGGGGCGGATACTGGTAGGGGGGCATATCGGTCAATGGCATCGCGGAGGTTCCTTAAGATTCGCTGGATGATACATCAGGATTGCGGATTTGGGATTGCGGATTGCGGATTAGATTTCGTCTCCTACTCGTCAGCCCCATGGCGACCCGCGAGAAACAACAACGCGTGTCGCCATGCCACCCTGCCACAGAGTTCACGGAGAAAAGGTCCGGATTTACTCTGCGGTCTCTGTGTGCTCTGTGGCAAAGTCGTTGCTGTTATGTGCTGCCAGAAGGTTCGGTCGCACACTCCCCGCACGTTGTCGGGATGGGAACTGGCAATTGGGGCTTGAGGGTGGTATAAATGTAGTTGCCGTGCTAGGTGGGGCGTTAGCGGTGCCCTGATTGCCGACTTGTCGGCAAGACCCGCAATCCGCTATAGCGGGACTGAACTCTCCGCCGAGGGTTCCTGGTTCAGGATCCCCCGACGTGGGCGGCGGTGTTGAAGGTTGGGTCCTCTGCAACGCTGTGACGTGAACCTGGTCAGGTCCGGAAGGAAGCAGCCATAAGCGATTCGTCAGCGTGTGCCGGAGGGTTGCCTGACTGGAGCCGTCGCGTGCGCCGGGCCCTGTGCAAGGTCCTCGACGCGGAGTGCACGGCACTTTTTTAATTTCCAATTTCCGATTTGCAATTGCCAATTGACATCGCACAGAGAACACGCGGTGTCAGCGACGGCCAATTGGAAATTGGAAATTGCCAATTGGAAATTGCCAATGGCTTACCTCGTACTAGCCCGAAAATACCGCTCCAACACGTTCGACGAGGTCGTCGGGCAGGAGCATATTGCGCAGACGCTCAAGAACGCCATCGCGGCGGGGCGCATCGCCCACGCGTACCTGTTTACCGGCACGCGAGGCGTCGGCAAGACGACGATGGCCCGGATCCTGGCCAAGGCCTTGAACTGCCTGGCGACGGATGAGCCCACGCAGACGCCCTGCGGCACGTGCGACGCCTGTGCGGCTATCGCCCGCGGCGACGACATCGACGTGATCGAGATCGACGGCGCCTCGAATCGCGGGATCGACGAGATCCGCGAGCTGCGGGCCAACGCGGCGTTCCGGCCCTCGCGCAGCCGCTACCGCATCTACTACATCGACGAAGTGCATGCGCTGACCAAGGACGCGTTCAACGCCCTCCTCAAGACCCTTGAAGAGCCGCCGGCGCACGTGAAGTTCGTCTTCGCCACGACCGAGCCGGAAAAGATCCCCGCCACCATCCTCTCGCGGTGCCAGCGGTTCGACTTTCGCAACATCGCCACCGCCCGCATCTGCGACCACCTCAAGGCCCTGTGCAAAGCCGAGAACGTCCCTGCCGACGACGACGCGCTGTACCGCATCGCGCGGTCGGCCGCCGGGTCGATGCGCGACGGGCTGAGCCTGCTCGACCAGATGCTCAGCGGCACCGACCGCGTCACCGACGCCGAGGTTGTCCGCGTGCTGGGCACCGCCGGTGACGAGCGGATGATCGCCCTGGCGGCCGCCATCGCCGCGGGCAACGCGGCCGACGCGCTGGGCGAGCTTTCCGGCGCTCTGGAAATGGGCGTGACGCTTTCGAGCGTCGTGCAGTCGCTGTGCGAGACGTTCCGCAACATGATGCTGGCCCGCACGTGCGGGCCGGCCAGCGAACTGATCGAGCTGCCCGAGTCGCAGCGAAAGACCGTGGGGGACCTGGCTGCCAAATTCTCGCTGCCGTCGCTGGTGTACGCGGTGAGCGTGCTGCAGGCGACGGGGCGAAACGTTCGCGGATCAAGCGTCGGGCGGGCGCTGGTCGAGGCGGCCATCGTCCGACTGGCGCAGGCGGACCAGTTCGTCGACCCGGCGTCGCTGATCGAACGCCTTGAGAACCCTGCAAGCCGGGGAACCGGGTCGGTGAACCGACCAGTCCAACAAAGACCCGCTGTGGGCGCGACCGCTCCGGATACCGCGGAGCAAAAAAAAAATTCCCCGCTGACCACTGACGCCCCTGTCCGTACTCCGCCCTCGGCGCCCTCGGCGCCTTCCGCGGCGATTCCGCCGCATGAAGCTTCGCCCGACCTTGATGCGGCAGCGCCTTCGCCGGCGACAAACATCGTGTGGCAGGCCTCGTGGCTCGCGGAGAACTGGAAGACGGTCGTCGAAACGCTCTTTCGTTCCAAGCGGATGCAGGAGGCGGGTCTGCTCGGGCCCGGAGCCGTCCAGTCGCTGGAAGGGCAGTCGCTGACGCTGCTGTACGAGGCCGACCACGAACACGTCCGCCGCCGCTGCGAGGCACAGAGCGACCGGCTCGATGCGGCCCTGAGCGAACTGGCCGGCACGCCGGTCCACTGCAAGTTCCTGCCCGCCGGCGGGGCCGAGCAGGCGGCCGGTCCCGTCGCCCCGGCCATGGGCGGGTTCTCGACCGATCAGCGAGCCGCCATCGCCAAAGACCCCGCTATCCGGAAGATTGCAGCCCTGTTCGACGCCGAAGTGGCCGACGTCCGCCGCGAGGGGGCCGGTAACGGCACCGTTGCAGCCGCGAGCGACGATGTTGACGCAACGGAACCCATACAATAAAACTGCACGCCAGACCTGGAGACAAACATGTTCGGCAACCTTGGCAAGATGATGAAGATGGCTCAGGAGATGAAGAGCAAGCTGCCTGAGGTCCAGGCGCAGATCGAGGCGTCGCAGCATTCCGCCTCGGCCGGCGGCGATGCGGTGTCGGCCACGGTCAATGGCCGCGGGGCGCTGATCGACATCAGGATAGATCCCAAGGCACTCGCCGAGGGCGACGCGGCGCTGCTGGAAGATCTGGTCAAGGCGGCTGTCAGCGCCGCGCAGAACAAGGCCGTCACGTACGCCGCCGAAGTCATGAAGAAGCTGGCCACCGACATGGGCCTGCCTCCCGGCATGGAAGGGATGTTGGGGTAGGAGCATCAACCGTTAGCGGCGGAGCTTGCTCCGCGCGTTTGGCAGCGGACCGCTGCAACACGCGTCGAGCAAGCTCGACCGCTAACTTTCCGGTTCCCGACATGGCATACAGTGAAACCATCGCGAAGTTGATTGAACTGCTGGGCAATCTGCCCGGCATCGGCGCACGGTCGGCTGAGCGGTTGGCGTTTCATCTGCTCAAGGCCGACGACGCCGAGGCGCTGGCGCTGGCCGACGCCATTCGCGACGTCAAGACGAAGATCCGCCCGTGCGGTCGCTGCTTCAACCTGGCCGAGGGCGAGCTCTGCAGCGTCTGCGACGATCCCTCGCGCGACGCCTCGACCATCTGCGTCGTCGAGCAGCCCAAGGACCTGCTGAGCATCGAGTCAACCGGCGCGTACCGTGGCGTGTATCACGTGCTCATGGGCCAGATCGCCCCGCTGGAGGGCATGGAGCCCGAGGACCTGACCATCGCCCCGCTGATCGAGCGCGTCAAGGCCGGCGGCGTGCGAGAGGTGATCCTGGCGACCAATCCCACCGTCACCGGCGACGCCACCGCGCTGCACATCATCGACCAACTCACGCCGACGGGCGTCAAGCTCACGCGCCTCGCCCGAGGCCTGCCCGCCGGCGGACAGATCGAATACTCCAGCCGCTCCATCCTTTCTGACGCCCTCACCGAACGCCGCGATGTGAAGTAGCCTCGGCTCTGGGTGCCATGGCGATGGCACCCGGCGTAATGGGGGTGCCAGCACAACGTGGTGGTGTGTGTCTGGAACTGGAAGCCCGTGTCCGCATCGGGTATGATCACTGTGTCAAATGCTCCTGCAACGGGATCGTCCGCAATGGCTTCCGAGGGAAAATCTTCACGGCACTGGTTGGCTCTGGGGTGGCGGGTGATGCATCTCTATCTCAAGCCTTCCTGCGAAACCAGCGTTCTCGTGCGACGCAGTTATGACCGCATCGCCGGCGGGTATGACCAGGCGTGGACCACGCACATGCGGGACCTGTCGCTGGAGATGCTCGAGCGGCTGAAGGTGCCTTCCGGCTCGCGGTGTCTCGATCTGGCCTGCGGGACGGGGTTTATCACCGGCGAACTCGCGCGGCGAAGCGGCGCGCGGGCCGTCGGGATCGATGCCTCCGACGGCATGCTCGCGGCTGCCCGCGCCGCGCACGGCCATGCGTGCGACTTTGTCCAGGCCGACGCGCTGGAATATCTCCGCGCGTGCAAGGGCGGGAGCTTCGATGTGGTCACCTGCGGCTGGGCGCTGGGGTACAGCCGCCCGCGCGCGGTGCTGCGACAGATCGCCCGCGTGCTGGCCGGCGGCGGGCGCGTCGGGATCATCGACAATTCGTTGTTTTCGCTGGCGGGCGTGCTGGCAGCCGCCTGCAAAGTCTTCGCCGAGAAACCCCAGGCCCTGGCGCACGCGGCGCGGGTGCGGTTCCTGAGCGGTCCACTATCGCTGCGGGCGGCGATGCGCCTGTCGGGCCTGCGGGTGGTTGCGGCGTGGAAGGGCAGCCGCACGTACCAGGTGTCCGACGGCGCGGCGGCGCTCGCGCGGCTCACGGCCACCGGGGCGGCGGCGGGGTTCGAGTTCGCGGCGACGGACGCCGATCGCGAGGCGATCTTCGCCCGCTTTGCGGAGGTGATGGACGAGCGGGCCGGCGGCGAGGGCGTGGCGTTCACGCACCGGTACCTGGCGGCGGTGGGGGTGCGGCCATGCTAGATTTCATTCGCCTGTGCCGCCTGTATTACGCCCTGCCGCTGTCGCTGACGTATCTGCTGACGCTGGTCTACGTGATGGGCGGTTCGCTGGGCGCGCAGTGGGCTTCGGCGTCGGCCTCGACGGTGGCGCTGGCGCTGCTGATCGCGTTCGGGCACGTGATGAACGACGTGTGCGACGTGGCGGCCGACCGGATCAACAACCCGCGTCGTCCCCTGGCGGCCGGGCGGGTGAGGCGGCGCGAGGGGGCGCTGCTATGCGGGTGCTGCTGGCGTCTTCGGGGATGGCGGCCGCGTGGGCCCGTCCGGCGTTCATGGCGGTGCTGGCCGGCGTGGCAGTGGTGCTGGCGGGATACAACCTGCTGTCCAAGCGTCTGGGGGTGGTCAAACCGTTCGTGGTGGCCGCCCTGGCGGTGAGCATCTATCCGCTGGCGGTTGCGCAGGCGGGGGAGTGGACGGGTCCGCGGCGGTGGGCGCTGGCGGCTTTTGCCGGATGGTTCTTCCTGACGGCGCTGGGGTACCAGATCCTCAAGGACCTTCGCGACGCCGCAGGCGACCAGGCTGTCGCGCCGCGGCCGTCGGCGCTTCAGCGCCAGCCGCAGCGCTGGCAGCGCGTCGGGGCGATTATCCTCTGGTGTGGCGCCGCGATGCTGGCGGCCCCGGCGTGGCTCGGTTGCGGGTGGGTGTATTTCTACACGGCGCTGCTGGCGATGGCCGCGGCGGCCATGGCCGGCACGGTCGGGCTCAAGTGGGGCCTGCGACTGATCTACGTCGAGTGCGTGCTGGTGGGCATTGCCGCGACGGCCGACATTCTCGTGCTGGGGTTTTGATTATGGAGTGCGGCAGCCTTAGCTGCCGCTTTAGAAGTTGTTCGACGGCGGGAAACTGCCAAAGCGGCAGCTAGGGCTGCCGCACTCCATATGGGCGTGCTACGGTCGCAGCAGCCGCTGGTATCCGCCGGGCAGGGGCTCGTCGGCCGGTGGAGGAATCATCTGGCGGCTCTGTTGGGGCGGGATCGGCAACGGCGCACCGGCGTTGATGTCGCCGCCGATCTTGCCCATCAGGCACCCGCAGCGCGGGCGGGGAAAGTACTCGGCCATCTGAGTCCAGATCTCCGCCAGCGGCTGCTCGTGGATGTTCCCGAAGCTCAGCGGCGTCAGGTCGCAGGGGCAGACGTTGCCTGCCGCGTCGATAAAAAGGTGATGATACCCCGCCCCGCAGCCGAACATCTCGTCGCTTTCCAGGTGCGCGAATGACGCCACGACAGGCCCCCCGCGGCGCCGATTGCAGCGGCGATGAAAGTCCCTCAGATACGCCAGTTCGTTCGCCCCGAGCATGGCGGCCGCACATCCGGTGATGCCGCCGGTAGCCACCGGCGCCAGCACGCGAAACTCCCGCGCGCCCCAGTCAGCCGCCAGAGCGTACATGCGTTCCAGTTCACCTGAGGCGATGCGCCCGCGCAGGGCAGTGGTCGAGACCGCCATGTACAGGCCCGCTGCATTGCCTGCCGCGACGGCGGCGCGGGCCTGTTCAAACGAGCCGGCGCTCTTGCGGGCGGCATCGTGGGCCGCTACGTCGGCCGACTCGATGCCCACCGTCACGCACGCGGCGCCCGCCCGGGCGAGCCTGCGGGCGCAAGCAATATCGAGCCCCGCGCCGGTGGTGAAAATGATGGGGCTCATTTCCGGCCCCGCCGCCGCCACGGCGGCCTCGAGCCCTTCGTGCAACAGCGGCTCGCCGCCGGTGAAGCCGATCGTGCATGTGCCGAGTTCTTTCACCTGCCGCACGACGTCCAGCAGCAGGTCGGCCGGCATGTCTGTCGCCTCGCGGCGGGCGTAGCTGCAGTGCTCGCAGGCAAAGGGGCAGCGGCCCGTGACGGCGACGTAGGTCGAGAACGGCACGCGGCGCCGCCCGACGACCGCGTTGCAGAACCGATCGAACGCGGCCGACGGATACGGCGGAAAGAACGTGTTGAACCGCACCTGTCCACCAAAGCGATGCGGCTTCTCGAACCGCATCTGCCGCAGCAGATACCACAAGTGCCCGGCCGGCACCTTGCCGATCATCCGGCCAAACGCGCGGGCGACGATGGGAAGGTGAAGAAGTCTCATGGCGAGGAGTCTTTGGCGGCATCGGGGGCGGCCGCGCGAAGTGAGTATTGGCATATGGAGCCACAGATCAATCCGACGATTGCACCGACCACCATGCCAATAGGAATGAAGAGGATGAATCCCCAGACTTCGCTCCAGAAAGCAATCATCAACGGCAGATGCAGGATCAATGTGGCTATGATGCCGGCATAGACGCCATATAGGCCTCCTCGCCCTGCTCGGGTCCTACAAGGCGGAAGCTTCCGCCAGATCACACACCAGGACCAGAAGACACCAGCCGCCAAGCCCCCTGCTTGGCCCAGGTCAGCGCAGAATGTGTAGGCGACATTACCTTCTGCAGTTGTCCTGCCGACCGGAATGTAAGCCCACGCGGCCAAACCGCCGAAGAATTCTCCGACAAACCCACCGGCAATGATTACTCCCATGCTAAGCACTACCTGCATGGTTCTATGCACGATCAGCCTCCTCTTGGGCAGATGGTCGGATCCTGTCGACGCCGATGAAGCACAGCAGCGATGCGATCAGGCCATAGCCCAGTCCGGCTGGCGTGCCGAAGAACAGCCCGCCGACCATCACGGACAGAATCATTTGCGACGGATCGTCGTAGAGCGGAAGAAGGCCAAGATGGAGGATCACTGTTGCACCACACCCTGCGACCAGGCCCAGACCAATGCCCAGAAAAACAAAGCCAAAGCTTACGTAGTTTGTACGGGCCAGCCGGCTATGAATCATTAACCGGCACCAGAACAAGCCCGCCGCCAGCCCGCCTATCGCGCCACACAAGACGCCCCATGCCACGGGCAACAGTGCGATGACCTCAAAGTAGCCATAGCCGGACCCCACGGCCACACCGCCAAGATAGCCGCACGCGCCCCCGATAAGAATGCTACCGGCGGTAATGGCGAATGCCAGCCGTCGGCGGCGACGGACTATGGCCGGGTCATTCATGCGAGTGTTCCTTCTGGATTGCAGTAAGATCTTTCTGTCCCGGGCGGGCGTTCCATCGCCCGGCGCTGAGAAGGTTGAAAGCCAGCGAGACCAACCCCGCCAGGAGGCCGCAGGCGGCGCCGATGGCGGCGACGGTGGCGATGCTGGTCTTGAGGTAGAGGCTCAGCGGGTCGTACGTCGGGCGCGGGTAGACCTCGCCGGTGACCAGGACGAAGATGAACAGGCTGGGCATGACGACCGCCCCCCAGGCGACGGCCGCGGCCATGAAACGCCAGAACGTGCGCAGCAACTGTCGCCGCGGCATGCGCAGGCGCCCGACCAGCACCAGGCGTATCCAGATGACCGCGCTGATGAACCCCAGCGGCAGATACATGCGCGTCCAGTCATCAATGCCGAGAAAGAACGCTGCCAGAAAACCCGCCACCAGGCCGCCCGCGCACAACAGGAGAATCAGCAGCGCGTTGAGCGGGTGCCGTAACGCCGGCAGGAAGTTGTGGAAATGATCCCATTCGCTGACGGCGGGCGTGCGGGCGTCGCCGCGGCGGCCGGCAAGCACCAGGTACGCCGCCGCGCAATACAGCCCCATGAACGCCCCGGCAAAGACGCCGTACCGCAGGCCAAAGCCCGCGAACCGGCGCAGCAGCAGAGAAACGCCAACACCCCCGGCGATGGCGACCGAGACGAACACCGCCGCGGCCGATACGACCCCCGCCAGCATCCCCCACAGCACGCCGCGCCCGAGGAAGCCGAACTTCTGCCGCGTCGGCAGCGCCACGATCATCGCCCAGTGCCAGCCGATGGCTGCCACAATGCCACTGATGATTCCCGAGAGGGAACCGACGGCGGCCAAGGTCCGGTTGTAATTCTCCAGGACCGTTTCGCCGGCGTATCCGAAGACGTGCCCCGCGCCGGCCCCGGCGGCGCAGGCCAGAACCAGCATCGCGATTCGTCGCTCAAGAGGCAGGCGTGGGACCGGTTGTGGATGCATGGGCAATAGGCTCCCCAAGCTGAATACTAACCCTATCGCGCCGCCGCGGCGCTTGCAAGGCGCTGCTCAATCGCCGGCCGCGCGGGGCCGATATCGTAGGTGGCACAGGCTTTCCAGCCTGTGAAACGCCAATACGGACACCGCCGCCCGCCCACAGCCTGGAAAGGCTGTGCCCCGTGGCTTGCCCGGGGGCGGGGGTCGTGTAGAATAAGGTAGAGATGAGGCTCGACGTATCACAACACGCGCGGCTGGAGCAGCGGATGAAGCTCTCGCCGCGGATCATCCAGGCGATGGAGATCCTGCAGCTTCCGATGATGGAGCTCCAGGAGCGCATCGACCAGGAGCTCGAGCGCAACCCGGTGCTGGAGATGAAAGACACCGGCGTCGACGACGAGGCCCCGCCGGCGCCCGACGAGATGCCCACCGAACGCGGCGAACAGCCGCTGGTCGTCAAGGAAGGCAACGGGCAGAACGAAGACTTCACCCGCCTCGACGACATGACCGAGGAGTACGGCAGCGACTTTTCGCCGGACTTCTCGCCCAGCGAGTTTTCACCCCAGCGACGGGCCAGCAGCGACGATCGCGACCCCAAAATGGAAGCCATGGCCAACGCCCCTGCGCCGGGGCAGTCGCTGGCCGAGTACCTGCTCGACCAGTGGGCCTTCGTCGAAGTCGGCGACGACGTGCGAGCGGCCGGCGAACTCATCATCAGCTACGTCGACGCCGACGGTTATCTCCGCACGCCGCTGGAGGAGATCGCCGCGGCGGTCCAGCCGGCGGTCCCGCTGACGACCCTGCGCCAGGGGCTGGTGCTCGTGCAGCAACTCGAACCGGTGGGCGTGGCCGCCCGTGACCTGAGCGAGTGCCTGCGCCTGCAGCTTGCCGCCGAGGCGGCCGCCGGGCTCGACGTCTCGCTCGAGACCGAACTGGTGACGCATTTTCTGCGCGACATCGAGATGAACCACCTGCCCCAGATCGCCAAGCGACTCGGGCGCAGCGTCGAGGACATCAAGGCCGCCATCGAGAACCTTGCTCACCTCAACCCGCGTCCGGGGTCGCTGGTGGGGCAGTCGTCGGCGCCGGGCATCCACCCTGACGTGGCGGTGGAGGTGGGGCAGGACGGCGAGCTGATTATCGATATGGACGACGGCAACTTTCCCGACCTGCGCGTCTCGCGGTCGTACCGGCGCATGGCCAAGAACCGCCAGACCGAAAGCGCGGCGCGGCAGTTTCTGCAGCGGAACATCCAGTCCGCCCACTGGCTCATCGGCGCCATCGCCCAGCGGCGCCATACCGTGCGGCGCGTGACCGAGGAAGTCTTCAAGGTCCAGCGCGACTTCCTCGACGAAGGCGCCGAGGCGCTCAAGCCCCTTCCGATGGCCGACGTGGCGGGCAAGGTCGGCGTGCATGTGGCGACCGTCAGCCGGGCCGTGGCGGGCAAATACGTCCAGACCCCGCGCGGGATCTTCCCGCTGCGGATGTTCTTCAGCGGCGGCAAGACCACTTCCCAGGGCGAAGACGTCGCCTGGGACGCCATCCGCGTCAAGCTCAAGGAAGTCATCGATGCCGAGGACAAGTCCAACCCCCTCAATGACGATCAACTCGCCGCGGCGCTGTCGGAGAAAGGCCTGACCATCGCCCGCCGCACGGTGGTGAAATACCGCAAGCTGCTGGACATCCCCCCGGCGCGAAAGCGCAAGCAGTTCTAGAAGCAGTAATCCGTGATCCGTGACCAGTAATCAGGAAGAAAGATGGGGACTGGCTCCGCATGCACATGCCCCAGTTTCTCCCACGCTCTTAGCTTGACTCTTGCGTCCAGATGTACTACATTGTAATACATGAAGACTTCGACACTGACAATCCGGCTGGACAAGGATCTCGAAACGATGCTGTCGCAGGAGTCCAAGCGTTCCAGGCGCAATCGCAGCGATGTGGCGCGCGAGGCGCTTCGGCGTCATTTCCGCCTCAGCCGATTCGAGACCCTGCGCAGAAAGATCATGCCGTACGCCCAGGCCAAGGGATACCTTACGGATGAGGATGTCTTTGAAGACGTCTCATGAGAATCTTTCTCGACACCAACGTCATCGCCAGTGCCCTCTCCACGCGCGGGCTTTGCGCGGACCTGTTTCGGGAAACCGGAAAATTCCATGAATTGCTGGTCTCTGGGCAGGTTCTCGACGAGTTGCAGCGGGTATTGACTGGCAAATTCTCGCTCCCGGCGGATGCGGCGCGGGCGGCTGTCGATGAGATTGCCCGCGACGCCATTGTCGTCGAACCTGGCGATCAACTGGAACTCGACATTTCCGACAAGGCAGACCTGCCTATTCTGTCCGCTGCGGCTGGAGCTAAAGCTGACGCGTTTGTCACCGGGGATAAGGAAGTTCTCTCGCTAGGACAAATCGCGTCGATGCCGATATTGTCTCCGCGGGAGTTCTGGATGATGTTGCAGTCGCCAGAGGCTTTTGTCGCGCAACGAAAGCTCGCACGGCTCGGCGGGACGGAGAAGGGTCTGCGACCCATCCGCCGGCGCCGGCCGCCACGGCGGTAAGCTTGAGTTCTTTTTCCGCATTCGTGTCATTCGTGACATTCGTGGACGAACTGGATTGAAGAAATGGCCATGACCCGACGACAGCGACTGATGGCGACATTGACCGGCCAGGCGGTGGACCGTCCGCCGGTGAGCTTTTATGAGATCGGCGGGTGGCGGCTCGACTGCGATAATCCCGATCCGTACAACATCTACAATGGTCCCGGTTGGCGCGAGCTGATCGACCTGGCCGAGCAGCAGACCGACATCATCCGCATGACCGGGCCGCGCGAGCATCCCACGGGCGACAACCCACGCGACGAGTTTTTCACCACCGAAAACTGGACCGAAGGGGCCAGCCAATTTGGCCGCACGACGCTGCGCATCGCCGGGCGCCAGATGCACTCGACATGGCGGCGCGATCGCGACGTCAACACCACCTGGACGCCGGAGCATCTGCTCAAGGATCTTGACGATATTAAGGCATATCTGCAGCTTCCTGCCGAGGTATTCGCGCCCGGCCGCATTGATGTGGGCAATCTGCTTGATGCTGAAAAGACGCTGGGCGAGGCGGGCATCATCATGGTCGACCATGGCGACCCGATCTGCGGCGTCGCGCCGCTGTTTTCCATGGAAGATTACACTGTGCTGGCGTTGACCGAGCCGGCGCTGTTTCACAAACTGATGGAGCAGGCTGCCCCGAGCTGCTACAGCCGCGTCGAGCAGATCGCCAAGGCATTCCCCGGACACCTGTGGCGCGTGGTTGGGTCGGAGTATCTCTCGGAGCCCTTCGTGCCCCCGCGGCTGTACCGCGAGTTTTTGTATAACTACACCAAACCCATGTGCGACATCATCCGCAAGCACGGCGGCTGGCCGCGGATCCACAGCCACGGCCGCCTGCGCGGAATCCTGGGCATGATCGCCGAGATGGCCGACGGCCTGGACCCGTGCGAACCGCCGCCCCAGGGCGACATGACCCTTTCCGAGATTCGTCTGGCCGCCCCCGAAATGATCCTCTTTGGCAACATCGAGGCCAGCGACATCGAGAACCTCGCCCCCGGGCTCTTCGAGGACAAGGTCCGCCGCGCGATCGAGCAAGGCCCCGACAAAAACGGCAGCCGATTCGTCCTGCACCCCTCCGCCTGCCCCTACGGCCGCGAAATCACACGCAGGACGATGACGAATTACCAGACGATGGTTAGAGTGGTTGACTCGCTAACTGGTTGACGGGTTAACTCGTCGCAGGGTGGCATGGCGACACGCGGTACCGCGGGTCGCCATGAGGCAGCCGCTAATGGGCGGAATTATTTGAAGGAGAAGATCGTGCTTCGACTGGGTATTGCCGGCGTGGGCGGTTTGGGCCAGCTTCATCTCAAGAATTATCTGCAGTTGGCCGACCTGGTGCGAGTCGAGGCGCTGGCCGACCCGATCGAAGACCGCCGCACGCCCGGAAAGCTCGGCATGTCGGCGGTTAACTTCGATGCCGGCGCCGCGGCCGTCGAGGTCGCCACGAACATCCGCTCCTACGACGACTACAGCGGCCTGTGCCGCGATAAGGACATCGACGTCATCGCCATCGCCACGCCCAGCGACCTGCACGCCGCCGCGGCCGTCATGGCGCTCGAAAACGGCAAGCACGTCTTCACTGAAAAACCGATGGCGCTCAACGAAGCCGATTGCCGCCGCATGCTCGACGCGGCGGCCGCCAGCGGCAAAAAGCTCATGGTCGGGCAGGTGCTGCGGTTCTGGCCGACGTACGTCGAGGCCGCGAGGCTGATCAAGTCCGGCACGTATGGCAAACCGCTGTCGGCCGTCTTCCGCCGCTACGGCGGCAACCCCGGGCGGTGGTTCGCTGAGGAAGCCCGCAGCGGCGGCGTGCCGCTGGACCTGCACATTCACGACGCCGACACGGCGTTGGCGTGGTTCGGCCGCCCGGACGAAGTGACCGCCACCGTCCGCGGCGACCTGAACCCCATACACGTGATCGTCAGCCACTGGCGCTACGACAACGGCCCGGCGTGCATCTTCGAAGCCCGCTGGGACGTCGGCACGCCGTTCAACTTCGAGTGCTGCGTGACGATGGAAAAAGCCACCCTGCGATTCGGCGCCAACATCGAAGGCGGCCTGCAGGTCATACAGGCCGGCAAAGTTGAAACCCTCCCCGTCGACACCGGCTGGGGCTTTTTGCCCGAGGATCGCTATTTCCTCCAGTGCATCCGCGACAACAAGCCCGTCGATCGTTGCCCGCCGGAAGAAAGCATGCTGGCCGTGAAGTACGCCATGGCGGGGCAGTAGGATAGTGGTGCGTTGTGAGTGGCACGGGCGTGCCGCCCGTACGTGGCGAGAATATCAGGGGGCCATATGTGTGATCAGCCATACGAAGCCTGTTGCCAGAACAGCGGGCAATGCAACCGCCGTCGCCAGTAGCGAAAGGCATATTTTCCAAAGAGGGCGGTAAGGCCTGAGCCAAAGCCACACGAGGGTCGCTCCCCATCCCCATGAAATGCCAAATGGAAGCAATCCGAATCCGATGCATATCCATGACCAGCAGGAGTCACGGCCATGATACCAAGGAAAGGTGTAGTGATAGAGAAACGCGCCAACAATGCCCAGTGTCCAGAGGCCAAGACAGGTAAAGGCGCCCCTTCCGAACGTCTTCTTTGCCCCAGACGAGTCCATTGTCGGTTGCTCCCATCAACTATCGCACCGCTGTGGCTGCGGATGAACTTGCTGCAGCCGATTGCCATTATCTTCTCCAGGCACATTGACGAGCACAACGGAATTGTGGGCGGCGACATCTTACCCATGAGTTTCGCGGGGCAGCCATTGGCTCAATGGCATGCAGGTCGCCGACACCTGAGCCAGGTCCACCTTAAGAGCGCCAGCGCGGCCGCGGTCGCTGCACCCCAGAGAACGGCATTGATCGCAACAACACTCATCTGAAAATAGAGCGGCTTCAGGGAGCCTGTACCCAGAGTGAAAAACGCAGCCAGAGCCTTTTCCATCGGTTGCTCCAGTGGAAAGGACAAAACCCGCCGCCAGCCATTGCCCTCGATCAACACCAGAAAGGCCCGCCCGAAAACATTCAGCCCGGCGATGATCAGCCCCACATGCATGGGGAGACTTGACCTGGCGGGACGCGTCGAATCATCCGGAGGGGCTTCAGCAGTTGCATGGCCGCGACGCCTTGCCCTCAATTCGACACGATGCGAATAGATCGATCCCCATAGATAGCCATTCAGCACGATAAGCAAAGCACCTCCGAGAACAACTTCCGGCGAGCTCTGGCCGGACATAAATGCGGCTCCAAAGAGCCCGAGCGGGAGCAATAGAATGAGCGATGACAGCAGCATCAGAGCGTCACCCATCGAAAACGCCAACTTGGGTATGCGCAGCAAATCCGATAATGCCAGGAGGATCGTCACCAGTACAAGATAGACGATGGCAAATCTGCCCGTCCTCGTCATTGCCGCTATGCGAAAGTGTATGGCCATTGCCATCCCCTGTGCCATCGATCCTTACTCGGGCAGTTTCTTGCCGCACCAGGGGCAGAAGTTCCAGCTTATGTGGGCTTGTTTTGTGCATCCGGCGCAGGTTCGGGGAAGGAACAGTGAGTTCAGGGGGCAGTTGAACTCCACTTTGCCGCCGGCCTCATTGGAGACCTTCTTCATCTCCACGGTCAGGCAGCCCTTCTCGTATGGCGAGACGATCCGCCTGCCCTTGGCATCGGTGCCCCTATAGACGAAGAAATGGAAATTCTCTCCCATGCGGCCCATCGCGTTCTTCAGGATCGGCTTGATGACGTCGAGAAGAACCCTCGTGTCTTCATCGAGGTCTGTCTCCAGGACCAGGAGCGTTTCCTTTCCTTCCTTGTCCTTGTAGGCGGCCTTGAGGTTCCTGGAAACGACATTCTGGCTGTGGAACTTGAACCCGCCCAGTGGGGAAATGTCGGCGCGCACAACCGCAACAATCAGGTACTTTTCAATCGCCGTGATGATCTTGTCCGCGTCTGCCGCACTGACGTCCTTGCTCTGCCCCAGTGAGGCCGCCCAGAACTCCGTCGGGACCCACCAAACGATATTGATGCCCTCCGAAGGCTCGGCACTCTTTTGGGTCTCATTGGTCAGGGCTTCGGTATCGACCTTCTTGAGATCCTTCTTCTCGGCCGCCAAGGCCAAGGACACGCCCGCGACAACAATTATGCCCACTATAAGTTTCTTCATCGCCCGCTTCCTTTCAAAAGGGAGGGATCAATCACGGCCGCAATATACCATATGTCAGGTGCCTCGCCCATGAGTTGCACGGGTACGACGCCCGTGCTACGGGCCTACATCGCCAGGATCTGGTCCAGGGCCTTGCTGACTTTGTGAACGCCCGCGACGGGGTCCTCGGCGGCGACGCCTACCTCCGCGGTCAAGCAACCGTCATAGCCGATGGCTCTGAGGGCCGCTATCACGGCTGGCCAGTTCACGTCGCCTTCGAGCAGGTCGGCGAACGCCTTTGGGCCGATCTGGAAGTCCTTCAGGTGAATCCGGGCGATGCGCGGGCCCAGGGTTTTGATCCAGTGCTGCGGAAATCCGTAGAGCAGGATGTTGCCCACGTCGAAGTAGGCTTTCACCCATGGGCTGGCCAGTTCGTCGATGTAGCGGGCGAACTCCATGGGGCTCAGCAGGAACTTGTTCCAGACGTTTTCCAGGGCCAGCACGATCTTTCGCACGGCCGCCAGGGGAATGAGCTCTCGAATCTGCCGTTGCGATCGCTCGTAGGCATCTTCGTACGTCACTGCTTCGTTCACGACGGCTGGCACGATCAGTACGGCGCCAGCGTTGAGAGCGGCGGCGCAGTCAATGGCCCGCCGCGCGGCCTCCAAGCCCCGTTCGACTTCGGCTGCGTCGGGCGAGGAGAATGGACAGGACCAGCAGGCGATGTCCATCACCGAGGCGACGGCTACGCCCGTGCGCTCGGCCGCGCTTTTGATCTCGTCCAGCGTCTGGTCGTTGGCGGGCGCGACCGGTTCGACGGCTGTGAAGCCGGCATCTCTTGCCAGCGTGAACCGCTCCAGGATGCTCATGCCGCCGGGGAGGCTGTCCAGGCAGATGGCTTTCTTCATGTCATCGGTCCTCATGGGCGGGACGCCCATGCTACTCACGGGCGGGACGCCCGTGCTACGGCTTGGCCTATCGCTTTGAGCTGCGGCATGAAGGTCTCGCGGATGGTGCAGTCGCGTTCGATGGGGACGTCCCAGGTCGTCGCGCCGCCGCGGCTGGCGATAAACTTGGTGTAGCCGATCACGAACTCGTCGGGGAATCGCGGCGCCTCGCCCTGGCACCACATCGTGCCCAGGAACGAGAGGATGTGAAGCCGCACCCCCTGGTAGATCGCCGGCACCTGGCAGTAGCGGCTGCCTTCCCAATAGCCGGTGAAGAAGGCGCCGTCGACTTCGCCGGCGAGATAATCGTCTTCGTCGGTGATGCTCTTGGGCGGCCACATGATCCCGTGGTTGAACGCCAGCAGTGACTGATCGTTGCCGGCCCGCAGGGCGGCGGCGAAGCTGTGCCAGTTGGGCTCTTCCAGCGACTTGTACATCGGCGGGTCGTAGCAGCCGTCGATCCACCAGCCGCTGACCAGGTCGCCCCATCGCGCCGACCACTCGGCGACCACGCTCTGCCACTTGCGCTGCATGCCCAGGCGGCGGCGGTCGGCCTCGCGTGCGGCTTGGGTGGTCTCGAAGGCGTCACGGCACTGTTCGTGATGCGGCGGTTCGGAGTGGATGTACGCGATGAGCCGCAGTCCTCGCTTGCGCAGGGCGCGGGCCATTTCGGCAGGCAGGTCGCGCCGCGAGCAGAGGCTGGGCGTGATCCCGCCGATGCGATCAATGGCCGCATTCGGCGAGCAGAAATGCCCGCTGAGCTGGCCCAGCGTCAGGATGAGATACCCCGCGCCGAGGTCGGCCAGCGTGTCGGCCATCGCCTCGACGTCGACCGAGTCCACCTGCTCGTTCCACTCGTCGGCCGTCACGACGCGGTCGTCGATCGCCGGCCCGGGCAGGCGGGCGAGGAAGTGGGTCATCACGCCCCATCGGGCGTCGTGCAGCCATTGGGTGTCGCGAGGCATGTGAAACTCCTTTAAAACAGATCCTCGATCCTAGATCCTCGATCCCAGGGGCGGCAGACAACGTCTTGTTTCTCCCTGGGATCGAGGATCTAGGATCTAGGATCTATCTTTCGATGGTCTCCAGCATCCGGATATAGCTCTCATATCGCCCGGCGGGAATCTGGCCTTCCTCGACGGCTTTCTGCACGGCGCAGCCGGGCTCATGCGTGTGGGTGCAGTCGTTGAACTTGCACTGCGGGGCGATCTGTTCGAACTCGGGGAAATACCAGGGCAGGTCCTGGGCGCTCAGCGGCAGCGACAGCTCGCGGATGCCCGGCGTGTCGATGATCAACCCGCCGTCGGGCAGGTCGTACAGCACCGCGGCGGTGGTGGTGTGGCGGCCGCGGTTGTCCTTGGCGCGAATCTCGCGCGTCAGGCCCTGCGCGCCGGGGATGATGGCGTTGATGAGGGAGGTCTTTCCGACGCCGGATGCCCCGGCCAGCACCGAGCGCCGCCCGGCGAGGATCTCGCGCAGATCGTCGAGCCCCTGGCCGGTCTCGGCCGAGCAGAAGGCCATGGGCAGGTCGAGGTGCTCCAGGTCGGCGAGCACTTCGAGGTTGGGCTCGCCCAGGTCGAGCTTGTTGACGACCAGGACCGGATCGAGACCGCCGCGGTCGGCGATGATGAGGAAACGGTCGAGCAGGCCGCGGCGCAGGGCGGGCTTCTTGGTCGCCACGACGACGACCAGCAGATCGATATTGGCGGCGAGCACTTTTTCGAAGGCCTCTTCGGCGTAGGGGTCGTTGCGTTTGGCGCTGCGGGGGGCGGGCCGGGCCAGCACGCTGGTGCGTTTGTCGCGGGCGACGATCATGCCGTCGGCGCGGGCCTTGTCGGCCTTGGTGGCGTCCTGATCGTGGGGGACGATGGCGACGGTGACGTTGTCTCCGATGGTCAGGGCGCTGGTGCCTCCCAGGGCGCGGAAGGTTTTAGCCACCATGCACTGCAACGTGCCCTGCAGGCTCCGCACGAGGATGCCGCCGGGATAGAAGCCCACGACCATGCCCTCGGTCTTGGGCAGGTCGTCGAGGTTCTGCTGGGGCGCCTCCAGGCGCGCGGGCGGCAGCTTGACCTCGCGCCGGCCAAAGCCCAGGCGGCGGCTGTCGGTGGTATCGTCGGCCTCGCCGCCGGAGACGACGCGCTGGTGCCAGCCTTTCATGCGGCGCTGCGATTTGCCTTTGTATTTAGCCATGAGCCTTTCCGCTGTTTCTGTACCATGCGGCGCGCGGCGGCACAAGTGGCGGGAAACCTTCTTGCCCCCGGCGGGCGGGTCCACTAGATTGGCCGGATACAGCCCTTTGCCGCATGATGTAATGATAGAGGCGACGATGGAATATGTTTACCTGCTTGCGTTGGGCGTGGGGGTGGGCACTTTCGGCACGCTCATCGGGGCCGGCGGCGGATTTATTCTGATGCCGATTCTGCTGCTGATGTACCCCAGTCGCGCGCCGACGACGCTGACGGCGATCTCGCTGGCGATGGTCTTTTTCAACGCCAGCAGCGGGTCGTACTCGTACGCGCGGATGAAGCGCATTGATTTCAAAAGCGGTCTGCTGTTTCTGGTGACGGGCGTTCCCGGCGCGGCGGCGGGGGCATACCTGGTTCGATATATTCCGCGACACGTGTTCGAGTTCGTGTTTGGCATGTTGCTGCTGGGCGTGGCGAGTTATATCTTCATCAAGACCTTCGACGGCGCCCCTCGCAGCCACGGTCGCTGGGCCACATTCAAGCGGACGATCATTGACGCGCAGGGAGTTCATCACGAATACGCCTTCAGTCTCGCGCTGGGCATGGCGATTAGTTTCGGCGTGGGGCTGGCGTCGAGCATTCTGGGCATCGGTGGGGGGATCATCCACGTGCCGGCAATGGTGAACTTGCTCGACTTCCCCGTGCATATTGCCACGGCGACCAGTCACTTCATCCTGGCGGCCATGACGCTGGTGGGAACGCTGGTGCATGTGATCGATGGATCGCTGGGCCGGGCCGAACTGCCGGAATTGATCATGCTCGGCGGCGGCGCCATCGCCGGCGCGCAGGTCGGGGCCGCGCTCTCGCGGCGCGTCCACGGGCGGTGGATCATGCGAAGTCTGGCCGGGGCTCTCGGGCTCGTCAGCATCCGCATCCTGATTCCCGGAACCACCGCGCTGTTCTTTAGCCACTAGCTCCCGGCCAGTCGTTAGAAACCTGCCACAGAGACACAGAGGGCGCAGATGGGAACGGAATGATGGAATGATGGAGAAGCGTCCGATCGCCCGCCCCAATATTCGATTCTTTCATCCTTCCACAGTCTGTTTTGCTTCTACCTCAGTGAACTCCGTGTCTCTGTGGTAGGTTGTTCCAGCGACCGCAACACTTCGGCGTTGACCAGGTCCCAGTCGCGGCCGTGCTCGTCTTTCTCTTTGGGCGTTTCGAGGATCATCGGCACCTTTGCCAGGCGGCGGTCGTTCAGCAAGTTTCTGAACGCATCGAGGCCGAGTTTGCCGCGGCCGATGTGCTCGTGGCGGTCGACGCCGCTGCCCAGGCCCTTCTTCGAGTCGTTGAGATGAATCGCCCGCAGATGCCGCAGGCCGATCGCGCGGTCGAATTCCCTCATCGTCGCCGCGTAGGTTTCCGGCGTGCGGATGTCGTACCCGGCGGCAAAAATGTGACAGGTGTCCAGGCATACGCCCAGGCGCGGGCGGCAGCGGGCGGCCGTCATGATCGCCGCCAGGTGCTCGAACCGCCGCCCGATGGTGAAGCCCGCCCCGGCGGTGGTTTCCAGCAGCACCTTGGGCCCGCGCGGCTCGGCGAGGATCGCGTCGAGCCCGTCGGCGATCATCGCGATGCCCTCGCCCACGTCCTCTCGCGAGCCGGGGTGGATCACCAGGTACTCGACGCCCAGGCGCCTGCAGCGCTCGACTTCGTTGGCGATGACGGCCAGCGATTTCTCGCGCACCTCGGTCTGTCCGGCGAGGTTCGTCAGGTACATCCCGTGCGCGACGACCGGTCCGATGCCCAGGGCCTTTCGCGTGCGGCGAAAGATCGCGACGGCCTCGTCGTCCAGCGGCGCCGCCCGCCACTGCATATTGCTGCGCAGGAACATGGCGACGGTGTTGAAGCCGTAGTCGGCCGCCGCCGCCAGCGGGCGCTCGATTCCGCCGGCGATACTCAGATGACTGCCCAGAAGCATGCAGGACATCCTAACCGCGCTCGATCTATAATTGAAGCATAGCGGGAAAGGAAGATTGGAATGATGGAAGACGGAATTGTTAGCGGCGGGGCTTGCCCCGCGCGGTTGTTCGGAGGAAGCAAAAACCGACGACGAGGACGAAGGATTGTTGGTCGAACAACGATATGAAGTACTGCGAAACATTCGAGCACACGGCCGACGTGGGTCTGCGGGCCTCGGCCGACACGCTGGGCGAACTCTTCGAGGCCTTCGCCGAAGGCCTGGCGGATTTCATTTGCCGGCGCGAGCAGGTGCGAACGAAAGAGACCTTCACGATCGAAGCGCGGGCCGATGATATCGAGGCCCTGGCTGTCGAGTTTCTCTGGAAGATCATGGACACGATCCAGACCGACCACAAGGCCGTCGCGGCGGTGCGCGTGATGAAGATCGAGCCCAACTTCGTACACGCCCAGGTCGACTGCGAACCGCTCAACCCCGCCCGCCACGAGACCGGCACGGAAGTCAAAGCCGTCACGTACCACATGCTCGAGATTCGCGAAGCCGACGGGCACTGGGAAGGGCAGGTGCTGTTGGATATTTAAAAGGCGATTCACCGCAGAGATCGCTGAGAACGCGGAGGTCCAGAAATGAAACAACAATATCCTTTCTGCGTCCTCCGCGATTTCTGCGGTGAGATCTCCGAGGTTTACCATGGCCAAGCAATTTGAAGGCAAGCTGGAGCGGCTGGATGGGAATCGCTGGCGGATTCCGCGCGACGCCTCGCGGGGGATGCGCGTGGACGGGATTATCTATTCCAGCGACGAACTGATCGGCGACGTCGTCGCCGGCGGCGGGCTGGACCAGGTGGCTAACGTCGCCACGCTGCCGGGGATCGTCGCCGCCTCGCTGGCCATGCCGGATATTCACTGGGGCTACGGGTTCTGCATCGGCGGGGTGGCCGCCATGGACATCGACGCCGGCGGCGTCATCTCCCCCGGCGGCGTCGGCTACGACATCAACTGCGGCGTGCGGCTGCTGACGAGCGATCTGACCGCCGACGACGTGCGGCCGCGGATGGAGGCGCTGACCAACCAGGTCTTTCGCGACGTGCCCTGCGGCGTGGGCGTCGGCGGGCCGTACACCTTCTCCGGCGGCGAGATCAGCCGCCTCCTGAACGAAGGCATGAAGTATCTGCACCACCGCGGCCTGGCCAGTGACGACGACCTGGCGGCTACCGAATCGGCGGGAAGCATCGAGGGCGCTGACGTGTCGGCGGTAAGCATGGAAGCCCGCAAGCGCGGCGGCGATCAGTGCGGCACGCTGGGCTCGGGCAACCACTTCGCCGAGATTCAGTACGTCGATCAGGTTTACGACGCCCCAGCCGCCGCGGCGCTGGGGCTTGAGCAAGGGCGCGTGACGGTGATGATCCACAGCGGCTCGCGCGGGCTGGGGCACCAGGTCTGCGGCGACTATCTCAAGACCATGCAGAGCGCCCCCAAGCGATACGGGATCGACCTGCCCGACCGCCAGCTCGTCTGCGCGCCCTTCGACGCCCCCGAGGCGCAGCAGTACCTGGCGGCGATGCGGGCGGCGGCAAACTTCGCCTGGTGCAACCGGCAGTTGCTGGCCGAGCAGATCCGCAAGGCGTTCTCGCATTTCTTCGGCAAGAGTGCGGCGCAGCTTGGCATGGCTCAGGTGTACGACGTGGCGCACAATATCGCCAAGGTCGAAAGCTACGAGGTCGGCGGCAAGGTGCGGCGCCTGTGCGTACACCGCAAGGGGGCCACGCGGGCGTTCGGGCCAGGCAGCCCCGACCTGCCGGACCGGTACCGCCACCTGGGCCAGCCGGTGCTGATCCCCGGCGACATGGGGCGGGCCTCCCACGTCCTGCTGGGCACTGCCGCGGCGATGGAGCAAACTTTCGGCAGCACCTGCCACGGCGCGGGGCGCGTGCTCAGCCGCGGCGAGGCCATCCGCAAGTCCGCCGGGCGGCGCATCGACAAGGAACTGGCCGCCATGGGCGTGATCGCCAAGTCCCGCAGCCGCGAAGGCCTGGCCGAGGAACAGCCCGCCGCGTACAAGGACGTGGACGACGTGGTCAACTGCGTCGCGGCGGCGGGAATCAGCCACAAGGTCGCGCGCCTGCGCCCGATGGGCGTGATTAAAGGGTGACGCTCGGAATGTTGGAATGATGGAAAGGTGGATGGATGGATGAATGGATGGATGGATGAATGGAAGGGATGGGTGCCACGCACAACTCCGTTGTGCGTGTCCTTGCCCCGAAGGGGCAACGGAATCTAGTTGGGGGCGGAGCGGCATGTTTTTCGCCGCGCAGCCCCCCGTCGGTCAGAGCGCCGGAGGGGCGAAAGGTTTTTGCCGCCGCAACAACCTGCCCGACCGGTTGGGGCGGGTACAAGATAGGGGACGGTTCCGGGGGCTTCGCCCCCGGCTAGATTCCTAGCGGCCCGTCGGGCGCATGCACGCACAACGGGAGTTGTGCGTGGCACCCGTCAAGGTCTCCCGCAATAGCAGAAGTGGTCGCCCCCGAGGGGACGACCACTTCGAACTTCGCATTTCGAACTTCGGCCTGTTCCTGCCTACCGGATGAACAGCATGTCTCGGTACTTGGGCAGGGGCCACTGGTCGTCGCTGACCATCAGTTCGAGTTTGTCGGCGGCCTCTCGGACGGCGGCCATTGCCGGGATCATCACGTCGCGTTGATAGGTGGCATGTTCCATGGCGGCGGCGTGGGGCTGCTTGGCGATGACGTCGTCGAGCGTGGCGGCGGTCTTGGTCAAGGTGGCGATGGCTTCCATCAGCGTGGTGAGCATCTTCTTCTGCTCGGGGCACTGGGCGCCGCAGGCGGCGGCCGACTGCATCGCGGCGGCGACTTCGCCCTGGTAACGCAGGCAGGCCGGCAGGATCATCGTGTGGGCGATCTGCGAAGCCATCAGGGCCTCGATGTTGATGTCCTTGATGTAGCGTTCGAGGAGGATTTCCTGGCGGCTGTGCAGCTCGCGGGCGGAGTACACGTGGTACTTTCCGAAGAGCTCGACGCAGGTCTTGCCGGTGATCAGGGCCAGGGCGTCGACGGTGTTTCGCAGGTTGGGCAGGCCGCGTTTCTCGGCCTCGGTGTGCCAGGCCGCGCTGTAGTTGTCGCCCTCGAACAGCACGGGCTTGAACTCGCGGACGAGCTGCGGGAGCACCTTCTGGACGGCGGCGTTGAAGTCGCTGCCCTTGGTCGCCTCTTCCAGCATGCCGCAGACATAATCCAGCGACTCGGCGACGATGGTGTTGAGCACCGTGTTGGGTCCGGCGACGGACTGGCTCGATCCGACGGCGCGGAACTCGAACTTGTTGCCGGTGAAGGCGAACGGGCTGGTGCGGTTGCGGTCGCCGGCGTCGCGGGGCAGCTTGGGCAGCATGCTCACGCCGATCTCGATGTTGCCGCCGTTCTTGGAGCTCTTGGCCGAGCCGTCCTCAAGCTGGTGGTACACGTCGGTGAGCTGCTCGCCCAGGAAGACGCTGATGATCGCCGGCGGGGCCTCGTTGGCGCCGAGGCGATGGTCGTTGCTGGCGCCGGCCACGCTCATGCGCAGCAGCCCGCCGTGTCGGTACACGGCGCGGATGACGGCCGCACAGAACACCAGGAACTGCGCGTTGGCGTGCGGGGTGTCGCCGGGGTTGAGGAGGTTCTCGCCGTCGTCGGTGGACATTGACCAGTTGTTGTGCTTGCCGCTGCCGTTGATCCCGGCGAAGGGTTTCTCGTGCAGCAGGCAGGCCATGCCGTAGCGGGCGGCGACCTTCTTGAGCGTCTCCATCACGAGCATCTGGTGGTCGGTGGCGAGGTTGGCCTGCTCGAAGATCGGGGCGATCTCGTACTGTGCCGGGGCCACTTCGTTGTGGCGGGTCTTGATCGGCACGCCCAGGCGCATGAGCTCGTATTCCATCTCGGCCATGATCGCCAGCACGCGCTCGGCGATGGCGCCGAAGTACTGGTCCTCAAGCTCCTGCCCCTTGGGCGGGCGGGCGCCGAAGAGGGTTCGGCCGGTGCTGACGAGGTCCGGTCGGGCGAAGTAGAATCGCTTGTCGATGAGGAAGTATTCCTGCTCGGCGCCGACGGTGGTGTAGACGCGTTTGCTCTTGGTGTTTCCGAAGAGCCTCAGCAGGCGCAGGGCCTGCTTGTTGAGGGCTTCCATCGATCGCAGCAGGGGGGTCTTCTTGTCCAGGGCTTCGCCGGTCCAACTGACGAACATGGTGGGGATGACCAGCGTGGCGCCGTTGGGGTTGTCGAGGATGAACGCGGGGCTGCTGGGGTCCCAGGCGGTGTAGCCGCGGGCCTCGAAGGTCGCCCGCAGTCCGCCGGAGGGGAAGCTGCTGGCGTCGGGTTCGCCGCGGACGAGTTCCTTGCCGCTGAACTCCGCCAGAGCGCCGCCTTCGGCTGTGGGGGAGATGAAGCTGTCATGCTTCTCGGCGGTCTGTCCGGTCATCGGCTGGAACCAGTGGCAGAAGTGCGTGGCGCCGTGTTCGATGGCCCAGTCTTTCATGGCCACGGCGACGGCGTCGGCGATGGCTCTGTCGAGCTCCTGTCCGGCGCCGATGGTCTTCTGGAGCGTCTTGAAGACCTGCTGGGGCAGGCGCTCGCGCTGGACGCGCTCATTGAAGACGTGCTCGCCGTAGACTTCCTTGACGGCCTTGCACGTGTAATCGATCCCGCCGCCGACAGTGGTGGACTCTGCAATCGCCTGGATAATCTCTTTCTTCATCGTATCACTCGCTTAGTAAGTCGCCTGCCCGCGATTGCCAGCGAAGCGGGCATCATAGCCGAAACCGCCGGGCAATGGCAAATTCCTTTACGGCGCCAGCGTCGGGGACGGGGGCGGGGACGGGGACGGGGAGTGCGGGATTGAGGGGATTAAGAAAAGCAGATTAAGAGGATGAAAACGCGGAGGGGGAGAAGAGATTGGAATCGGCCCAGGGAATTGTGAACAGCTTGATTTGGCCGCGGCGCAGGCGATAATGCCCCCGGTGACTTCTGTTTGGAGCCTGCCCACGCCGCCGGCGGCCTGGTCCTGCTGCACCCAAGCCTCGGCGGGTGGTCAATGGTCACAAAACCGTGCGCTGCCGGCGGATCCGGATGGGGAGGTTTCAGCGATGAAATACTGGGTGGCATCAGCCGTGATTGCCTTGGCGATGGCGGCATCGTGTACAGACCAGCAGGCACAGCAGCTATCCCAACTCGACGTGCAGGCCGACGCTTTCTATCAGCAGCGAAAGTATGCTCAAGCCCTACCGCTCTACCAGCAGGCACTGTCGATCAGGGAAAAGTCGCTGGGCACCGGACACCCGGATGTGGCGCGGTCTCTCATCAGTCTTGCCGATCTCTATCGCGACGATGGCAAGTACGATACGGCCGAACCGCTCTACAAGCGGGCGCTGGCGATCCGCGAAAGGGCCCTGGGAGGCGATCACCCCGACGTGGCGACGTCGCTAAAGAACCTTGCCACACTCTATTACGTCCAAGCGCAATATGATATGGCCGAGCCACTCTTGAGGCGGTCCCTGGCGATTCGGGAGAAAGCCCTGGGTGCCAGCCACCCTGATGTGGCGGACTCCCTTGTGTCCCTGGCGATGCTCTCGGACTCCAGGAGCCAGTATGCCCAGTCGAAGTCATTCTGCGAGCGAGCCGTGGCGATCCGGGAGAAGACCTTTGGCCCCGACCACCCCGACACGCTCTACAGCCAGGACAGGCTTGGTTCGATTTGCCGCAATATAGGCGACTGCGACAAAGCCGAAACGCTCTACCAGAAATCCTTGACCTCGCGTGAGAAAACATTGGGCCCTGAAAATCCGGAGGTCGCAAGAAGCCTGATCATGCTGGCGGAACTCTACCGTGGGCAAAACCAGTTTGCGGCGGCTGCGGCAACGTATCAACGGGCGTTGGCTATCCGGGAGAAAGCATGGAGCCCCGACGATCGGCGCCTTGTATATAACCTTGATGCACTCGCCGTCATGTATGAGAAGGTTGGCGACAAATCCAGGTCGCAGGTGTGCAGAGCACGTGCTCATTCATCCAGTCAGCGGCAATGATTCCGCGGCAATGGCCTCCGTCAGGGGGCGCTGCTCGACGTCCAGGGCATCGCAATTGGCCCCATCCTGCAGCAGCATGGCCGCGGCGGCCTGCGCCGCGAAACTCGTACGGCTGTAGCGGTCCCCCCACGCAGGCGATTCAGGCGTGGTTCTGGGACAAGGACCTGCTGATCACCGACGCCCGCGGCGTACACATCTTCCGAATGGCGCACTGACCCGCCACGCCTGCTATAGCTTGAGCACCCGCAGCATGGTCGGCTTGGGCAGCGGGCCGCTGCGCGGGCGGTCGCGGTTGGGCGGCAAGGTTTCCCATCGCAGGACGTAGCGGCCGCCGAGTGCGTGGCCGATGTCGCCGAACCACTGCACCGTCATGTCGGGGAACGTCGACTGCGGCTTGGCCCACTGGGCTGGATATGAGGGCCGGCTCGCGGCATCCTTCTGCACACCCAGCGGCTTGAGCGTTTGCTCGTCGATCACCAGCACGCCGCTGCCGTGTTTCCAGTGCGAATACGACAGGCCCAGCTTGCCTTCGCCGAGTGGCCTCGGGCCTCCCAAGCGGATTTTCGCCCCAATGCTCCCGCCGCCGCTGAACTGCCAGCGGTGCTCCCAGGCCGAAACCTGCCGCGGCCGCCATCGCCCCTCCTCGAACCGCGCGACATACGCCTGCGTCTTACCGTCGGCGTCGAACTTGTGGTACGCCGCCACCGGCCGCTTCTCGCTGTCGAACCCGAGGCTCAGCCCCCCATTAATGATGCCGCCTTTGACAGGGATCGGGTCGATCACAGTGCCTTTGGCGGCGAGGGTGATCGGCAGCGTGAGCGCCTTGCCGTCGGCGGTTTCCCAGTGAATCAGGTCGCGGCTGCGGGCATAGGAGGGGTCGTGGTTGGTCGCGCAGTCGGGGCTGTCGCGCCAGACCCACCAGAGATGGAACAGCCCGTCGGGCCCGCGGGTCAGGCCCGAGTAGGCGTTCATTTTACCCCGCCCGTCCAGCAGCGGCGTGTCGAGCATCCGTTTCCACCGCTTCTTCGCGCAGTCGTAGACGTTGTAGATTTCGTTGCCGTTGCCGCTGCCACCGTCGCGGTAATGGAAGATCAGTTGCCCGTCGGGCCCGCGCATGAACCGCGGATACGTGCAGCGGCTCTCGTTCTTGCCGGTCATCTCCGGCACCTGCTTGAACGTGGCGATGTCGCCGGGTTTGCTCGTGCGGAAGTAGATCAGGGGCACGCAATGCATGTTGCCGGCCAGGTGAATCTGGCCGTCATCATCGACGGTCATCGTGATGTAGTTGTGACTGTCCCACCCGACTTTCTGGGGCAGCACTTGGTACCGCCAGGTGCGGCTGTCCAGGTCGCGGGCGGCCACCGTCATGCGGCGCTGGGCGTCGTAATAGGCGACGTACTGCCGCCGCCCGTGCGTCAGCAGGCAGAACCGCACGGGGAACTCCGAGCAGACTTCCGCCACGTCCAGCGAGGCATCGTGGGTACATGGCGGCTGAGAAACGGCCGCCATGGCACCCTCATTTGCCGTCGCCGTCGCCGGCTGCGAAGCGGGGGTTGCGCCGCCGAGCAGGTGGTACATCTCGCTGCCTGCCAGCAGCAGCGCCCCGACACCGTAGACCTCCGTCGAGGCGGGGTCGAACTTCTTGGGGTCGGCGCCGATGGGCTGGACGTGCGTGAGCTTGCCCTCGGCGTCGACGCAGCCGGCCAGGGCGGCCCAGGCCTTGCGCACGGCCGGTTCGTATGTCGCGCGGTCGAGCAGGCCGTTGTTGATGCCCCAGACCAGGGCGAAGCAGAAGAACCCTGAGCCGCTGGTCTCTTTGAGCGGGTAGCCCGCCGGGTCCAGCAGGCTCGCCCGCCAGAGCCCGTCGCCCTGCTGAAGCGACAGCACCTTGGCGGCCATCTCCTTGAAGAGCACCTCGTACCGCGGTCGGCCGGCGTAGTCAGCCGGAAGCTGCTGGAGCACCCTCGCCAGACCGGCGATGGCCCAGCCGTTGCCGCGGCCCCAGAAGATCTTGCGCCCATTGCTCTCGCGCCGCTTGAAATACGTGCTGTCGCGGAAATACAGGTGCTCGGCCTTGTCGTAGAGAAACTCCGTCGTCGCCCACCACTCCTTGTCCATGAACTCAAGATACTTCGCGTTGCCGGTGGCCTTGCTCGCAGCCGCCCAGACGGGCGGGGCCATGAACAACGCGTCGCACCACGACCAGCGATCCTGGTTGCCGGGGCTCTTGAAGTCAAGCTTGGCGGCCGAGGGCTTGGCCAGGATCGCATCAAGCCGCTCGAGCAGCGGAGCGACCATCGCCGCGTCCTTGTGCCGCAGGTACAACTCGCACCAGGCGGCGCCGACGCAGTGGTCGTCGGCGTGGTACGCCCGCCGCCCCAACTTCCATCCGCCGCGGCGGCCGATCTGCATCATCGCGTCGTGATATTTGGGCGTATCGGCCACGCCCGCCAAGGCGATCATCCCGGCGTAGTACGCCCCGTGCGTCCAGTCGGTCGGGGAGTGTTTTGGCGAATGGGCCAACTGCCAGTCGGCCGATCGCTTCATCACCGCCAGCACCGCCTGAGGCGTCAGGGGCTCCTGGGCAGCCAGACCCTGCGCCGCGGCCAGCACGGCCGCCGCTGCAAGCACGCATCTTCTCATGGCGAATCCTCTGCGGCGGCAGTCGCGCTGCCGGGGGTAAAGAGGACCTGCAAGGTTACCTCGCCCGAGGCCGGGGCGAGGGCTTCCAAGCCCACCATCACGACGCCCGGGTTGGGCGAGTCCCACTCGTTGGCGGGTTTGGCGGCCTCGTAGGTCTTCCACTTGGCGGCCTTGTCGTGCAGGGCAGTCAGGAGCAATTGTTTGCCGCCCTGGCGCAGGACGAGCGAGCTCTTGCCCAGCTCGTCGGGCTTGGCCTTGGTGGCCATCGCCCAGCGCACGCGCGTACCGGCCTTGAGGCCTTTGATCGTGTCGGTCATGCGGTATTGGCCGCTTTCGAGCAGCTCGCCGCTGCGGATGATCTGCGAAGCCTGCGGGTACAGGCTGGTCAGGTCCAGCACGGCCCGCGAGGGCGGGGCCGCGCGGAACGACACGACCTTGGCGCTGCCCTTGGCCTGCTGGAGCTGCCCGTCGATCGTCAGCGTGTTGTGGCTGAGGCTGTTCAGGCGGAAGATCTTCCAGCGGTCGGAGTTCTGGGCCGAGCTCCAAAGACTCATCTTGCGCGACTCGATGCGGTGGTAGTTCTCGGCCCCCAGGTCATGCGCCCATCGCACGCCGTCGGCGTCGAGCACGAACGAGCCGCCATCCATGTGGCCGTGATTGGCCGAGGGCGAGCCGGCCTTGAGGCCCACGAAGATCGCTCGCTCGTTGTCCCACGAGCTTCGCTGAATGGTGACAGACACGGTCCCCTGCGACGACCAGCATAGCGGCGCCTTGGGCGCCTGGCCGTCAGGCACGTCCTGCACCCACAGCAGCGTAAAGGCAAAGAGCCGGTTGCCGCCCTTTCCCGGGCGCGACGTGCAGTGCTTCACGAAGGCGTCCTTCTCGAAGTACGCCAGGATGTCCGGCCGCTTGAACCGCCGCGCCAGCCACCATGTGGCCAAGTCGGTGCCGCGCCCCGCGCCGCCGTCGGCGTAGTTGAACGTCATGCCCGAGGGACCGGTGACCAGGTCCATGTAGTCGGCCGTGGCCGCAAAACCCGGCAGGTCCGCCAGAGCGAAGTCGCTCTTGAGCACGCTATCGAGCATCGCGATGGCCAGCACGTTGAAGTCGGTCCCGTACGACCAGTAGCCCGGCCCTTCCGGATAACAACCGTTGGGCGCGAAGACGTGCATCGATCGGGGCAGATTCGCGATCGCGCGGTGGACGATCTGCGCCGCCAGCGGTTCCTGCCGGTCCATCAGCGCCAACGCGCCGGCGATCATCCCGGCGTGGCAGACCTGTCCCCAGTTGTTGGTCGCGCCGACCCACCCGCCGCTCTTGAGCGACGGGCGCAGACCCTTGTCCAGAATCGCCTCGGCGACGGCCTGACGCGTCGCGGCGTCCAGGTCGTGGTAAAGCCAGTCGTAGCCGACCGCCAGGGCCAGCGTCATCTCGGCCACGTCCAGAAAGTGCGAGGGGTTCCAGTCGGTAAAGCCTGCGGCGGCGCGCATCTCGGCGGCGCAGCGTTCCAGGTGTGCGGCCTTGCCGGTCAGGCGGTAGGCCATGGCCAGTGTCGAGACGCGGCCAAGCACCTGGCGCGAAACGCCCAGGAGCCGCCGCCCCTCCATTTTCCGCATGCTGGGCGGCAGGGGCAGGATTGCCTCAGCGTCCGCGAGCAGACGGTTCCTCGCCATGCGGGCGAATGTCTCGCTCCGGCAGCGCTGCTTGAGAGCGGCGAAGGCGGCCTCGTCCGCAAAGAGAAAGGGATGAGTCTTGCCGGCTTGCTTGATCGCCCCGGCGACGCGGTCCAACGAGGCCTTTTCCACGGAATGCTTTTCCTGCCCGGCCAGCGGCGCGCCGGCCAGGACTGCAGCCAATAGGGTGACGATGCCTGCGAGCACGCTCATGATCGGACCTTTATCCAGTTTCATTTGGACTGCCTGCCGCCGCCCTCGCAGCAGCCGCGGAAGCCCCCAATGTGCCGGGGAGCCTTGACAACTATTCTCGCGATGGCGCATAGCCTGAGCAAGGGGCAAAGCAAGCCTTTGCGGTTTGTTCAAACAGGCCCGGGCGCGCTTCGAGAAACTCTCGAAAACTTTTGGACCTGTTCGCCGGCTCTGCCATAATTGGAGCCGGTCCGTTTTTCCGCGAAATGGAGACTTGCTCATGCGTGCTTACAGATATGTCCTTGCAGCCGTTCTCATGGCCGTGCCGGTGCTGGTGCTGGCGGCTGACCCCGCCGCCGCGGCGGACTGGCCCACGTTCCGCAAAGACATCGCCCGCAGCGGCGTCACCGACGAGTCGCTGTCGCTGCCGCTGACGCAGGCGTGGGTATTCGTCCCGCCGTTCCAGCCGCACCCGGCGTTCGGGCCGGGCTACCCGCTGCACACCAACTGGGAAGGCGGCGTCGAGAAACGACGCATCGACTTCGACCGCGCCGACAGCACGGTCGCCGTCGGCGACAGCATCTACTTCGGCTCCGTCGGCGACGGCAAGGTCTACTGCCTCGACGCCGCCACCGCCAAGGTCAAGTGGGCGTACCCCACCGGCGGGCCCGTGCGCCTGGCCCCGACCGTCGACGCCGGCAACGTCTACGTCGGCAGCGACGACGGATGGATCTATTGCCTCTCCGCCGCCGACGGCAAGGAAGTCTGGAAGTTCCGCGCCGCCCCGGAAGACCGCCGCGTGATCGGCCTGGGCAAGATGGTCTCGCTCTGGCCGGTTCGCAGCAGCGTGATGGTCGACTCGGGCATCGCGTACTTCACGGCGGGCATTTTCCCCAGCGAAGGGGTGTTCCTCTACGCCGTCGACGCCAAGACCGGCAAGCTGATCTGGAAGAATGACAGCACCGGCGAGCAGCGCCTGCTGCAGGTCTGCCCGCAGGGGTACCTGCTGGCCAACAAGAACCAGCTCGTCGTGCCCAACAGCCGCCTGTGCCCGTTCATCTACGACCGCGCGACGGGCAAAGGCCCGCTGCTGCGGCTTTCGATCTACTACGGCGGCGGGACGTTCGCCGCGCTGGACGACGCATGGCTGTACACCGGATGGGAGGGCGCGCGGGCCTTTCGCATCAACACAACCAACCTCAAGAGCGAAGGCGGCAACACCGAGTGCGCCGGCAGCTTCCCCGGCGGGCAACTCGTCGCGGACTCCGGGCGGGTCTATTCCTGCGGCCTGCCCCACGGCGAGGGCGTCTCCAAGGCCGTCAAGGCCATCCGCTTCACGCCGCCGCCGAGCGACGGTCCGCCGGTCAATGAAAAGGAGGCCCGCCGCGGCAAGGGTGGCGCGGCTGCCGCCCCGGCTGAGAATGGCAAGGAACTCTGGTCGGCCGCGATGGAGGCGCCCGAGTGCATCATCCTGGCGGGCAAGACGCTCTTCGTCGGAGCGCCGGGCAAAGTGGCCGCCCTTGACGCCGATAGCGGCAAAGAAACCTGGACCGCCAAGGTGGACGGCTCGGCGCTGAGCCTGACCGTCGCCAACGGGCGGCTGATCGTCTCGACCGACACGGGCAAGATCTACTGCTTTGCCGGCGGCGCTGCCGCCGGCGGCGAAGTGCGCCCCGCCGCAGACCCCAACGTGAAGATCAGCGATACGATGCAGGCCGCCGCCGACGCGGCCCTCAAACTCGCGCCCGAGATCCGCAAGGGCTTTGCGCTGGTCTATGGTGTCGAGACCGGCGAGATGGCCCTGGAGATCGCCCGCAAGAGCGACCTGATGGTGGTAGCCGTCTCGGATGACGCCGCCAAAGTCGCCGCCGCCCAGAAGCTGATCGACTCGGCCGGCCTGTATGGCGGGCGAGTGATCGTGCAGCAGTGGCCCCTCGACCGCGTGCCGTACACGAAGTACTTCGCGGCGCTGGTGGTCTCCGAGACGGCCGTACTGACCGGCAAGTGCCCCGGCACGTGGAAGGAGCTCTATCGCATGACCCAGCCGGTGCGTGGGACGGTCGTGCTGCCTCAGGCGGCGAAAGATTTTGTGCCTGCGGACGAACTGGCCCAGGCGAAAACCGACGCCGGCAGCATCGTCTGCATCCGCCCGCCGCTGAAAGACGCCCGCCCGTGGACGCACCAGTACGCTGTGCCGGGCAATACGGCATCGAGCATGGATAAGGAAGTGCGGGCGCCGTTCCGCGTGCAGTGGTTCGGCGACCCGGGTCCGGCCGACTTCGTCGACCGCCATTACTGGGGCGCCTCGCCGCTGGCCCTTGACGGGCGCATGTTCGTCTGCTCGTACAGCTCGGTCACCGCCTACGACGCGTACACGGGAGTCGAGCTTTGGAGTTTCCCGCTCAAGAACGCCACGCGGGCGCACATCGCCGACGTGCCCAGCAACGTGGCGGTCGGGCCGGAAGGCTACTTCATCGCCGTAGACGACACCTGCCGCCGGCTCGACCCGGCGACGGGCAAACTGCTGGGCGAGTACAAAGTGCCGCCGTCGGCCGACGGCAAGGCCAAGATGTGGGGCTATGTGGCGCTGGTCGACGGCGTGCTGGTCGGTTCGCGCACGCTGGGAAAACTTGATATGGCCAAGTGGCCCAAGTCGCGCGGCGAAGAGGTCGCGTACTGGCTTTGCAGCGACCTGCTGTTCGCCATGGACGCCAAGACCGGAAAGATCCTCTGGCAGCACCAGTCGCCGTGGTTCAGCCATAACTCCGTCGTCGCCGGAACGGCCGGCGACACCGGCGGCAAGGCCATGGTCTACTGCCTCGACCCCAACGTCCCCGACGGCCAGGTCGCCGCGGCCGTCGCCGAGAGCAAGCCCTTCACCGACAAGTTCCCCGGCGGCGGCAAGCAGGTCGACAAGAAGGGCAAGCCCGTCAACGCGACGGTTCAACTGCTGCTGGGCTTCGATCTGCGCGAGGGGCTCAAGTGGCAAAAGCCCGCCGACTGCTCCTTCACCGGCGGCCATCGCGTCACGCTGGTGCTGACCAAGGGTCTGCTGCTGCAGATGTCCGACCAGGGCGGCTGGAAAGCCTTCACCGGGTACAACGTCAACGAAGGCGCCGGGCGCGGCATGTCGGTGCGCAAGGCCGCCACGGGTGACCTGGTCTGGCTCAAGGACCTGTCCTACCGCAGCCGCGCGGTCATCGCCGGCGACACGATCTTCGCCGAGCCCTGGGCGTACAACCTGGCCACCGGCGAGAAGAAGACTATTCCCAACCCCCTGACGGGCCAGACCGTGCCCTGGCGGTTCGTGCGGCCGTACAAGCACTGCGGCCCCTTCAACGCCTCGGCCGAGACGCTGTTCTTCCGCTGCGAGGGCTTTGGGTACTACGACACCACGCGGGACACGGGCGTGAGCCTGTTCCCCAGCAACCGCCCCAACTGCTGGATGAGCTTCATCGCCGCTGAGGGCATGGCGCTGTGGCCGGCCGGCGACACCGGCTGTCGCTGCGGGCTGCCGATCTCGTGCAGCGTGGCGCTGGTGCATGACGACGAAGACCGCGTCTACGGCGACTACTCGTTCTCAGGCGACCTGACGCCCGTGCGCACGCTGGCGCTGAATATCGCCGGCCCCGGCGACCGCCGCGACGCCGGCGGGCAGCTCTGGCTGGCCTTTCCGCGCAACAAGTACGGCGGCTCGGTCGAACTGCCCTACAAGACCGCCTTCGACGGCGACGAGAAGTACGACCGCCGCAACTCCATCTGGAATGGCGTTAAAGACGCCCCCGCGCCGTGGGTCTACGCCTCGGCCGCCGTGGGCATCAAGCAACTGACGCTCCCCCTGCGCAAGGCCGCCGACGGACCGGGCAAGTACACCGTCACGCTGCACTTTGCCGCCTGGCCCGGCGACGCCGCCGGCAAGCGCGTCTTCGACATCAAACTCCAGGGCAACAGCGTGAAGGAGGGCGTCGACCCCGCCGCCGCAGGCCCCGACCGCCCGCTGGTGCTGACCTTCGAGAACATCGACGTCAAAGACGACCTGACGATCGACCTGACCGCCAAGGGCAGCGAAAAGCCGCTCCTGTGCGGCATCGAGGTCAAGCTCGCCCAGTAGCACGGGCATCTTGCCCGCGAGTCGCATGGGCGTCCCGCCCATGCTCTGCGGCTTTGAGCATTCTGGGACACGCACAACGGAGTTGTGCGTCGTCAAGGGGCGGCTGGGAGTCTCGGCGGACGGTGCAACCTGTGCTACTTTGGGCGCGACGCGGGCGGGGGGTCTTCGAAATCTCTTCCGGTCAGGGTCTGGTAGGCGGCCTTGGCCATGAAGCGCGATCCGGCGGTACTGGGGTGGACCTTGTCCGGGATCAGGCGGCGGTGATCCTTGAGGGCGCCGTACATGTCGATGAGGCCGACGTTCATCTCGGCGGCGACGCGGTTGATGATCGGGATTTGCTCCACCACGCCTTCCTCCCGGATGCCGTAGTTGCCCCCTTTTCGCGTGGGCGGCGGCGTACAGATGAAGATTCGCGGCTTGCTCGCCAGGGCGGCGAACTTCTTGATGAGGTCCTTGTAGTCGTCGGCGAACTCGCCCTTGAACTTCCAGTTCTGCCCCTGGGTGTCGTTGGTGCCGAGCATGATGATCACGACGTCGGGCTCCCAGGCGAGAACGGACTTGAAGGCCTGCTGTTTCTGGTACGGGAAGTCGCCGTGGTTGAGCAGCGTTGCGCCGCTGACGCCGAAGTTGCCGACCTGCCACTTGCCCCCGAGCATCTTGCCCAACTGCTGCGGGTAGGGCGTCCCGTCCTGCAAGCCGGTGCGCGCCGTGATGCTGTCGCCGACACAGGCCACGCGAACAGGCCTGAGGTAATTCCCGACGGCGATGGGCCCCTTGGCATCGGCAGGTCTGGTCGTGGGCCGGCTGGCGGCCTGACCGCCAGGGCGCGGTGCGCTGGCCGCAGCCCCTTGCCCGAAAGCCAACTGGAAGGGCAGAAGAATGGTCACCATGCAGGCGATGATCTGATTCACGGCTGTCTCCTTATAGTAGCTCGCCGGAGGGGGGTATTAATGTAACATATTGTTGTCAAAGAAGTTACTTCAAAAATTGATACCGGCCTATCTATAAATCCTTTAGCTATGGGATGTTACGCTCATGGATCTGCTGATTTCCTGCGCCATAGGGCGGCGGTCCGATGCGGTTCCCCGCAAAGTGCTGTGAAAAGTACAACAAAGTACAAGGAAGAGCAAGCGGCCGGGGGGCAGAATGAACCGCTGGCGTGCCCCACGGTCGATAAGGTCCGCTCCCAAAACGCGCGGGGCAAGCCCCCCCCGCTAACCCGGATATTTCACCGCGGAGATCGCTGAGACCGCAGAGGTGTCTTGAATCAAAAGGCTTACAGAAATTTTGCGGAGTGGGTCTCATGGACAATCTGTTTTTCAGATTATCGCCGCTCGCGACGTTAGATGGTCTTGTTTTGAGCCAATTTCTTCTCTGCGTACTTTGCGGTCTCTGCGGTTCATGCAGTTTTCGGGCTAACGATGGGCGCGCAAAAAAGCTCCGGGGAACGGGTGCTCCCCGGAGCTTGATTGCGATTACATACCAATCACTGATTACCGGTTACCGATTACTGGTTACCGTTTACTGTTTCCTGTTGTCAGAAATTCATCGACATCAGGAACTCTGCATTGGAGTGCGTCTTCTTGAGTTTGCTCAGGAGCAGTTCCATTGCCTCGGTCGGTTGCATGTCGGCCAAGACCTTTCGCAGGCCTCCGACGAGTCTCGCCTCGGCCGGGTCGAGCAGGAGTTCTTCCTTGCGGCTGCCGGAGCGGGAGATGTCCACTGCCGGCCACACGCGTCGGTCGACGAGTCTGCGGTCGAGGTACAGCTCGCTGTTGCCCGAGCCTTTGAACTCTTCGAAGATGACTTCGTCCATGCGGCTTCCGGTGTCGATCAGGGCCGTGGCGATCACGGTCAGCGAGCCGCCATTTTCGATCGCGCGGGCCGATCCGAAGAACCGCTTGGGTTTCTGCAGGGCGTCGATGCCGACGCCGCCGGTCATGATGCGGCCGCTGCCGGGGGCGACGGCGTTGTACGCCCGGGCGAGGCGGGTGATGGAATCCATCAGCACCACGACGTCCTTGCCGAACTCGACCATGCGCTTGGCCTTGGCCAGGATCATCTCAGCGATCTGCAGGTGGCGGGCGTAGCCTTCGTCGAAGGTCGAGGAGACAACCTCGGCGCCGGGGCAGCCGCGCTGCATCCAGGTCACTTCTTCCGGACGTTCGTCGATCAGCAGGATGATCACGTGCGCATCGGGGTGGTTCTTGACGATGGCGTTGGCCATCTTCTGCAGCAGCATCGTCTTTCCGGTGCGCGGCGGGGCGACGATCAGCATGCGCTGGCCGAAGCCTACCGGCGTAATCAGGTTGACCACGCGCATCGAGTAGTCGTCGGCCGTGGTCTCCAGGAAGATTCTGCGGTCGGGGTGCGTGGGGGTGAGTTCTTCGAACTCGCCGCGCTTGGCGGAATCTTCGGGGCTGCCGAAGTTAATGGCTTCGACGCGCAGCAGGGCGAAGTACTTTTCCGATTCCTTGGGAGGGCGGATCTGCCCGGCCACCAGCGAGCCTTCTTTAAGGTTAAAGCGGCGGATCTGGCTGGGGGAAACATAGATGTCGTCGGGGCTGGGCAGGTAGTTGTACTCGGGGCTGCGCAGGAACCCGAACCCGTCGGGGAGGATTTCCAGCACGCCTTCGCCGTACATGAGGCCGGTCTTCTGCACGCGCGTCTTGATGATCTCGAAGACCAGCTCGTTGCGCGGCAGCGTTTTGCTGACGCCTTCTTCCTCGGCGATCTTGTGCAGGTCTGCCAGTTCCATGGCCTGCAGCTCGGTCATGTGAAGGCTGCCGCGTTTGACCTTTTCGTACTTGGCGTGGGTCTCGCGGGCGGCGGCGACGACGACGTCGCTGGCGTCGCCTTCGAGCTCGGCTTCGTAGCGACGGCGATGCTCGCTGCGTTTGTCCTGCTGGTCGCGATTATCGGCGCCGGCAGGTTCTTCATACGGTTCATCGGGCGCGGCGGGCTTGGGTCGATCGACGGGTCCGAGCCCTTCGCCTTCGTCGGGTTCGGGTTCGCGCTCGGGTTCGGGCGGGGGCGTGATGCCTTCGGCGGCGTCCTCGACGGCCTGGGCGGCCTTGGCGGCGGCGTCGTCTTCAACGTCGCCGACGACGGGTGCGGCGGGGGTGACGTCTTCTGCCGGCGGCGCGTCGGTTTCCTGCACCTTGGCTTTGCGGACGTATTTGCGTTTCTTGGCTTTCTTCTCCACGGTCGTGTGCTCCAGCCGGCATTTCAGCCCAGGTATGCTCGGCAACAGGCGGGATTTCGGTCCCCTCGTCCGGCTGGGCAGCCGGCGGCGGTATGTTCTTCGTTCGTCCTCGGTGGGGCGTCGTCAGCCCCAGAATCAGCGAATATCTGCAACCGACCAACAGGCGGAAGCGTTCGTGCCTTCAGCACAGGGCGAATCAGGAAGGTCCCTTGGCGTGCGTAATTCTCGTGAAAACCTCGCGGACCTGCTGCTCCAGATCACTCACGTCAGAGCAGTTGTACACACTATATTGGCACATCGAGCGTTTCCTGTCCAGCGAAATCTGTGAATCTTCTCGCCGCTGCCACATTTTGCGATCCCACCCGCGGGACGCCTGCGCCCGGGCGCTGCGAGTCTGAGGGTCGGACTCGACAAATAGCATCGCCGTACACAGATCGTTCCATCCGGCTTCGACCATGATCGCCGCGTCCAGCACTACGCCTTTGGCGCACTCGTCCGCACCGGCGGCGGCCAGGAGCTCTTCAATCCGCAGCCGCATGCGCGGGTGCATGACGGCGTTCAGGGCCGCCAGCGCCTCGGGATTGTTGAACACCGTCTTGGCCACAGCGGGGCGGTCGATGTTTCCCTTGGTATCCACAACGCCCTCGCCCAAGGCGGCAGCGAGCTCGTCGCGCACGGCCGGGTCATCGAGCATCTGATGTCCGATCGCGTCGGCGTCGATCACGCGGCACCCCAGGCGCCCCAAGGCCGCGGCGACGGTGCTCTTGCCGGCGCCGACGCCGCCCAGAATTCCAATCACAGGTTTGGATGGTCCGCCGCTCATCGCCCCCGATTGTCGCCGCCGGGAATGACAAGTCAACGTGTAAGGTCAGATGAGACTCTTTATTGTAGGAGCCACGAACGCGCCACTGCGAAAAAAACCTCTCACCGCGGAGGTCGCAGAGAACGCAGAGAAGAAGAAAGGGGCAAAGATTCGTAATGACGGGTGGCATGGCGACACCGGCTGTATCGGGGTCGCCATGGGCAATGCAGCGCTAACCATGGCGACCCGCATGAAACAACAACGCGTGTCGCCATGCCACCCGGTGCGGGTCGCTCGCCACTGTCCCACTCACCACTCACCACTGCTTCTAAAACGTCTGCCAGGCGGGGGGATTCTTCAGGCGGTAGAGCGTTTCGCCGGCCTTGGGAATGTAGAGGTGGCCGGGGCGGTCCTGCCAGTGGGCGGGGTTGATTGTGGCCGGGTCGCGGTATCCGAGATTGACGGCTCTGCATGTGGCCTCGTCGATGCCGGTGGCCAGGGTCACGCGAATGCGGGGGCTTTCGTGCCCGGCTGTGTCATACGTGCCGATGCCTTTGACGTGGGTCGAGTGGGCCAGCACGCCCCAGGGGTAGTCCTTGAAGCGGTCCCACTGGGCCAGGAAGTATTCCAGCGTGTGGTAGCCGATCTTGCGGATGATGTGCCCGTGCGTGTAGGAGATTTCCTTCACGTGCGGGGCGAAGATGATCAACTCGCCGCCGTCGGCCATCACCGGTTCCATCTTGTACATGCACTTGGCGGCCACCCAGAGGTCGTCGTACATTTCGGGCGCCCGCGCGAGCACCGACTGATAGGGCGTCTGGACGTAGCGGATATGGACCTTGGCCGAGAGGTCCGCCGCGGCGGACCAGGAATCGCGCAGCGACCCGGCGAACAGCCCGGTCAGTTGTGGCATGGGCGTCTCGCCCATGCTCCCTGACCTCTGCCCTTGAAGATCAGGGACACGCACAACGGAGTTGTGCGTGGCACCCATCTTGCCCGTGTCACACAGTGGGGCGACGACCATGGACAGCGCGGCGGTGGGCACGGGGAGCATTTCGCCGGCGGCCTGGAGGGTGCGGCGCACGGGGGTGTCTTTGACGCCGATGACGCGCGGGCAGGTGATGACGGCCCCGAGCCAGTGAAAGAAGTCCAGCAGTTCCTGCCCGCAGATTCCGGGGAAGAAATATTTTTCGCCGCCGGAGAATCCGGCGACCTCGTGCGGGAAGACAGGCCCGGCGACGAGCACCAGGTCGTAGTCGAAGACCCGGCGGTTGATGGTGACGTCGACGTCCATCGAGAATCGTCCGCCGGTGATCTCGGCGACGCGGTCGGCGGTCAGGCGCCCGATCGTCTTGAGGGCCCCGGGGTTCTTCCAGTCGTGGTTGAAGACGCTGCTGCCGCTGAGCAGGCGGTCTCGCTGTCCGCCGGCCATGCCCAGCAGCGAGTCGATGCGTGCCTCGTCCAGCGGTTGATGCGTTCCCAGGGCGATGAGGAAATCCAGCTTATCCGCCCGGTTGGCGATATGCTTGTGAAGCAGCCGCACGATCAGCCCCAGCGGACACGAGCGGGTCTGATCGGGAATCAGCACCAGGATCCGCTTGCCGTCGGCGGCGATCCGGTCGGCCAGGCGGGCGACGATGGTTTCGATTTGTTCGCCGGTAAGTGCGGCGTCGGGTTGTCCTTGGCCGATGAGATTCATAGGCGCCCATTCTACAGGAACAGTGCGTACTGTCAGTAGTTTAAGGTAGCAGCGGAGCGGAAAGGATTATTTCGCATGATTGTCGTTCACGTGACGCACGAGGCGGTGGAGAAGATCGGGGGCATCGGGACGGTGATCTCGGGGCTGATGACGGCACAGGCGTACGCCGACGCGGTCAGCCGCACGATCCTGCTGGGCCCGCTGTTCTCGACGGACCAACCCGCCCACGCGCGTCTTGGCGAAGAAGGTCGCATCATCTATAGCAGCCTCGACGGGATCGACGCCGACGGCTGGAGCGAGAAGTTCCGCCCCATTGAGCGCACGTACGACGTGGGGATCATCTACGGCACGCGCGGCGTGCGCGAGGACGTCAACGGTCACACGTGCCAGGCCGAGGTGCTGCTGGTCGACGTTTTTCACGCCAACCGCGAGCGGTTGAACCTGTTCAAGGCGGACCTGTATAAGATGTTCGCCGTTGCCAGCGACCGCTTTGAGTCGGTGTGGGAGTACGAGGAATACGTGCGTCTGGCCGAACCGGGCTTCGAGGCGCTCAAGGTGATCGGGGCAGACGGCGTCGACGAGCAGGTGGTGCTGCTTTCGCACGAGTACATGGGCATGCCCACGGTGCTCAAGGCGATGATGGGGCATTCCTCTCCGACCGTTCGCGAGCCCTCGACCAGCGCGGGTCAGGATCCCTCAGCCGGCTCGGCGTTGTCGGCGGCGGCAGCGGCTGCGGCGGCGCATCCGCGGGCGCGGGGATATCGCACGGTGTTCTATGCGCACGAGGTGGCCTCGGCGCGTCCGATCGTCGAGAAGACGCCCGGTCACGACACGATGTTCTACAACGTGATGTCGGCCGCCCGGCGAGAGGGGCGGACGATGGAGGAAGTCTTCCCCAGCGTGTTCGAGAACTACAAGCACGCGCTGGTGAAGGCGGCGCGGCACTGCGACAACGTCTTCGCCGTGGGCGACTACATCCGCGAGGAGCTGCAGTTCCTCGACCGGCATTTTGCCGCCAAGGAGATCGACCTGGTCTACAACGGGATTCCGGCGGCCCGGATCACGCTGGAAGAGAAGCGCCAAAGCCTGCAGCGGATGCAGACGTACGCGGGCAATTTGCTGGGCGAGAAACCGACGTGGATCTTCAGCCACGTCGCCCGCCCGGTGCTGAGCAAGGGGATCTGGCGCGACCTGGGGGTGCTGCACGAGATGGAACCGCTGCTGGCCAAACGCGGCGAGACGGCGGTGTACTTCATGCTCGGCACGCTGGCCGGGCAGCGGCGCGGACAGGACATCCGCCACATGGAGCGGGTGTACGGTTGGCCGGTGGTCCACGAGGAAGGCTATCCCGACCTGTGCTACGGCGAGGAAGTGCTCGGTGGGATGTTCCTCCACTTCAACCGCGAGCACCAGGCCGTCAAGGTGGTGCATGTCAACCAGTGGGGCTGGGCGCGGGAACTGTGCGGCGACCGCATGCCCGAGGACATGAGCTTCGCCGATATCCGCCGCGGGACCGACGTCGAGTTCGGGATGAGCGTCTACGAACCCTTCGGGATCAGCCAACTCGAACCGCTGAGCTTCGGGGCCATGTGCGTTCCCTCGAACATCTGCGGATGCGTCGGATTCGCACAGGCGGCCGCTGGAAGGGACAATTTTGGATTTTCCATAAAAATCGCCAATTTCCTGAAACAGAATGGCCCGACAAGCGTCTCAGAGATGTTAACGATACCGGTGTCCCTGCGCGACGAGATCGAATCGGCAGAGGCCCGGCGAATCGCGGCGCTGGTGGTTGACGGGTTGTGCCGTGAAGATGCGGCTGTATCCGACCGGATCAGTTCTGGCTACGATCTGGCGATGAAGATGAGCTGGCAGCGGGTCGTACAGGACTATTTCCTGCCCGCGCTGAGTCGGGTTATATCGGTCAAGTAGTGCTAAATTAAGTCGTTAGGAAAATTTTGTGCGGTTCCGCTTGACAACGCCGGGCGGAACTGGGACCATGTTCGCGGGGTGGGGAACTTGGGAAGTCTCTATTTAGTTACAAGGGGTCTTAACAATGAAGTTATCCATGGCGGCAGAGCTTGCACTGAGGGGGATGGTCATGCTGGCACAGAAGCATGGCAACGGGCCGATTACCCTGGAGTGCATCTGCCAGGAGCGAGAGCTTCCAAAACAGTATCTGACCAAGATCTTCGCCTCGCTGGCCAAGGCAGACATCGTCACGCCAATCCGGGGCAAGAATGGCGGGTATCGCCTGTCGCGGGAACCTTCCGAGATCTCGCTCCGGCAGATTATCGAAGTCATTGAAGGCCCCATCGCCGTCAACTTTTGCCAGCAGCAACCCTCCAAGTGCAAGTCTGAATGCAGCATGAAACCTGTCTGGACGAATATTCAGCAGGTGCTGGTGGAGAAACTGTCCTCCACGTCGCTGGCGGATCTGCTCGCGCCGGTGACTCAGACGTCCTGAGCCTGTTTTGCTGGTAATACCCGCCAAGCCGCAAGCGGCTTATTGGATCTTTTTTGGGTTCCTTTCTTTTTGCATTTGAAAATAGCACCTACTGGGTGCTATATATGGGTGGACGAGTTAAGGATTTCTCTGGTGATGGGTCTGACAAAAAAGACCGGCTACGGGCTGACAGCTATGGGGCACTTGGCGCACTTGCCCCAAGGGCAGTTGGCCACGGCCCGTGAGATTGCCCAGTGCTATGGCATCCCCCAGGCCCTGATGATGAACGTGATGAAGCGGTTGGCGGCCGCCGGGTATGTCGAGTCCGTGCGCGGCGCTCATGGCGGATACCGCTTGGCCAGGCACCTCTCGGAGGTGACGCTGGAGGAGTTCTCGACGAAGCTTGAGGGCCCGGTTCGCCAGGCGGCATGCATTTCGCACGTCACCGGCGACTTGGCGGCCTGCAGCGAGGCCAACCAGTTGCTCTGCCCGGTACACGATCCGGTTCACCGGGTGCAGCGGCGGCTGCAGGACTTCCTTAAGCGGGTGACGCTGGCGGAGATTGTCGCACCGGTGGCTTCGGGGGCGAGGCAATAAGAATGAGCACCATGGATGTCAAGACACCCATCTACATGGACCACAACGCCACGACGCCCCTGGACAGCCGGGTGCTCGATGCGATGATGCCGTACCTGACCGAGGCATTCGGAAACGCCGCCAGCCACAGCCACAGCTTCGGTTGGAAGGCCGAGGCCGCCGTCGAGACCGCCCGCGAGCAGATCGGCAAGATCATCGCCGCCGAGGCCAAGGACATGGTCATCACCTCCGGCGCCACCGAGGCCAACAACCTGGCCATCAAGGGCGTCGCGGAGATGTACGCCGAAAAGGGCAGGCACATCATCACCTCGGCCATCGAGCACCACGCGGTGCTGGACCCGTGCAAGTACCTCGCCCAGCACGGATACACGATCACTTTTCTCAAGCCCGACAAGTTCGGCGTGGTCTCGGCAGAACAGGTCGCCGCCGCGCTGACGGACGGGACGATCCTGATTTCGATCATGGCCGCCAACAACGAGATAGGGACGCTGGCGCCGGTGGCCCAGATCGGGGCCTTGGCCAAGTCCAAGGGCGTGCTGTTCCACAGCGACGCCACACAGGCGGTGGGCAAGGTACACCTCGACGTCGAGGCGATGGGCATCGACCTGCTGAGCATGTCGGCCCATAAGCTGTACGGACCCAAAGGCGTCGGCGCCCTGTATGTGCGGCGGCGGAACCCGCGGGTGAAGCTGGCCTGCCAGATGCACGGCGGCGGGCACGAACGCGGGATGCGCAGCGGAACGCTCAACGTGCCGGGCATCGTGGGGTTCGGCAAGGCCTGCCAGATCGCGGCCGAAGAGATGACCGCCGACGCCGCGCGCATCGCAGCGCTGCGCGACCGCCTGGAGAAGGGCATCATGTCGGCGGTAGACTTCGTGACGCTCAACGGCCACCCGACGCAGCGCCTGCCCAACACGCTGAACCTCTCGTTTGCGTATGTCGAGGGCGAGGCGTTGATGCTCAAGATGCGCGACGTGGCCGTCTCGACCGGATCGGCCTGCACCAGCGCCTCGCTCGAGCCCAGCCACGTGCTGGCAGGCATCGGCGTCGGCGACGACCTGGCCCACAGCTCGCTGCGCTTCAGCCTGGGCAAGAGCACCACCGAGGGCGAAGTGGACTACGTGATCGCCAAAGTCGTCACGGCCGTCCAGCAATTGCGAGAGATGAGCCCGCTTTACGAAATCGCTACTAAGAAGTAAATTCGAAACAACAAAATCGAAATCCGAAACAAGAATCAAACAAACAAGAAAGACAAAAAACAAACGGTGCGGGGGTTGAGATTTTGTTGTTTGCTTTTAGCCGTTTGTTGTTTGTTTCGGATTTTCGGTTTGTTGTTTGTTTCGGATTTGTCTTTTGTTTATTCGGATTTTCTTTTCAGGAGCCCACGATGTTTTTCAGCGAAAAGATGTTGGACCACTTTGAGCATCCGCGCAACGTCGGCAGCATGGACGAAGCAGATTTGTCCGTGGGCACAGCCACCATCACCGCCACACAGTGCGGCGATGTGACGAAGCTGCAGTTGCGCATCAGCGACGACGGCCGCATCGTCGATACCCGTTTCAAGACGTTCGGTTGCGGAGCGGCCATCGCGTCGGGCTCGCTGGCGACGGAGTGGCTCAAGGGCAAGACGGTCGAAGAGGCCCTGGCAATCACCAACGCCCACATTGCCCAGGAGCTCGAACTGCCTCCAGCCAAGGTGCATTGTTCGGTGATGACCGAGGAAGCCGTCCGCGACGCCGTCAACGACTGGAAGAAGAAGAACGGCAAGCTCTGATCCTGCTGTCCGGGGAGAGGTGACATGGCCACGTACAAAGTGACATATCTGCCGATGGAAGCGACCGTCGAGGTGGATGAGGAGCATTACCCTTACGCCCGCACGGGCGATCCGGGCAGCCTGCTGGACATCGCTCTGAGCCACGGCGTGGGGATCATGCACATCTGCGGCGGCATGGGCGTCTGCGGAAGCTGCCGCGTGCTCGTCGAGAAGGGCATGGAGAACCTCAGCGAACCCGACGAGGCCGAACTCGACCAGCTCGACGCCATGGGCGACTCCAAACCGAACGACCGCCTGGCCTGCAAAGCCGTCGTCCACGGCGATGTGACCGTCCGAATCCCGCCACAGTAAATCGTGACCCGCCATCGAATGTACGGACAATTCGCCGTCGGCACTTCTGTAACTTAAGCTACCGGTGAAAGGCTGCATTCCTGCGGAAAAAGGCTAACCGGTCGCCAGGCCGGGGCGCAAAGCGGCTGGCCCGTGGTCGGGCGGGGCCGCTGCCCACAGGGTTTTCATCCGGTCCGCTGACTTCGAGCAGCGGCTATTCAAGTGCGCCTTGCCTGCGGCCGATCTTGACCCAAGAGATCGGAGGCAAGCGGCGCCGCCCAACCTCGGGCACCCTGAGAAGCCTACCCGTACGATGCGCCGCCAGGAGTTATTCGATGGCCTTGCGGATTGTGCGCGGACAAAACCTGCCTATCGGAGTGGACCTGGGAACCGGTGCGCTCAAGATGGTCCAGCTCCATCGCGTCAACGAGGACCTGACTCTCGTCGACGCCCACACGGAACCTCTGCCCCCCGGCGGCGACCTCGACGCCCGCCTGGATGTCCAGGCCGACGCCATCCGGCGCAGCCTGCGCGGCGGGCGGTTCAAGGGGCGTACATGCGTGCTGTCGATTCCGGCGTGCGACACGCTCGTCCAGCATGTCAAGATTCCCAAGATGGCCCAGGAGGATATCGAAACGGCCATCGTCGGGGAACTGGCGGGCAAGCTGCCTTACCCGCCCGAGCAGGCGATCATCCGCCACGCGGTGCTGGGCGAGACGCACGCCCAGGCCGAACCGATGATCGAGATCCTCACCGTCAGCATCTCGCGAGCGCTGATGGACGCGTACCTGGCGATGGCCAGACGCGCCCGCCTGGACGTGGTGGGCGTGGGGATCGAGTGCTGCGCGATCGTCGAATGCTTCGCGCGACTCTTCCGCCGCGCCTCCGAGCAAACCCGTACGGTGCTGCTGGTGGATATCGGCGCCCACAGCACGCAGGCCGCCCTGTCACAAGGCGGAACGATGCGCTTTGCCCGCAATCTCGCCCTGGGCTGCGAAGATCTGGACAAGATGCTGGGCGAGACGCTGGGCGTCGACGCGCCCGAGGCCGCCAGGCTCCGCCGCCAGAGTCCCGCCGCCGCCGGCGAGGCCGCACTGGACCAGGCGATCGATGCCTCCGCGGCGCCACTGGCGCGGGAACTGACACAGTGTCTTCGGTATTACGAGTCGGTGTTTCTCTCGCCGGCTGTCGAGCGGGCGGTGATTGTCGGCGGCGGGGCCTGCGACGCGCGACTGTGCCAGTCGCTCGGTCGCCAGTTGAACCTGCCGGTCTCCGGCGGCGACCCGCTGGTGCGCGTGAAGCGCCGCAGCGGCCAGGTCTCGGGGCCGCAGCCCGATTGGGCCGTGGCGGTGGGGCTCGGGTTGGGCGCCAATGCGAACTGACTTGGTGGCACAGCCTTTCCAGGCTGTGGCGATTGACAGGTTAGATCACAGGCTGGAAAGCCTGTGCCACCGAATTGATGATGGAAAGGTCGGGCGATCGGCATGATGAACCTGCTGCCTGAAGACTATATCCGCCGGCGATGGCAAAACCGCGCCAATCGCATTTTCGTGTGCCTGTTCGCCGTCGTGATCGGCGGGGTGCTGGCCGCGGCGTATGTCAGCGAACGCAACACCGGCTATACGCTGTCCGTGCGGGACCAGACCAACGCGCGGTACTCGCAGGCGGCGGCGCTGATCTCGCAGATGCACGAACTCGAGGCCCGCAAGGTGCAAATGCTCCACAAGGCCGAGCTGGCCAAGAGCCTCATCGAGCGCGTCCCGCGGAGTACGCTGCTGGGCGTGATCACCAACGCCCTTCCCAAAGGCACCAGCCTGCTTAAGCTCGACGTGGCGTCCAAGATCGTCATCGCCGCGCCCGCGGCGGGACCGGCCGACAAGAAGATCACCGACCAACCCCGCCAGGCCCAGCCGCCCGCCCAGCAGGTCGCCATCGAAATTACCGGCCTGGCGCCGACCGACGTGGAGGTCGCCCGCCTGATCGCCAACCTCGCCCGCAACCCCCTGACGCGCGGGGTGGACCTGGTCTACAGCCTGGCCAAGACGCGCGACCAGTCCAGCGTGCGCGAGTTTCGCCTGTCGATGGAACTGGCCCCCGGGGCCGACGCGATCAACGCCATCGCCCCCGGTCAGACCGCCGCCGAGGCGCCCGCGCCTACCATGGCGGCTTTGCAGGGAGGCGCCCCATGAAGTTCGGTCCGCGAGAACTGGTGATCCTGGTCCTGCTGGCGGCGATCCCCTTCGGCGCCTGGCAGTTCGTCTTCCGTCCGCAGAACGCCCACAACGAGCGCATGCGGACCGAGATCAACGCCAAACAGCAAAAACTCAAAGCCATCAACCAGGCGGTCGCCACTATCGGCTCGCTGCGAAAGGAAATCGCCGAACTGTCCAAGGCGGTCGAGTTCTTCCAGTCCAAGCTGCCCAACGAGAAAGAGATCGACAAGGTCCTGCAGGAGATCTGGCGCACGGCGGAGACCAACCGCCTCAGCACCAAGAGCATCCGCACGCTGCCTCGCAAGGAGCGGGTGATGACCGAGCAGGGGATGTCGCCGGCAGAGCAGCCCATCGCCGTGCAACTCGACGGCGATTTCATGGGGCTCTACGCCTTCCTGCAGGCGCTGGAAAATCAACCGCGGATCATGCAGATCCGCTCGATGACGCTCAACAAGCCCGACGGGGCGGCCGAAGGGGCCGTCAGCACCGACCTGGTGATGTCGGTGTTCTTCGAGGGCGGCACCGGAGGGCGCCCATGACCGACGATCATGCTCCATTCAACGCCGCCGGCGAGACCGACGCCCAGACGCCCTTTAACGCCCCGGTCACACGATCGGCCAGGCCCGGCGACGTGGCCGCCCGCACCAACTTGATGCTGGTGGTGATGTTCCTGGCCGGGATCGGGGGGATCGCCCTGATGGCGCTGCGCGAGAGACCGTCGATGGCCTCGGCGGACCAGCAGCAGACCGAGCAGCGAGTCGACGAGGCGCTGTCGCTGCTGGCGGTGGGACCCTTCGGCGGCGCCGGCGGCAGCGCCAAGGATATGGTCAACGCGTTCTATTTCCAGGCCCGCCAGAGGCAGATTCCGCGCGACGCCCTGGCGTGCAATCCGTTCGTACACGTGGCGATCGCGCCGCCTCCGCCGCCGGCCCCCGCAGCGGCGCCGAAGCCCCCCGCGCCGGTCAAAGACGAAAACGCCAAGGAAGAGGCCCAGGCCCGCGGGCACATCGAGGCGATGGTGCTCCAGTCGGTCCTGAGCGGATCGAGCGGGGCCGTGGCCATGATCTCCAATAACCTGCTGACCGAAGGGCAAAGCCTCAATGGTTGGACCGTCACCAAGATCGAACAGCGCCAGGTCACCCTGGCATGGAAGCACCTGCGAGGCGTCCTGACCCTGCGGGAATAAATATGGCTCCCCAACTGGCTCACAACTCGACCCCCCCCGCAGCGGGGCACGCAGACGACGCCTGGCCGCCAGCGCAGGTCGTGCGCGTGCCCCCCGGTCCGCACCGCTGGCTGCTCGACAACGCTTTGGTCACTCCCGAGCAGGTCGAGCAGGCCCTCGAGTTCCTCAAGGACCACCCCAAACTCACCGTCCTGGCCGCCTTGGTCCGAACCCGCGCCATCGACGCCCTGACCGCCTGCAAGGCCGTCGCGGGATACTTCAACCTGCCGTACCTGGCCCTGACTGCCGCCGACGTCGACGTGAACCTGCTGTCTCTGGCGCCGCTGGACTATCTCAAGTCCAAGCGCGTCATTCCCGTCTCGCGCGAGGGCGAGGATATCCTGGTCGCCCTGGCGGACCCGGCCGACATCTTTCTCATCGACGACCTGAAGCGCCGTCTGGGGTGGCGACTGCGCCTGGCGGTGGCCTCGGGCGAGGACATCCTGCGCGTGCTGGAGGAGCTGACAACCAGCCCGGCCCAGCAGGTCGAAGAGATCATCCGCGACATCGCCGACGACGACGTGGAGGTCGTCTCGCAGGCGGCCAAAGACGTCGCGGACCTGGAGCGCATCGCCGGCGAGAGTCCGGTGATCCGCTATGTGAACTACCTGATCTCGGCGGCGGTGCGCGACGCGGCCAGCGACATCCACATCGAGCCCGGCGAGAAGCGTCTGAAGGTTCGCTACCGGATCGACGGGATGCTCTTCGAGCAGCAGGCCCCGCCCCTGGCGATGCACGCGGCGGTGCTGTCGCGGTTGAAGATCATGGCCAATCTCAATATCGCCGAGCGGCGCTTGCCCCAGGACGGTCGCATCCGGGCGATGGTGCATGGGCGCGGGATCGACCTGCGCGTCAGCACGCTGCCGATGACCCACGGCGAAAAGTGCGTCATCCGCATCCTGGACAACACCTCGATCACCGTCGGGCTGGAAAACCTGGGCATGAACGCCAACACGCTGGAGGGCTTCCGCCGCCACATCCTGCGCCCGCACGGGATCGTGCTGGTGACGGGGCCTACCGGCAGCGGCAAGAGCACCACGCTGTACTCGGCCCTGCAGATCATGGACAGCCAGCGCCAGAACATCTCGACCGTCGAGGACCCCGTCGAGTACGAACTGGCCACGGTCAACCAGGTCAACGTGCAGGAGCACATCGGGATGACGTTTTCGGCGGCCCTGCGCAGCCTGCTGCGTCAGGACCCGGACGTGGTGATGATTGGCGAGATTCGCGACCAGGAGACCGCGCGTATCGCGGTGCAGGCGTCGCTCACCGGGCACATGGTGCTCTCGACGCTGCACACCAACGACGCGCCGTCGAGCATCACGCGGTTGATCAACATCGGCGTCGAGCCGTACCTGATCAGCGCCGCCTTGAACGCCGTGCTCGCCCAGCGCCTGGTGCGAAAGATCTGCTCCAACTGCCGCCAGCCGCTGACCGATGTCAGTGCCCCGCTGCGGGCGTACATGCAAAAGCAAAACGCCGCCGACGTGCCGCTGTTCGTCGGCGCCGGCTGCGACCGCTGCCGCCAGACCGGTTACAAAGGCCGCGTGGGACTCTACGAACTGCTGGAACTCGACGAGGAACTGCGAGACCTTATCTCCAGCGGCGCCGCCCTGTCGCAGATTCGCAAAGCCGCCCTCAAGAGCGGTATGCATTCCCTGCGCCAGGACGGTCTGGAAAAAATCGCCGCCGGACTGACCACGGTGCAGGAGGTCATGCGGATAACCGAAGTAAGTTAAGAGAGGACCAGTTAGCGGCGGAGCTTGCTCCGCGCGGTTTCTTCCCCGGTCAGGGAAACAACCGCGTCGAGCAAGCTCGACCGCTAACGAGTTGTGTCTACGTGAGGATCATCGATGCCGACATTGCCCGAACTGCTTGAGAAGACCCTGGAACTTGGCGCCAGCGATCTGCACCTGGTGCCGGACCTTCCGCCGCTGTTTCGCGTGAGCACCGAGCTGGCCCCGGTTGGCGAGTGTCCGCCCTTGACGGCCGCCGAAGTCGAAGGCTTCGCCCGGCAGATGCTCGACGAGCATCGCTGGGGGCAGTTTCTGGAACGGCGCGACATGGACTTCTCGACCACCGCCCCCTCGGGCGCTCGGTTCCGCGTCAACGCCCACTTTCAGCGGGGCGTGGTGGCCATCGCCTTCCGAGCGGTCTCCAGCAAGGTTCCCACCTTCCAGCGGCTCAACCTGCCCGAGGTGATCGAGAACTTCGCCCGCCTTCCCCGCGGGCTGGTGCTGGTCACCGGGCAGACCGGACACGGCAAGAGCACCACGCTGGCGTCGATGATCCAGTTGATCAACGAGACGTCCAGCCGCCACATCATCACGCTGGAAGACCCGGTCGAGTACGAGTTCCGCAACGTCAAGAGCGTCATCGAGCAGCGCGAGCTGGGCAGCGACGTGCCGACCTTCGCCTCGGGTCTGCGCCACGCCCTGCGCCAGGACCCGGATGTGATCCTTGTCGGCGAAATGCGCGACCTGGAGACCACCTCGGCCGCCATCACCGCCGCCGAGACCGGACACCTGGTGCTTTCGACGATGCACACGCAGTCGGCCGCACAGACCGTCGAGCGCATCCTGGATATTTATCCCGGCGACCAGCAGAACCAGATCCGCGCGATGTTGGCCAACACGCTCCAGGCGGTCGTGTCGATGGCGCTGTTCAAGCGGGCTGACGGTCCGGGCATGGCGCCGGCGTGCGAGATCATGGTCTGCAACGCCGCCGTGCGAAACTGCATCCGCACCAATCGCGTGCATGAGATCGCCAACATCATCCAGACCAGCGCTTCGGCGGGCATGGTGCCTCTCGACGACGCGATCAAGGGCCTGCTCTACACCGGAAAGATCACCCGCGCCCAGGCGCTGGCGGCCGCCAGTAAGTCCGACCGCATGGCCGCGGCGCTGGGCCTGAAAGAAGTGGCATAAATGGCAAGCGTAGGATATTCCGCTGCAGCCGCCCCCGCCGCCCCGACGGCGGGCTCGTCGGCGTCGGAGAAGATCAAGGCCGTCCTGAACTGGCAGCCGGGTCCGGGGCTCAAGGACATCCTGGGCTTCACCTGCCAGTTGTCGGTGATGATCAAGGCGGGCATCGACATCCGCAGCGCCATCGAGGGCATCGCCTCTCAGATCACCAAGAAGAGCTTCAGGCTCATCGTCGAGCAGATCCAGCACGACCTGGAAAGCGGCAAGAGCTTTTCCGAGGCGCTGACGCGCCACCGGCAGGTCTTCAGCCCGCTGTACATTAACATGGTCAAAGCGTCGGAACTGTCGGGCAACTTCGCGGCCATGCTCGAGCGCGTGGCGGCGTACCAGACCCAGCAGGTCGAGACGCGCAACATGGTCATCGGCGCGATGATCTATCCGGGTATCATCGCCACGATGGCCGTCAGTTGCACGACCTTCCTGCTGACGTTCGTGCTGCCCAAGTTCGCCCTGGTGTTCAAAGGCAACGAGCACCTGCTGCCGGCCTCGACGACCTTCCTGCTCAACCTCAGCGACTTCCTTCGCAACTACTGGTACGTCCCGCTGGGGGCGGTGGCGGTAGCGGCGGGGGCGTTCCGCTTCTGGGTGCGCACCGACGGAGGGCGCCGCACCTGGGACCGCTTCAAGCTTCGCGTTCCGCTGATGAAGAAGATGTTCCGCGCGCTGTACATCACCCGCGGCATCCAGACGATGGGCGAGTTGGTCGCCGCGGGCGTGCCCATGCTCGACACGCTGCGCATCACCGCCGAGGTCTCGGGCAACTACCTCTACCGCGCCATGTGGATGAAAGTTCACGAGGCGGTCCACGACGGCGGAAAGATCGTTACCGTGCTGGCAAGCAACCCGCTGCTGCCGCGGAACGTCGTGCAGATGATCGCCGCGGGCGAAGAGTCCGGGTCGCTGGCGGCCGTGCTTCAGGATGTGTCGGAGTATTACGCCAAGGAACTCAAGAGCACGATCAAGTCGGTCACCAGCATGATGGAACCGGTGATGATCGTAGCCATGGGCGGGATCGTGGGCTTCATCGCCATGAGCATCATCCTGCCGATCTTCAAGATGTCCAGTATGTTCAAGTAGTTTTCCCGGAGGATTGAGGCGATTAAATGACACGCACAACCAGGCGACGCGGGCGCGGCGGGTTCACGCTGATCGAGGCCGCCATCGCGACAGCCTTGCTGGGAACGGGCGTCACCGCGCTGATGCTGGCCGTCCAGAGCGGCACGTCCGTCAACGGCGCCGGACGCAAGATGACCCAGGCGGTGTTCCTGGCCCAGGAGATCCGGGAGTGGACTCTGCGCCTTCCCTTCGTCGATCCGCAGACGCCGAACAACCCGCCCGGACCCGACGGCACGAGCCCGCAGACGTTCGTCGACGACCTCAACGACCTGATGAACGTCACGTACAGCCCCCCGCGCGACGCGTACGGATCGGCCATCACCGACATGAGCGGCTGGTCGCAGACCATCACCATGACCTGGCGCGACCCGGATAATCTGTCGGCCGCCGTCGCCAACGGCGCCAGCGATATTGTCCGCGTCGAGGTGAGCGTGTCGTTCAAGGGGCAGCCCGTACACACCAGCGCGTTCCTTGCCGTGCGGAGGTCGACCGAATGAAACGCCGCCGAACATCCCGAGCCTTTGCGTACATCCTGACACTGATCCTGTTGTCGATCATGATGACCCTGGCCGCGGCCATGACCAACTCGTCGGCCTTGAGCATGATCTCGTCGAGCAATCTCTCCGACGCGGCCAGGGCACGTCTGTCAGCCGAAAGCGGTCTGGCGTTCCTGCTGACGCGGATGCGGGGGATGCGTCTTGGCGCCGACACCACCGAGGCCACCTTCGCCGCCAATATGGCTGCTGCGCTGGGCCCGCGACTCAACGGGACGAGCAATCTGGCCGGGGCGGCTGTCACCGCCGGCGCGCAGAGCGTTACCGTGCCCGCGATCGCCACGCCCGACGGCAGCTTCTCCGCTGTGATCGCCTGGTGCGGCCCCAATCGCTGCCGCGTCAGCGTCGCCGGCAGCGCCCGGGGCCTCACGCGGAACATCTCGATCGAACTGCTGCTGGTCCCGCGCAACAGCGCCGCATTCAATTACGGTCTGGCGTCGCGGGGACCGCTGAGCATCTCCGGCAGCGCCCGCATCCTCGGCGTCAACTCGCCCTCCGAAGCCAGCATCCTCTCGGCCACCACCAGCGACGCGGTGGCCGTCAGCCTCGCCGGCAGCGCGATCGTCGCCGGCGACGCCACGGTGGTGCAGGATCCGCGCTTCATGGTCATCAGCGGCAGTCCGAGCCTGGGCGGCACGAGCAATCCGCTGCTGATGGCCCAGCACATTCATGCCGTCGCGGAACCGCCGGACTTTCCCCAGGTGGACGTCACAACCTTGGCGCCACTGGCGACCAACCGCCTGACGACGCAGCCGCCCAATCAGGTGGCGACGCTGACCAACATCCGCATCGCCGCCGGGCTCAACCCCGTCTTCAACAATGACGTCGTCATCAACGGCATCATCTATGTCGAAGCGCCCAACAACGTGCGGTTTGAGGGCAAAGCCGTCATCAACGGCATGGTCGTGACGGAACCCTCCAACCAGCCGCTGTCGGCGTGTACGCTGCGATTCGCCGGAAACGTCGAGGCCTATGGCGTCGAGACGCTTCCCGCCACTGCCGAGTTCGCGGCCATTCGTGCCAAGACCGGAACGTTCGTCCTTGCCCCGGGGTTTGACGTGACCTTCGCCGGAAACTTCAGCGCGATCAACGGCACAATTGCGGCAGACAAGCTCACCTTCACCGGAACGGCCACCGGGACGGTGAAGGGGGCGGTGATCGGTCTGGCGCCGGAGACGACGTCGGTCGGCGGCAACGTGGACATTCTGGTCGATCGGCAAAACGCCTCGTCCAACCCGGCGGGGTTTGTCCAGACCTTCACACTGACGCCGCAGGGCGCTACCTATCGCGAGGGTGGGTCATGAGCAAGCCTCTGCCGAAAATCGCGGCGCGGCGGGGTTTCACGCTGGTGGAGGTGCTGCTGACGCTGGCCGTTCTGGGCATCGTGCTGGCCGGCGTGGCGGTGGCGCTGCAGGCCGCCCTGACCAGCTACACCCAGAACAACCGCATCGCCGCGGTGGCGCAGACTGCCCGGGCCGTGATGGACCGCATGTCGCGCGAGATTCGAACCGCCACGAACGTCAACTCGACCTCGACGAGCCTGACGATCACGCCGCCCGACGACGGCAGCGGGCTGCAGACCATCGTGTACCAACTGACCGGCGGGCAACTGCACATGCGCCGGACGGTCAACGGCGCCGTCGACGACGCGGTGCTGCTGGGCGACGGCGGCGAGGCCGGCGGCGACGTGGCCATTTCGACCTTCAACGTCATCCGCGAAGACGCCGGCGGTTTGTGCCAGAGCGTCAAGGTGCGACTGACGATGACATGCGCCAATGAAACCTACACCGCCACCTGCTCGGCGGCGCTGCGCAGGAACCAGTCCTACTGACGGGACGCGGGCGCTTTCAAAACGCCCCGCCGATGGGCGATGCGGCGCTGGCCGGTTGCGTCGAGGGCGGCGTCGACGGCGGCAGGGGCACGGCCGCCGGTTGCGTGGCGGCGGGTGCGGACGTGTCGGGCGAGGCGGGCATCTGGGGCGCTTCGCCGCCCAAGCTCTTGATCTTGACTTCGAGCAGCCTGTTGGCGGCTTCGAGATCGGCCAGGCGATGACTCTGGCGGGTGTTGAGGGCCTTGAGGTCGTTGGCCAGGCGCTTGTACTCGTCTCGTTCAAGAGGGGCTTGGGAGATGTCGCGGATCTGCTTGGCCTGCTGCTCGTTGAGGAACTTGTATCTTCGCGCTTCGTCGGCCAGGGCGTCGCAGCGGCGGGCCAGTTCTTCCTGCTGGGTGCTGCGAAGGGTCAATTGCTCGTTGAGCTTGTCGATCTCGTTCTGCAGCTCCTGCGCCTGGCGGTACGCCGCCGGGCCGGGCTCGTTGGCGACGGGTTTTTTGAATCCCTTCCAGTTGCATCCGCCCGCCAGGATGATTCCCAGTACGCTTAGTATCAGGCAGAACTGTCTCATGGTCGGTGTCCTATGTAGTTGGGGCGTATTCTAACAGACTCGATGCAAATGGGAAACAACGGGAAACAACCGACGACGAGGACGAGGACGACGACGAGGACGAGCGTTCTGAGCGATGTTAGCGGCGGAGCTTGCTCCGCGCGGTTGTTCGGAACCGGTCAACACGTCGAGCAAGCGCGACCGCTAACGAAACGCACGAGCGTTCTTTCTTCTCGTCCTCGTCCTCGTCCTCGTCGTCGGTTTTTGTCTCTCTCCCCATTCGTCTCATTCGTGGACGTATCTTTTCCCCTGTGCTAAAGTGCCCCTCATGCGAATCGTCATCACCGGACAAGTCGGATTGGACCGCAAGCCGCTGCTGCACCGCTGCGTCGAGATGGCGCGGCGGCAGGGGTGCGACCTCAAGCTCCTGAGCATCGGCGAGATGATGTACGCCGAGGCGCCGGACGTCCCGCGCGGGCGCATCCTCGACCTGCCCCTGTCCCGACTCAACAGCCTGCGCCGCAGCGTCTTCAAAGACGTGCTGGCCGCCTGCCGCACCAGCGCCAACATCATCGTCAACACGCACGCGACGTTCCGCTGGCGCCACGGGCTGTTCCCGGCATTCGACTACGACCAGATGATCGCCCTGGAAGCGGATCTCTACCTGATCGTCGTCGACAACGTCGACCGCGTGCATTGGCGGCTGGTGCGCGACGGGCACAGCGACCACACGCTCAAAGACCTGATGGTCTGGCGCGAGGAGGAGATCCTGGCAACCGAGCTGCTCTGCCAGGGCGTCGGCAACGGCGGCAAGTGCTACGTCATCGCCCGCGGGAGTGAGGACTCGATGGCCCGCGCTCTGATGGGGCTCATCTTCAATCCCAGGATGAAAAAGGCGTACCTGAGCTTTCCGATGTCGCACGTCTCGGCCAACCCGGACGTGCTGGCCGAGATCGACGCCTTCCGCCGCCAGCTAAAACCGTTCTTCGTCTGCTTCGACCCCAGCGACATGGAGGAAAAGTACCTCTCCGTATTGGCGCTGCAGGCGGCCGCTGAGGGGCATCGCACCATCACCGCGGGCCCTGCCGGCGAACAGGCGACGCTGGACGTGCATGAACTGCTGGACATCCTGCCCGACATCGACGGGCAGATCTACGCTCGCGACTTCAAGCTCATCGACCAGTCCGACATGATCGTCTCGCTGATCCCCGCCCTGGCGGGCGGGCAGCCGGGCATCTCCAGCGGCGTCGAACGCGAGCTCCAGCACGCTCACGAGGCCGCCAAGGAAGTCTACGTCATCTGGCGCCCCACGGCCGCCCCTTCGCCCTTCATCACCGAAACGGCGACCAAAGTCTTCACCACCGTCGCCGAAGCGATGAAGTTCTTCCAGGACGGAAACTACTTTCACAGCGGCCCGCTGGGCTCGCTGTTTCGGTAGCGAATCTGTTTCTCTGCGGCCCAACCCCGAGGATCAAATCAGCCGCTGAGGTCGCAGAGGTCGCAGAGGGAAGAGGTTGTTTGATTCCAACATCCTCAGCGTCCTCAGCGACCTCTGCGGCTCACTCGACCGACGTCAGTAACAAAAGTCGCATTAGGCTGCGGACCAAGCATCGATCGCTAACGCAGATCCTTGACCTGCTCGCGGACGATCTTTTCCAGGCCTTCGACGATCTGGCGGCCGAACTCGGCGCTGGCGGTCTTGAGCGGGTCTTCGCCGAGGACGCCGAGGTGGACCGTGTCGGCCTCGCTGAGCTGGGTCAGGTCCACCAGGCCCGGCGTGAGGTACAGGAGCATTGAGGTCTCGAGCTTGGCGGCGTGGTCGCCGCCGTGAACGAGCTGGTCCATCAGGATGAAAATCTTGCACTTCCCGCCGTGGGCCTTATACGACTCGACAGCCTCGTGCAGCGGGCCGATCAGCGGATAGTGCCCCGGGTAGGGCATGATCATCTTGAACTCGAGCGACTCGAGCTCGAAAAAGATGTGCTCGACGAGTTCCTTCCAAAGCCGCCAGCCGCCGGCGGTCTCGCAGCGGCGGCCTTCCTGCTCGAGCCGGGGTCGCGAGAGGCCCATGGCCTGGGCGATCGGGGTGGCATGGTCGCCGACGCCCTCGGGCAGCCACGAGCTGACCTTGCGATCGAAGACGACCTCGGCGATCACGCCGCGGTGGTCGCCCCAGAACAGCGGCGGCACGGCTACCCCGCCGACCTTCTCCGACATGTATTTGCCCACCGCGTCGGCCTTGACGCCGTCGAGGCCCAGCGGGTTCTGCTTTCCGTGCCATTCGAGGATGCCCAGGCCCAGGTACGCCACCGGCAAGGCCCGGCGCTGGGCGGCCAATTCCTGCGGACGCGTCATGTGGTATTCCATGCGTGTGCTCCTTATGCTATCTCAGGCAGCGTGGCCCGTGGGGACGGGAATACGGACGACATTGTAAGGACAATCCCAGATGACGAGAAGCGTGCAGATTATCCTGGTCGCGGCGATGGCGTTGCCGGCCGCGGCGTGGGGAGAAGACGCCATGCCCGACCCGCTGTCGCAAGAGCAGATCGACCGCCGCATTCGCGAGCATCGTACGGCCGAGGTGACGCTGAGGGTTCTGTCGCCCGAGGGCAAACCGCTGGCCGGGGCGAAGGTCACGGTGCGCCAGGTGAGGCACAAGTTTCTCTTTGGCAGCAACGTCGGCCTGGTGGGGCGCTTTCCCACGCCGCAACTGGAGCAGGCCTTCCGCCAGCGGTACGCCGCGCTGATGAACTTTGCCACCATCCCGTTCTACTGGGGCGGCTATGAGCCCCAGCCGGGGCAGACGCAGGCCGCCCAGCGGCGGATCATGGCGGATTGGTGCAAGGAGAATCGGATCATCGCCAAGGGCCACCCCCTGGTCTGGCACAATGTCGTGCCGACGTGGCTGGCGGCAAAGCCCGGCGAAAAGGTCGAGGAACTTCTGCTGGACCGCGTCACGCGCGAGGTGAAGGACTTTGCCGACACGGTCGACGCCTGGGATGTCGTCAACGAGCCGGTCGTGATGCCAGCCGCCGGCGCGGGCAATCCCATCGCCGCGCTGTGCAGCAAGCCCGGCCGCACGCAGTTGATCGTCAAGGCCTTCGCGGCCGCCCGCAAGGCCAACCCCAAGGCCCTGCTGGTGCTCAACGACTACGACAACTCCAAGGCGTTCGTAGACCTGGTGCAGTCGTGTCTGGATGCCGGCGCGAGCATCGACGCCATCGGCCTGCAGACGCACATGCACAAGGGATTCTTCGGCGCCAAGGATCTGTGGGCGATCTGCGAGCGATTCGCGAAGTTCAAGAAGCCCATTCACTTCACCGAACTGACGATTCTTTCGGGCGAGTTGATGAAGCGCCGCGACAACGACTGGTTCACGCGCCGCGCGTCGTGGCCGTCAACGCCGCAAGGCCTCAAGAGTCAGGCCGCCCAGGCTGTTGAGGTTTATAGCGTGCTCTTCTCGCACCCGTCCGTCGAAGCGATCACGTGGTGGGACTTCAGCGAACACCGCTCCTGGATGAACGCCCCCTCGGGCCTGCTCAACCCCGACATGACGCCCAAGCCTGTGTACACGGCGCTGATGAACCTGATCAAGAAGAAGTGGTGGACCGGTCCGCAGGCCCTGACCACCGACGCCGCCGGGCACGCGACCTTCCGCGGATACCTGGGCGATTACGAGATCATCACGCCCTCGGGGCCGATCGCATTCTCCGTAGGCAAAGCCGGCAAGGTCTCGCTCGACGTCCAGGCGAAGAAGTGACCTGTGGAGTGCGGCAGCCTTAGCTGCCGCTTTGGAAGTTTCTCGCGGTTGAACAACTCTAAAAGCGGCAGCTATGGCTGCCGCACTCCATAGAGCAGGTCGCGATAGTCTTCTTCCAGGCCGGCGTGATCGGCGATGCTGCGGGGGAATCGCGGGTCGTCGGGGCTGACGGCGAAGAAGTTGTCGTGCTCGTTGAGGGCCCACTGCTGGCGGGGCATGGTCAGGTGCAGGCGGTAGGGGCGGCGGACGTTGTAGATCACGTTGCCCACGATCTCCATGCCGGCGGATCCTTCGTCCAGGTACAGGCCGCCGGGCCCGCCGCGGCCGGCGCCGTTGTCATGCACGTGGTTCTCGCGGATGACGGCCCCGATCTGCAGGCCTAGCGTGTAAATGCCGCCGCCGTCGTTGAGCGAGTTGAGCACGTGATGCACGTGGTTGTGCTCGACGAGCGTATTGCGACAGGTCGTGGGGGTGTCGAATCGCGGGTAACACCCGTCGCGGTAGAACTTGGGCTTGTCGGGCTCGCTCCACGGGTCGTAGTACCCCCAGCCCCAGCCGACCGAGATGCCCGTATAGCCCACCTCGGAGATTTCATTGTGCGTGATCACCGTGCCGGCCGCGTAGCCGACGAAGATCCCGATGCTGCCCTTGAACTCGGTGCCGATGGCGACCAGGCGGCAGTTGTCGATCACGTTGCCCGACACGATCGTCCGCGGGTCGTCCGGGTGCGCATCGCTGACCTGCACGTCGCCGACCTGGACGGCCCCGGCCGCCGTCTGCGTGAACAGGCAGCCCCGCACCACGTTGTCGCGCGAGCCGTTCTGGATATCCAGCGCCCCGGCCCCCATGCGCGAAAACGTGCAGCGGTGGAAGTACACGTCGCTCGCCGCGTCGAGCACCACGCCGCCGGGCGTCTTGAGGTATGATGTATGGTCGACGTCCACCGCCGGGTTCTTCAGGAAGTTCGCCTGGATCTCCGCGTGCCCCAGCGTTCGCGGCCGCAGGAACGTGGTGTACGAAAACGTCAGCCCCTCGAAGCGGATGTTTCGCGCGGGCTCGTCCAGGCTGCCTCGCACTTCCAGCAGCGTCTCCAGCACGGGCACGATGACGGTCGCGGTCGTCATGTCTTCCTCTGGCAGGGGCGTGTAATAGAGTACCCCCGCGGCGCGGTCGTGATACCACTGCCCCGGCGTGCCCAGCAGTTCATAGGCGTTCTGGATGAAGTCCGGCCCGTCGATGTGCATGCCGTCCTTGATCTGGGCGTCGCGGAAGGCGGGCATCTTCATTTTCACAACGCAGGCGTCACAGGCTGGAAAGCCTGTGCCACGTTCGGGCTCAATCCGCTCCACGGGCAGAATCACCCGCGTCCAGACCACGTCGTAGACGAACTCGATATCCCGGGCGTTGCGCCACGTGCTGATCGTTGCGAGGCTGCGCGTGGTGTAGCCTTCATACACCGGCGTCTCGCTGCCGTTAGAGATGGCCGTCTCGATCTGATTGTGGAACGCAAAGTCCGCCTCGACGCCGTCTTCGTCGCGCGGGCGCAGCTTGTCCCCGCGTGCCATCGCGGCGGCGCGCCCGTTGACGTAGAGTTGTCGCGTGGGGGGCAGGTCCGGCACGTGCGCCGACCAGAGGTTGGCCAGGGTCGGATGGGCGGCCTTGCTCCAGGGGCCGATAGTGCGCCCGCCCGAGAGCATCGGTCGTGCGCCCGGGGCGGCGCGATAGATCACGCGATGCTTGCCCGCGCCGCCGTCGCGGGCGCCCAGGCAGAGCGGGCTGTCGAGCACGTAGGTCCCATCGGCCAGTTCGACCACAATGTCGCCGCGGCCCTCGCTGGCCAGCTCGCGCACTGCCGCCGCCGCGCGATGAACCGTCGCCAGCGACCGCTGGGGCGAACCCCCATCGTTGGCGTCACAGCCGCCGGGGCTGACAAAAACAGTGGGCGCCGCATTTGCCATAGTGCTCATGACTGCGAGGATAATCCAACTGTGCCGGCGCCCCAAACGTTTTCGCCTGCCCGCCACGCGGGCTATACTTCATCGGGAGGGGACTGACATGCTCACACACACTGTCAGGGGCCGGTGGATGCTGATGGCGGCGGGGGTTCTGGTTGCCACGATGGCGGCCGGAGGGTGCCAGACACAGGCCACGCCGTCGCCGACGTTGTTGGTCGACCAGTCGCAGACCACCATCGGGTTGATCAACGCCAGACCGACGGCGTACCTGGGGCGCACCGTCACGGTGATGGGCTCGGTGAAGTACATCTACACGCCGCGGATGCTGCTGCTGGCCGACGCGACCGACGAGGAGATGCTGGTGCTGGTCGACGTTGACAGCCCGGTCCCGGATGTGTCGGTCAACGACAAGGTGCAGACGACCGGCCCGGTCAGCCTCTTCGGGGCGGACATGTCGCCCAGTGCCGGCGTCGAACTCGGCGGTCAGCGGCGGATGTCGGACCAGTTCTACAACCGCTGGCGCGACCGTCCGGTGATCGTGGCGGTCCAGGTGGCGCCGGTGACACTGACCGCTCCGTGAGCCGTAGCGGGGACTACGACTTCGCGCGTTTCTTGTAGTAGTCGCGGTCGTTCTCGACCTGCTCGCGCGTGCGCTTCAGGGCGCTCTTCTGCCGTTCGAGCGAATTCACGGCGGCCTCGGCGGCGCGGTGGTCCTGCTCCAGCCGCCCCAGCGACGCGCGGAGCTGGGCGTTCTCCCGGCCCAGCGAGGCGGCAGACTGCCCGCTGTCGACCGGCGGGGCGCTTTCGTACACCGCCGCCGGGCGATCCGGCCTGCGCACGGTCACGTCCGCGCAGCCGGCTGAAAGCAGCATCGCGGCACCGGCGATCAGCATGAGGGGTATGGTTTTCATCGGCTTCCCTCCGCTATGCGGCGGTAGCGGTCGCGTTCGCCCGCCGCCTTGTCGATGTCGGCCTGGATCTTGCCCAGGTCCTTCTGCAGCGAGTTCTGCTTCCTCTGGAGTCGCGCGGTATCATCCTGCAGCCAGGCCGTGCGCTGGCGAAGCTGCTGGTTCTCGCGCAGCAGGTCGCCGCGGTCGCCGGGAACCGCCGACGGGATCACCCCCGACGGCGTTGGCGGCGGCGGAGAGGAGTAGGGCACCTCGGGCACGGTCACGTCGGCTTTGAAGCAGCCGCCGCAGACCAGCGCCCCCAGGCACAACAGGATCAGGGCCGGACACTTCCACATGATCGACGCTCCCTTCGGCCGCACATGCAGGCGCGGCTGCGGAACAGTATATCGCCGCCGTTGGGCGCATTCAATCGCCGCTGTGGGCGATACAATGTGCCGCGTTCTTTCACCAAAGGAGAATCGATGAAGCACTACCGCTGGCAGATCGCCCTGGCCGCGGCGTTGATCGCCGCCACGGCCGTCATGTACCTGGGGCATTGGCTGATGTTCGGCGATGCGCATCACATCTTCATCTACCTCGTCGGCGACATCGCATTCCTGCCCATCGAGGTGCTGCTGGTGACGCTCGTGCTGCACCAACTGCTCCAGCGCCACGAGAAACATGAGCGGTTCAGCAAGCTCAACATGGTTGTCGGCGCATTCTTCAGCGAGGTCGGCAACGACCTCATTTCGCGCCTGTCAAAGTGCGACAGTGAGATCGACTCGACCCGCGGTCTCCTGGCCGTCACCGGGGAGTGGTCGGCGCGACAGTTTTCGGCCGCGAACGCCAAGCTGCGCCGCCGACAGCCTCAGATGATGCTCAAGGCCGAGCAGCTTCCCATCCTTAAGGACAGCCTGCAGTCCAAGCGGGAGTTTCTGCTGCGTCTGCTGGAGAACCCTAACCTGCTCGAACACCAGCGCGTCACGGACCTGCTCTGGGCTGTGTTCCACCTGGCCGAGGAGTTGAGCCACCGCCCGGACCTGTCGAGCCTGCCCCAGAGCGATATCGACCACCTGTCCGGCGACGTGCGCCGCGTCTACATGAGCCTGCTGGGTGAATGGACCGCCTACATGGGGCACCTCAAGAAGGAGTATCCCTACCTCTTCTCGCTGGCGCTGCGGACCAACCCGCTGAATCCTCAGGCCTCTGCTGTGGTGGCGTGACTGCCCAAATCGGCTACTGCGGCCGTCAGGTTCTGTCTTTCGGCCAAGGCTTCGTGGGCGACTTCTGTTCCGGCGAACTGCTTGGCAATGGCATCGTACAGCGGCAGCATTTCAGGAGCACGAATTACTGTTTTCCGACGCGGAAGGCCGAGGATGGCGCGGGCATCGCCGACGGTGGCGGCACCGGCACGAATTCGATAGCGGATCAATTCCCACTGGGCCGGCCATCGCCGTAGGACCAAGACGAGCGCGGCGATGATCCAACCGAATGGTATCACTGCCCAAAACATGTGCCATCGCGAGTATCCGGCCTTTCGGACGAAATTCCACCAGATTGTCAGGTAGAACACGACCTGCAGCAGCAAGATCGCGGCCGCCAGGGTTGCGTCAGCCGCGCGCGGAGCCGCTTGAATGCCTCTAACGCCTGGGACAATCAGTTCCCACATTGACGTGCCCTTTCTCTAAATCTTCCCGCCCTCATCCACATTGATTCCTGCGTATTCCATCCATCCCTGCTCATTTTGTGACTTCGCGAGCCAGAGCATACGCCGTGTCGAAGGCCAACTCGAGTTCTTCCACAGTGCAGTGGTTCTGCACGAAGTGCGTGGTGCAGAACAGCAGGCCGCCGTCGGCGAACATCCGCATCACGCGATCGATCTCGCTGACGAGGAAGTCCAGCTTGCCAAAACCGATCGTCGTCTGCACGTCCAGCCCGCCCATCACGGTCAGGCGGCTGGCGTACTTGTCCTTAAACATCTTCAGCGACATGCCCGCCGACTCCTGCCACGGGTGCACCACGTCGTAACCCAGCTCGATCACGCCGTCGATCACCTCGGTAAAGTTTCCGTCGCAGTGCAGGCTCATGAACCCGCCGCGGGCCTTGACGGCGTCGCAGGTGATCTTGTGGTAAGGATAGATCAGCTCGCGCCACGTGCGCGGCGAGAACAGCAGGCTGCGCTCCGAGCCCCAGTCGTCGCTGACGTGGATCATGTCCACGCCCAGGTCCAGGCAGTTCAGCGCGAAGGCCTTGTTCCACGCCGCCTGGCGGGCGTACACGTCCTTGATGTCGTCGGGGTACAGCGCCAGGTACGCCAGGTGGTTCTCGATGCCGAAGATCCCGTTGAGGGCCTCGAACAGCCCCGGCGTCTGGATGTACGTGAACCGCCCGTACTTGTCCCTGTGATGCGCGATCCCCTGTTTCACGCCCTCGTACGCGGCCATGTCGTTGGGGTCCAGCGTGGGCACGTCGCGCAGGTCGGCCGGCTCGATGGGGCGCTTGAGCTCGGCGCCGAGCTTCTGCAGGTGCTCTCCCGACCACGTGCCCGGCCCGCCGAAGAGGTGGGCGTAATCGAACTCATACTTGGACTCGAAGGCCTCCAGCGAGCCCCAGCGGGCGTTGATCTTCTCCGGCAGATTCCACCCCACCCATCCGTACAGCGGAATGCGATCGGGCTTGCGGTGCTTGATGACTTCGATAACTCGTTCGCGGGAAAGCATGGCTTCTCCTTCTTCGCCGCCATTATGGTCACTTCTTTGCTTGAATCAATCCCAGGCGTTACAATGCCCCAGGAACTGGGATGGGAAAGCCCATGAAAGTATTCACGGGACTCTTGTTGTTGTGTGCTGTGTGCTGCCTTGCGTGCTCCTCTTCAATTCCAGAGCAGCAGTGCTATAACGCAGGCTACATGTACTGGTATACTCCCAGCCCCTTGTCTGCAAATACCGCGGCTGTTCTTCTCGGCACGGTTAGCTCGGTCCAGCCCTGTGGAACTCATCCGTCATCATTGAAACTGAACGATTACACATTCCGCATCGAAAAGCTCTTTTACGCAGATACGGCCGTTGGTGATAGCCAGCAGCGCGTCCCCGATAGCGAACAAGCGAAATTGATGGCGGCTAGCGTGCTGAAGTGCCCCGCCGCAGACAGCCTGTCTATCGGCGATAGGGTCGTTGTATTTCTCATTCCATATGAAGGGGGGTACGCCGTCCCCCGCTTTGGAGGAACCAATTGTACGCTTGGGATCAAGATCCGCCGCGACGACCACCTTTTAATCCGATTGTTGCAGGCGGAAGCTGATGCCCCGGACAAATCCAGGCTGCGAGTTCGAGACAGCCATCTCGAAGAATGGCGCGATTACGATCCTGAAGGGGCATGTTGGTACGCGGAACAGGAGAAATATCTAAAGCAGGCTACAGCGGCAAGTGGCCCAGCGGGTAGCGGCCCCAGTCGTTGACCAGTCGTTTCATTTCCAGCACGTTGGCGGCCTTGGCGCCTACGGCGATCGAGTGCGTCGAGCCCATGATGAATCCGCCACCGGGCGCGGCGTTGGCGAAGGCGTGGGCCGCGTCGGCTCGGATGTCGTCAATGCCGCCGGCGATGATGTGCTCGTGCCAGATCCCGCCCCAGAGGCACAGCCGGTCGCCCACGCGCTGCTTGAGTGCAGCGATATCCATCCCGGCGCTGGCCTGGATGCCTTCGTACGCGTCGTACGTGTCGGCCAGATCGTCGATGATCGGCCAGACGTGCCCGCAGCAGTGCTTGAGGACGTGCAGCCCCGCCGCGTGGGCGGCCGCCACGTGCGCCTGGTGTACGGGCAGGACCATGTCGCGATAGATCTGCGGACTGGCCATGAGGCTGGTGCTGGAGCCCAGGTCGCCGCAGGGCATGATGCCGTCGACGCCCAGCATGGCGAAGAGCTTGACCTCGCGCGTCAGGTGAAGTTGGCGAAGCTGGCAGATCTTGCGGCAGATCTCCGGCTGGAGGATCAGGTTCATCCAGCCTTCTTCCTCGTTGGCGCCGAAGGTCGGCCATTCCAGGTCGCCGCAGAGCAGCACAATGTAGTGCGTGGGCTTCATTTCGGCCACGGCTGCACGCACCCAGTCCCAGCACGAGTCGGCAGGGTCGCCAATGGCATTAGGATCGAACTGGTCGATCTGCTGCTGCAGGCCTTCGAGCGTCGGGGGCTGATAGGCCGTGTTGGGCTTGATCTTCCACGGTCTCAGGTCGTGCGTGGTGGCCGAGATGCGGTGGAGGTTTCCGCCTTCGTCCTCAAACGTCTCGTGGTCGATCCGTTTGAGCGGCTTGGGCGCGTAGCCCTTCGGCGCCATCATGCCGACGGTGTAGATGTCCATGTCGAGCGCGCGGATCAGGTCGCCCCCGTCGCGGATGTAGTCGGCGACAATGTCGTCGCGCCGCCCGTCCCAGTACGCCTGCGTCTCGCGGAACTTTGAATGCACCAGCGTCGGCCGGCCGAGGATGTCCTCGTACACGTTGTAGTCGATGAAATGCTCGCCCCAGGGAATGCGGTCGCCTTCCCGGTGCTCCAAGGCCGCCAGTACTCGTTCGCGTGGAATCATGGTCGGCAATGTACTCGACTGGACCGGCCTCGGCAGCCGATTAATTTGTGCGGTTTCATAGTCCGTGCTCGGTGCGCTCGAGAATTTCGTCCTGGATGTCGGGCGTGAGCGAGGCGAACGGGGCGCTGTAGCCGGCGACGCGGACCATCACGTCGCCATAGCGGGCGGGGTTCCGCCGGGCCTCCAGCAGCATCGCCCGGTTGACCATGCTGATCTGCAGGTGCTGCCCGCCGGCTCGGAAGTGCCCTTCGATCAGCGCCGCGATCTTGTCGATGCCCTCGTCGTCGCGCAGCAGCGACGGGTCGAGTTTGACGTTGACCGTCGTCGAGGTCGGCAGCAGGCGGTGGGGCAGGGCGGCGACGGAGTTGAGCATGGCCGTGACGCCGCGGGTGTCGCGACCGGGGGCCGGGGCGAGGCTCGAGGCGAAGGTCTGCCCGCTCTTGCGGCCGTCGGGGGTGGCGCCGGTGACCGTGCCGAACGAGATGTGCATATTCTCCACTCCCGCCAGGGTCCCCAGCGTATAGCGGCCGCCGCGGTAGGGGCGGTGCCTGGCGATGAGGTCTGAGAAGGTGGTGATGATGCGGGCGGCGATGGAATCGGCGCGCGCGTCGTCATTGCCGAAGTGCGGCAGGCGCTGCAGGACGCGGCTGCGAAGCGTTTCGTGGCCGACCCAGTCGTCGGCGAGGGCGGCGGCGAGGTTTTCGAGCGTGACGGCGCGGTCGATGAAGACCAGTTGCTCGATGACGGCCAGCGAGTCGGCGAGGTTGGCCGCGCCGATGATGTCGCAGTTGCAGAAGTTGTACCGGGCGCCGCCCTGCCAGAAGCCTTTGACATTGTCGATGCAGTCGCGGGTCAGCAGCGAGGCCTGCAGGGCCACCCACTGGGCGGCATGCTGATCGCGGGCGTACGAGTAGTCGTGCATCGACAGCGCCAGGCGTTCCATCTGCATCGTCAAGGCCCGCCAGATCGCGTCCATGCTGTCGAGTTTGATCTCCGGCAGCGGCGCAAAGGCCGGCTCGAGCCCCAGCACGATGCGGATGAGCTTGGGCATGTTGAGGAAGCACTCGACCGACCCCATGTGCGCTCTGCCGGTGATGATGATCTCGTGACAGCCGGACATGGCGAAGTCGCGGGCGTCTTCGACCGCCACGCCGAGGGCGACCAGCGCCGGCACGATCTGCTCATCCGAGCAGAACCCCGGGCTGCCGGTTCCGCTACGCAACGCCGCCACCGCGCGGCGCAGCGTCTGGGGCCTCATGCCGCGGTGCCAGCGCACGCCCACCTGCGGGCTGGGGATTCGCAGTTCTTCGAACACCTCCAGGCACAGGTCCGTCAGGTCGGTGGCGCCGTCGCTGCCGTCGCCGCGCAGGCCGCCGAGGGTCAGGTGGTGGCGGGCCATGTTGGGCGTGCTGAAACCATGCACCTGGAAATACTTCATCCACAGACAGGCGATCAACTCGCCGGCCCGCTCGCGCGTCAGGGTGCCTGCGGCCGTCTCGCGCTGGTAGAACGGCCAGAGGTACTGGTCGACCCGCCCGGGCGCGTCGGGCAGCAGATAGAACCCGAACCACAGGCACTGGCACGCCTGCCAGAAGGTTTGCGGACCGGCGCCCGTCGCGGCCTGACAGTTGGCGGCGATGGCTTCCAGTTCCGCCTTGCGGGCGGGGCGGGTTTCTTTGGCAGCCAATTCGAGGGCGTGGTCGTGATAGCGCCGGCCCAGGTCTCTGCAGGCCGTGGCGAAGATCTTCAGCGCGTCGAGGTATTCCTTCTTGTCGTCAGATGCCCCATGGCGACCCGCTGCGCGTGTCGCCATGCCACCCTGTCCGGCTGGCGATTCTTCGGCGGACAGGCGCGCTGCGCGGCGGTCGATGTGGTCGATGAGGCCCTGGAACCCGGCGGCCAGCAGCGTGTCGTAATCGACGGAGGTGTGATTGCCCGCGCCGCGGACGAGGCCCTGGGTCATGAACGGGTCGCTGCCCTGGACATGCGGTTCGACGGTCATGGGCACGGCGGGCAGTTCGCCCACGGCGCCGCTCTTTCCGGGCGGGAGCATGTTGAGCAGCCCGCCGCCGACGATCAGTTCGTCGTCGGCAACGACCAGCGTGCAGTGGCGGTAGTAGTGGGCCAGCGAATGGGCCTGGCGGAGGATGTCGCTGAGCCCGGCGGCCCGTTCGTCGCCCTGTCGGGCGAGTTCGCCGGCGAGGGGGTCGTGCATGCCGCAGCTTCGCAGCGTGATGGCTAGCAGGCGTTTGATGCGTTCGGTCACGGGGGGGTCCTTTGATGGTCCGGAAAATCCGGCTGCATTATAGCCTTGGAATGCCGGCGAAAGTTTTTGTGTAGTGGAAAAAAGGTATTCGGTCTGGCGGCGTGCAGCGCGGTATCATCCCCTTGTCGGATGCGGCGCCGCAGGCGGCGGGGGGCATCCGGCGGAGTCGGCGATGCTGACGTGCTTCCAGATCGAGGGCGGCAAACTCAGCCAGGCGGCGGACAACGCCGGACCGGTCTGGCTTTTCATCGCCCCGACGGAGGAAGACAAGGCCCGCCTGACCGGTCCGGAGTTCAACCTCGACGCCCACTCGCTCAACTCGGCACTGGACCCCGATGAACTGCCCCGCCTGGAGCTTGAGACCGATCACCTGGTCGTGATCTTCAAGTACCCCAAACGCTTCCTGCTGCACGACAAGTACGACCTGGGCGTGCAGTCGCTGGGTCTGTTCCTCTACGCCGACCGCCTGGTGATCGTCTCTCGCGAGGACGACCAGCCGGCCTTCGAGGGCCGCCCGTTCACCAAGATCGATTCGCTGCAGACGCTGTTCCTGCGGATCATCTCCAAGTGCATCCAGCATTTCTACAGCCACCTCAAGGCCATCAACGAACTGGCCAATGAGCTCGAGCCCAAGATCATGTCGGCGATGGAGAACCGCAACCTGCTGCTGATGTTCGCCATCGAGAAGAGCCTGGTGTACTACGTCAACGCGATGGCCGCCAACGGGCGCACGATCGACCGCCTGCGGACCAACGCCCGCAACGCCGCCACGGCCGGCCTCACGCCCGAACAGCTTGAATACGTCGACGACCTGTACATCGAAAACGCCCAGTGCCACGAGCAGGCGCAGATCTACGCCAACGTGCTGGCCGGACTCATGGACGCCCGCGCCTCGATCGTCAACAACAACCTCAACGTCCTGATCAAACGCCTGACCATCCTGAGCGTCGTGTTCCTGCCGCTCAACGTGGTGGCCAGTATCGGCGGCATGTCCGAATACACCAAGGTCACTGAAGCCTACGCGCCCTGGTGGGTGACCTACCCGATGTTCTGCCTGGGGTTGGCGGCCGTCGGCTGGGTGACGTACCAGGTGCTCAAGGTTTTCGAGAGACGCAAGTCGTGACGACGCTATCGCGGATACGAGGCGAACTCGAGCTTGAGGACGGCGTAGTCGCAGATGAGGTCGGGGCATTCTTGAGCCAGGCCCGACAGCGTCACCCGCGAAACGTTCAGGCCGGCCTTGGCGTCGACTTGGGGAATCGCCTGGATGTCCAGCCGGGCGCCGTTAGTCAGGACGCTGGCGGCTAACAGGTCAGACTGCACGTTGTCCAGCACGACCTTGCCGCCGGAGGGCCACTTGGGCAGCCAGAGGTAAGCGACGTTGCCCTTGCGCGTCCACTTTCCGTCGGCGTCGTTGGTTACCTTCGCTAGTTTCTCGATGCGATCGGCGCGGCCGAACACCGCCTCGCCGTGAGTCTTGAGCCACTCGCCGACGAGAGCCATTCGCTCCTGTTCAACGGGACCGATCTGACCGGTGGCGGGGTTTGGTCCGACGTTGAGCAGCAGGTTGCCCGTACCGGCGGTGCATCGCTGGAGCATATCGATGATGTCGCGCCCGGAGCGATAGTTCTGCGGGGGGGTCGGGAACCACGTCCAGGTCGGGTACGAAGACTCGCTGGTCCAGTTGAACTGCATGCACGATTCCCAGTCCTGGTCGGGAGTCATCGTTCCGCCGATCGAGCCCTCGAAGCAGGTGAAATCCTCGGCCATCAATGAGCGGTCATTGATGATGATTCCCGGCTGGAGGCGGCGGACCATGGCGTTCATTTCCTGCGACTGCCATTCGCCGGCGTATCCCAGCGGCGTCGGGCCGTCGTACCAGAGCAGGTCGACGCGGCCGTAGTTGGTCATCAGCTCGCGCAGCAAGCCCTGGGTGTAGTCCAGGAACCGGCGTCGGGCGGCAGGGTCGTTTTCGCATCGCCTGCCGTCGGGATGATCCCCGTCGAGCAGGGAATAGTAGAACCCGACCTTGAGCCCCTCGCTGCGGCAGGCGTCGGCGAACTCGGCGACCATGTCGAACCCCGGGCCCATCCGCATGGCGTTGTAGTCGCTGAGCTTGGTGTCCCAAAGCACGAACCCCTCGTGGTGCTTGGTAGTGAAGACGACGTACTTCATCCCGGCGGCCTTGGCGGTCCGGGCCCAGTGGCGGGCGAAGGTTCGCGGCGGCGTGAGCCGCTCGACCGACCACCGCCTCTTCTGCTCGGGCGTGGCGTCGGCCGGCGGCTGGGCCGACTGCGTCTTGGCCATGTTGCGGTCATACCACTGCGAGAAGGGCCCGTAGTGGACGAACATGCCGTAGCGAGCTTCGCGGAACCACTCCATCCGCTCGTCGTGGGCGAGGCTGTCGGGGGTTTTTGAAGAAATGGCGCCGCAGCCCATCAGAACCGCACAGGCCAGCAGCATGATCAACGTTCGTACTCGGTTCATGGCGTACCCTTCCGTTGGTTGCGGATTCTCATGCGTATTGGAAGCGAATGGATGACTCGAAACAACCCTATCTTTGGATTCCTGTTCCTCGCATCTGTGGGTCAACTCAATGAGATAATGGCGTATGTCCCGCCTGTGGCGCCAGCGCCAGGTGCTCACCGCGGGAGGTTTTGAATGCAAAGCGGTCGGCCCGGAAAGTTTCGGCCGCCTTGCCGTTGCGGTGCAATGCGACGGGCTTGCCCGGCCAGGGATTCACGACCGTGCAGTCGCGGCCCTTTTCGCTGAGGATCTTGACGTCGCGGACTTGCCCGCCCGCCAGGCGCGCCCAGACGAGAAACGCCCCGCGGGCGCGGAGCGAGCCGAAACGCCCGTCCATTTCGCCCGGCCAGCACGGGAAGAACCGCAGCACGCCGTCATGGCTCTGCAGCAGCATTTCCTGGATCGCGTTGGGGACGATGCTCTGGTTTTCCATTCCGTGCGGGTTGCCGCGGATCATCCCGTTGGGCAGGCCGATATCCGCCAGCATGTTCCGCATCTCGTCCAGGATGACGTGCGGGTCGTAGCCGACGCGGGCGGCGGCTGCATAGATGCTGTTCTTGCCGTTGAAGTCGTCCCATCGCGCCATCACGGTGATCTGATTTCGCGAGCGATCGAGCAGCTCGGGCGGGCTGTCGAGACCGATCCCGCCGGCGGGATAGATGTGCTGAAGGCCGACGGTGTTGTCGGCCCACCAGGGCGTGCCCTTCTCGGTATAGCGGAAGATCGGCAGGCTCAGGGTGCCCTCGTCATGGGGCAGATGCCGCGGCCAGAACTTTTCGGGCAGGTCTCGCACTGTGCAGGCGGGGTAGTCGCTGATGTGATCGCGGATGTGCTGCCACTTCGCCCGGCGGGGTGCGTCGACGCCCAATTCGCGGCTGATGTCCAGCGCCAGGTCCATCACCATCCGCACGAAGCCCAGCGAGACGATGGGGTTGATGTCGTCGCCCGAGCCTTCGTGGACGGCGTCCTGGTAGATAACGTAACGCCCGTTCTCGAACTTGAGCCAGTTCTCCCAGAACAGGGCTGTCCCCGACACGAAGGGCCAGACCTGGCGGGCGAAGTCCAAGTCGTACGTGGCGTACCAGCGAAAGGCCATCGGCACGCAGGAGTAAGCGCTGTTGCTCTTTTGCATCAGGGCGATCAGGTACGCCACCGAGCCCTTGGGGCCGATGCCTACCGGCTGGTACACGCCCTCGACGCCGAGTTCCTCGCGGCACCAGCGGCGATAGAAGTCCAGCCCGTCCAGGAACGGTTGGTGGCACGGGTCGGCCTGGGCGATGTGGTTGGCCGCATAGAGCCCGTAGAACGTGGCGACGTGGTTGTAGTTGGTGTGGTAGTCGCCCGCCCACATCGGATCGTCGTTGGTCACCCATCCGAAGAGCCCCGGCGGAAAGTCCTTCACGCGGCTGGCGCTGGCCAGCACGTAGTTCGACAGATAGTACCGCTGCTCGAGCGCCTTGTCGGGGATCTCGACGAACGACTCGTCCCAGAACGCCCGCCACCATTGCTCGTGCGACTGGCGCAGCTCAGCCAGGCGAGAATCATCAACGCTTAGCGCCTGATGTATTGCGGCCGCGCAGTAATCCTTCTCATCAAAAATGCTGCACACGGCCGCCGCAATCGTGACGGGCTTGCCCGGCTCAAGCACGAACGAGCCGTCCGGGCCGGGGTTCTTGACAGCGCAGGCCGCCCCGGCTGTAACGATCACATCCTTGTCAAAGACGCGCTGGGCGACCTGCACTTGATCCTTGTCGAAGAGATTGGCCGTTTCGCCCGAGAGAACATTCGCCGGCGTATCCAGACGCATCGTGGCCGCTATCGCGCCGCCGCGGGCCTCGAGTTTGACGACCAGCAGATTTTCAACGGCGCAAACATACGCCTCCATCAGCAGCGTGCGCGGGCCTTTCTCGAACCGCCCGCTCGTCACAGCCGTCAGCATCGCCTGCTCGACTTGGTACGAGGCGCCGGCCATGTCGGGCAAGGACAGCTCCAGCACCGCCAGGGGCTGGGGTTTGGACTCGTGCGGGAGCTTCATGACCCACAGGTCGTTCTTGTTGATGTGAAACCGCAGGCCCTCGGCGCTGCCGCCCAGGGCTGCCAGCGTGTCGCCGTTGCCCAGCAGCGGGCCGTCGACAGCCGCGTTGCAGGGCGTGTTCTCGGGCGGCTGCGCGAAGACGGCCTTGTGAGCGGAGACGATCTTCTCGCCCGTGTGGTCGGCTGCGTTCACTATTGAATCTCCGGCGAGTTTCTATCGCGGGTACGTCTCGAACTGGATCTTGAGGATCGCGTAGTTGCACACAGCGTCGGGGCATTTTTTGGGCAGGCCCGTCAGCGTGACGCGCGAGGCGTTCTTGACGGTCTCGGTGTCCGCCTGGGGCGCGCGATCGATGCCCAGCTTGGCGCCGTTGGTGACGATGCTCGCGCTGAGCAGCTTGCCATGCACGTTCTCCAGCACGATTTTGCCGCCGCCGGGCCACTTGGGCAGCCACAGGTACGCAGTGTTGCCCTTGCGCGTCCAGAACCCGCCGGCGTCGTTGGTGATGAAGCCCAGCGCCTCGGGGCGGTCCACGTGGCCGTAGATCGCCTCGCCGTGCGCCTCGAGCCATTTGCCCACCACGGCTAACCGCTCCAGTTCGACGTTGCCGATGTGACCGGTGGCGGGGTTGGGTCCGACATTCATCAGCAGGTTGCCCGTGCCGGCGACGATCTGGCGGAACATGTCGACGATGTCGCGTGGGGTGTAGTAGTTCTTGTAGTCGGCGGGGTACCAGGTCCAGAGCTTGTGGTGGAAGGGCATGCACGCTTCCCAGTCGCTATCGGGGTGCAGCGTGGCGCTGATGTGCCCTTCGGAGCAGGTGAAGTCTTCTGCCGTCAGGGAGCGGTCGTTGATGATGATCCCCGGTTGCAGGCGGCGGACCATCGCGTTCATCTTCTGGGCTTCCCACTCGCCGCCGTATCCCAGCGGGCTCGGGCCGTCGTACCAGAGGATGTCGATCTTGCCGTAGTTGGTCATCAGCTCGCGCAGCAGGCCCTGCGTGTAATCCAGGAACCGCCGGCGCGAGGCGTCGTCATGCTTGCTGGCAATGCCGTCGGGGTGGTTGAAGTCCCACAGCGAGTAGTAGAACCCGATCTTGAGCCCTTCCTCGCGGCAGGCCTTGACGTACTCGGCCACCATGTCGAAGCCCGGCCCCATGTTCATCGAGTTGAACTCCGTCAGCTTGGTGTCCCACAGCACAAAGCCTTCGTGGTGCTTGGTGGTGAAGACGATGTACTTCATGCCGGCCGCCTTGGCCGTCCGGGCGAGGTGGCGGGCGAAGTCGCGCTGCGGCGTCAGGCCGGCGACGTACCAGCGCTTTCGCTGCTCGGGCGTGGCGCCCTCAGGGGCCTTGTTCGGCAGCGTTTTCGAGACGTACCAGTCGTACCACTGCGAGAAGGGCCCGTAGTGTACGAACATGCCGTACCTCGCGTCGCGGAACCACTCCATCCGCTCGTCGCGGGCGAGGCGGTCGGGGCAGCGGGTGCTGCCGGAAGAGATCGTCTCGCTCTGGCAGCCGGTCAAGATTGCGGCCGCAAGACACAGAACCAGTACTCGATTGAAAATCATCTGACAATCCTTTGCCAAGGAATGATCAAAGTTCCTCTACTGTATGACCAACTGTAGCTAATTGTCGCCGTGTTGCCTATACTCTGCCCTGAAATAGATGCACCCGGCCAACGGGTATTTCACCGCGGAGATCGCGGAGACCGCAGAGATGGTATCAATAAACCCCCTTGCTTCTCTGCGGTCTCTGCGATCTCCGCGGTTCAAGCTGTTTCCCGGATGAGACGCAAGAAAGGATCGCACCGCAATGACATCGCTGCAGCGCATGAAAGCCGCCATCGCCGGCCAGCCGTTCGACCGCTACCCGTTTATCAACCCGTACCCGGACTTTTCGCTCATGCCGTATTGGCCGCAGATGCTTGGCCTGACGTGGTTGCACGTGCAGTTCGGCTCCGACGCCCAGCGCCTGGCGTGCTTCCGGGCCATGCACGAGCAGGTCGGCCTGGACTGGCTGATGGCCGGCTGCGGACCCTGCGGGCAGGACAGCCGCTACAGCATCCGCGTCGATGACGGCGTGCCGGTCCTGATCGAACTGGCCAGCGGCGTCGAGACGCCCTTCCCGGAGTTCTGGAAAGACGAGCCGGTCACCCAACAGCGATACCACAGCGCCGCCGAGGTCGAAGCCGAGCCGGCGCCGCAGTCGGTCGACGAACTGCTCGCCGCGGGCAGCTTTGACTTCACCCGCCTGCTCGCGAAGGAACTGGGCGACAGCGTCTTTCTCTTCGGCAACGTCGGCGGGGCCTTCAGCAACGTCTACCGCGCCCTGACGTTCGAGGGCGTGTACGAGGCGCTGATCGAGAACCCCTCGCTGGTGCATGCTCTGGCCGAGCGGGCCACGGCAGGGACGATCGCCTGGATCAAAGCCTTTGGCCGTTGCGGCATGCATGCCGTTCGCATCAATGAATACCCCTGCGGGGCCGAGCTGCTGGGCGACGAGCACTTCCGCACGTTCGTTCTGCCGTACCTCAAGCGGATGGTCGACGCCATCCACGACGCGGGGATGATCGCGGTGCAGGAGTACCTCGGCTGGGTCGGCCCGCGCCTGCCGCACCTGGCCGCTCTGGGGATCGACTGCCTGCAGACTGAGTCGTCGATGAAGAACTACCGCAACGACATCGGCGAGATCCGCAGCGCCGTCGGGGAGGGCGTCTGCCTGTTCAGCAACAGCCAGATCCTCCAGGTGATCGAGCAGGGCAGCGAAGAGCTCTGGCGCGCCGACGCGGCCGAGCAGGCCCGCGGGATCGGCAAACAACGCCGCTTCGCCATCTGCGCCGGAAGCCCGACAACCTGGGCTACCACCCCCCAGCGCCTCAAACGCTACGGCGAAGTCGTAGGCGAAACCCTGGCCAAAATCGCCCCGCCCCTGGGCTGAGCGCGAACGCCTTGCTCCCGCCGCCGGGCGGCTTGACGTTTTTCGAATCGCCTCCGTGCGAAAGAAATTTCATTTTCGCAAAATAGACCCGCTGCTTCGCTTGTCTCATCGCCGGACAAGGCCGCGGGCGGGCATTATCCGTGACAGACTCCCGTCGCGGCGTGATAATGCCTACACACAGTCTGGCCTAAAGGAATATCAAATGGGCAAGGCGATAAAACTGGCAGCCGCCGCTGCCATATTGGCGCTGGGATTGATTGCATCGTCGGTTGTGCTGTCGAAGTTCTTCGTCAACATCAAGCACGAGAAGCCTATCACGGTCAAAGGCTATGCCGAGGCCGATATCGTTTCGGACATCGGCAAGTTTGCGTGCTCGAACCATGTCCGCGGTGCGAGTCTCAAAGAGGCTTACGACAAGCTGCAGGTCGGGCGCAGCGCCATCCTGGAGCACCTGAAACAAAAAGGCTTCGTCGAATCGGAGATCGGGACCGGCACGATCCAGACGACCCAGGTCAACAAACGCAACGATAAGGGAAACGAGACCAACGAAGTGGAGTTTTATGACGCCAACCAGACGGTCGTGGTGACCTCGGGCAATGTCACGCGGATCAGAGACGCTGCGATAAGCATTGCGGGATTGATCAAGGAAGACATTAACATCAGCGTGACGGCCCCGGAGTTTCTCGTCAGCGACCTGAAAGACACCAAGCTGAAGCTGCTGGCCAAAGCCACCGACGACGGCTACCGCCGCGCCTTGGCGCTAGCCGAAAACAGCCACGCGAAAGTCGGCGCCCTGGTCTCGGCCGAGCAGGGCGTTCTGCAGATCACCAAGAGAAACTCCACCGATACTTCCGGCTACGGCGTCTACGACACCTCGACAATCGAGAAGACCGCCAAGGCCGTCGTCACGCTTGAATATCGAATTGAGCCGCAGAAATAACGGCAGTACGAACATCAAATTGAGTTTTCTGCGGCTATCGTTCGAGGACAACTTCTCTTCCATCTTTGGCACGATAGCGGCCCCGGAAGCTTTCCAGCCTCTCCAGATTCAGGAATTGCAGCATCACCTCACCGCCCCCCCGATGTCATAGACCAAGATGTAGGTGCCCGAGCCGGACGGACGGGGAAATCTTTATTTTCTCTGTAACGCAGCCGGCCTTTGCGCCCTTTGTGTCCTGTGTAGCAAGTCTTCGTTGTTCATTCGGAGTAGGCGATGGGCTTCTTGCGGAGGCTGACCGCCTGCTGCTGGTGGCGCAGGGTCTGTGTCTCTTGACGCCAGAACTCCGTTTGTCGCGGCAGAGATCCCTTTCGGGTCTTGCGGCCGCCTTTGGCGGCGGCTGAGCGTTTGGCGGCCTGGGAGCCATGTGTCTTGATCTTCGTCTTCATGTTCCTCACCTCGCCGGGCCGGCATGTCCCGATATCGCCGGAGCCTTGAACTGTGCTCAGTGAATTGTAGCAGCGCCGATCGGTCGCGATTCAGGTTGCAGGTCGTAGGCTCGCTGAATGTCAGCGACTTCGCCGGACACGCCGCGGTAAGATGTCTTCCATGAACGGGCGCGAGTGCATTACGAATATCCTCAACCGCCGCGGCGCGGACCGGTTGAGCTGGACGACCGTGGCCGATGCGGCTGGGCGGTCTTTGATGCCCAGGCGGCTGCGGGAGTGCCCGGTGCTGGAGTTCTATCGGGCGATCGGGTGCGACATTCTGCAGTTCGGCAACGCGGCGCTGGCGGCAGACCAGTGCGCGGCCATGCCGTACCGGCGGGTGGCGCCATGCACGGTCGAGACGGCGGGCGAGGGCGACGGCACGTGGCGGACCCGCACGGTTTGCCGCTGGGGAACGTTGGAGTCGGCGTGGCGGGCGGGGCATCCGGTGAAGTATCCCATCGCGACGCCGGAGGACCTGGCGTGCGCGACGGCGTTGTGGCGCGAGACGCTGGTCGAGGAAGCGGCCGCACCGGCGGCGGAGGAGTCGCTGGCCCGCGTGCAGGCGGCCATCGGCGACGACGGCATCTACATGCTCACGCTGGAGCCCTCGCCGGTGCAGCAGCTCATCGAGATGGACATCGGCCTGGAGAACTTCTATTACCTGCTGGCCGACCGCCCGCGCGAGGTCGAGGCCCTGATGGACGCGATGCACGCCGTGCGGATGGCCGAGTATCGCATCATCGCGCGGCGGATGGACGTGGCGGCTGTCTGCCCCGTCGAGAACACCTCGACGACGCTGACGAGTCCGGCGATCTACGAGCGGTACTCGCTGGGGCAGATCGCCGACCTTGTGGATGTGATGCACGAGCATGACCGAAAGGTGGTGCTGCACATGTGCGGGCGCCTGGAGGGCCTGCTGGGGCTGATCGCGCGGACCGGGGCCGACGCGATCAACGCCCTGACGCCGCCGAGCGTGGGCGACGTGCCGCCGGAGCGGGCGCTGGACGTGCTGGGCGAGGATGTCGTGCTGCTGGGGACGATCTTCAACCCCAACGTCTTCCAGAAGCCCCGCGTCACGCGCGAGGAGATATGGCGCGAGCTCGACCGCCTTTACACCCCGCGCCTCCGCAAGGCCCACATGGTGCTGTGGCTGGGCTGCGACGGCCTGGCCACCGAGCTGTACCGCTTTGAGGCGGTGCGCCAGTGGATGGAGGCCTGAAGTCGCAAATCGCGGGCGCCGCGTCCGCGGTCTCTGTGGCATGGGCAGATTGAGCCGCAGAGGTCGCTGAGGACGCTGAGGATGGTAGAAGATAAAACAACCTTTTCCATCTGCGGCCTCAGCGACCTCAGCGGCTGATTCGATCCCTGAACCGTTGACAAAACTCTGCGGTCTGCGCGATGCTAACCGTCCATTTCTTTTCTTCCTGCGAAGATTTGCTGCATCAGCGATAACCCACAACACGGGATGGCACGAAACAACAACGCCATCCCGAGCCGACTCCGTCGGAGGTCCCCCCCGGTGGCGAAGAGAAACACGACAGCTTCAATAGCAGCGAGATCAGGCCGTCGGTGTCGTGGGCAGGCCCCAAACGGAGGCTCACGGGGGGCCGGCTTGGGGCCTGGGGTCCCACGGCGACGGCGGCCGGCGAAACGGCTCAAGGCTCTGGGCGGCGAGACCCCGCCTTTGGTTGCGGCCGCGCGAAGCGAGGCCGCGTCAAGATCTCCGCGGTGAAAGCGGCTCTCAGAGGCCCAAGGCCATCGTCGTGGCGCCGCCATTGATGAACTCGGGTTTCTTTGCGAACTCAAGTTTGATGATCGTCACGCCGGCGAGCTTGTCGGGGCTGGTCGGCGGGAGGTTCTTGAGGATGATGCACTTTTCGCGCTGCTCGTACTCGATGGGACGGCCGCTGACCAGGAACGAGACCTTCTTGAGTTTCGTCGGGTAATTGCCCAGGCGAATCTCGCGGCCGGGCCAGTTGCGGCACCAGAAGTACGACGTGTTGCCGCGCAGAGACGAGATCCCGCACGCCGAGCCCCAGAGGTTGTTGCGGTCCAGGCGGCCGTAGACCGCCTCGCCGTTGAGCTTGAGCCACTTGCCGACGGTCAGCAGCGGCTCTGCCGCGGTGGCGGGGATCGTGCCGTCCGGCGCCGGTCCGACGTTGAGCAGCAGGTTGCCCTGGTTGGCGCTGGCGGTGGCGAGCATGCGGAGGATGTCGCGGGCGGTGACGGTGTCTGCCGCGGCGGAGGGCATGTAGCCCCACGAGGTCTCGTCCGACATCATGCACGCCTCCCAGCCGCGGCCGGCTTCGGAGGGCTTTACCTGCCCCTCGGGGGTGTTGAAGTCCTCGGGGATCTGCGAGCGGTCGTTGATGAGGATATGCGGCTGGAGCTTGCGGGCCATGGCGTTCATCGTGACGCTTTCCCACTGCTCCGCTTTGCTCAGCGGCCACGAGACGTCGTACCAGAGGATGTCGACCTTGCCGTAGTTGGTCATCAGCTCGCGCACGCAGGCGTGGGTGAAGTCGACGAACCGCCGGCGGGCGGATTCATCTTTGCCGCAGCGCATTCCGTCGTCGTGGCGCCAGTCCATCAGCGAGTAGTAGAACCCGACCTTTAGGCCGAACTCGCGGCAGGCGTCGACGAACTCGGCCACCAGGTCGCGTCGCGGCCCGCGTTTGACGGCGTTGAAGTCGGTCTGCTGCGTGTCCCAGAGGCAGAACCCCTCGTGGTGCTTGGTGGTCAGGACCATGTACTTCATGCCGGCCTTGACGGCCAGCTTTGCCCACTCGCGAGCGGCGCGGGGCCTGGGCTTCCAGGTGTCGGCAAAGGCGTCGTACTCGTCCTTCTCCCAGGCCTCGAAGTTCATGACCCACTCGTTGCGGGCGATCTGCGCGTACAGCCCCCAGTGAACAAACATCCCGTACCGCGCCTCGTTCCACCACTTCATCCGCGCCGGCCGAGTCTTATCCACCGCCGCCAGGTACCGCTTGGTCTTCGCATCAGGCATATAAATGCTCTTTTATAAGGGAAGACATTAAAGAGGCCAGTCATTCTAAGGATTTATTCAAGGCAGTCTATCACGTTGATCATTGCGCAGACTACTGTTCGTCGTTGATTTGCTAACGAAAGGGGCCGGCCGTTCCGGCGACGATTGCCTCAGCGCGGCTGTGACGTAATCTTCGCGGCACGGGCTCTGAGTGTCTCGGCTTTGGCCTTGTCTCCCTTTGCTTCAGATAAAAGTGCCATGCTCTTGAGAACGCCAGCCACATTCGGATGGTCCGGCCCCAGCGCTTTCTCCATGATTGCCAAGGATCTGTTGAGAAGGTTTTCGGCATCTGAATACTTGCCTTGGTCGCAGTAAAGTGACGCGAGGTTATTCAGGTCGATTGCCACAGAAGCATGCTCATTGCCAAGGGCCTTCTCGTCAATTTCCAAGGCTCGCCGGTAAAGCGGTTCGGCCGCAGCCCAGTTGCGTTGGGCACGATAGACTTCGGCCAGATTACCCAAAGATGTTGCCACAGCGGGGGCGTCGGAGCCCAGAACCTTTTCCTTAATTGCCAGGGCGCGTTTGAAGCACGCCTCGGCCTCACCAAACTCACCCTGTGCGTAGTACACAGTCGCAAGGTTATTGAGGGACTGGGCCACATAGGGATGATGAGGACCGAGCTCTTTTTCACGGATCGCCAAAGCCCGTCTATAGAATGGCTCTGCGGCCGCATAGTTACCTTGAAGTTTGTGAAGCATTCCCAGGTTGTTTAGTGAGGCCGCTATGGAGGCGTAGTCGGATCCGGCTGACTTTTCTCTTGTCTCCAAAGCCTTCTTCAAGAGCGGTTGGGCTTGCTGATACTGGCCTTGCTCCAGATAGACGATGCCCAGATCATTCAAGGATCTAGCCGTGTCAGGATGATCCGGGCCAAGGCTCTTTTCGTTGATCGCCAGGATGCGCTTCTGCAAGGGCTCGGCTTGCGAATACTTTCCTTGATCACATAACACTGAGGCCTCAGCCATCAACGCCGTTACGTCCTCGGCTTCCTCTTGCGGGCGGTTCCAGAAGAGCGCCAAGGCTGCCCCTGTCCCCAGCACAACGAGAACCACTATCAGTGCGATTTTCCTTTTCATTATTCTGCAGCGCCTCCGATGCTGGCCGGTTCGTCCAGAATGTTCATGATGGCCGTGGCGCAGAAGACGCGGTCGCGGCGGGTGTCGGTGGTCTGCTGCAGGATGCCCAACGGCACGAGCTTTTCCACCGCGCGGCGCGCGGTCGTAAACGCTACGCCCAGGCGTTGGGCGGCCTTGCTGATTGTCCAGTACGGGTTCTCGACCAGCAGATCGACCAGTTGCGCCGCCGCGCGTGACGTGGCGGCCGATACTTTCTCGCGCCACTGCGCCGCAAGTGCGTTGATGCGTTCGGCGCGGCTGAGGGCGTCGGCGGACATGCGGGCCACGCCGTTGAGGAAGTACTCCAGCCAGGCGCCCCATGCCGCGTCGGTGCGGACGGCTGAGAGATGGTCGTAGTAGTCGCCGCGGGTGGCGTCGAAGAACGCGCTGAGATACAGCAGCGGCGTGGGCAGAACCTCGCGCTCGATCAGAAACAGCGTGATCAGCAGCCGCCCCACGCGGCCGTTGCCGTCGAGGAAGGGATGGATGGCCTCGAACTGGTAATGCATCAGGGCGGCCTGGACCAGCGCCGGCAGCGTACGGTCGTGCAGGAACTTTTCCCACTGGCCCAGGCACGCGAGCAATTCATCCGGCGGCGGGGGCACGTAAGAGGCATTGGCCAGCGTGCCTCCGGGCGGGCCGATCCAGTTCTGGCTGCGGCGGAACTCGCCCGGGGTTGCCACGCCGCCGCGGACCCCCTGCATTAGCTTTGCGTGGATCTCCTTGACCAGCCGCAGGGAAAGGGGAAGCTTCTTGAGCATCTTTATGCCATGGTCCAGGGCGACCACGTAGTTGCCCACCTCGCGCAGGTCCTCGGGGCTGCGACCCACGACCGCCCCGGCGTCGGCTGCAAGCAATTCTCCCAGCGTGGCCTGGGTGCCTTCGATCCGGCTGGACAGCACGGCCTCGCGTTTGATGAACGGCCGCATGAGCAGGTGCGGGTTGGGCAGGCTGCGTCCTTCGCCGGCAAGTTGGCCGATCAGACGATCGGCCTCTGACAAGGCGCGGAGCAGCTTGGGCGTCCAGATGATCTCGGGGGGCAACGGGGCGGGAATAAACGCCCGAACCCCGCCCGCGCATCGCACGTAGCGGCCGGTGAGAGGTTGAGTTGAGGGCTTCTTCATGTCTGGAATCTTATTTGCGACGGCGAAAATAAGCAAGGGCCTTATTTGCGATTACTGGCAAAATCGCTAATAGCTGATTGGGCGGCTTTCAGTGCCGCTCGGGCGGCGTGGTAGCCGCACATGCCGTGGACGCCGCCGCCGGGGGGCGTCGAGGATGAGCAGATGTACACCCCCGGCAAGCCCGTCGCGTAAGGGTTGGCGCGCAGAGCGGGGCGAAAGAAGAGCTGCCGCCAGTCGATGGCCCCGCCGTTGATGTCGCCGCCGACGCAGTTGGGGTTGTACGCTTCCAGGGCGGCTGCCGTGCGCGTGTGGCGGGCGAGGATCACCTCGCGGAACCCGGGGGCGAACCGCTCGACCTGGGCCTCGATGGCGTCGGTCATGTCGGTGGTCGAACCGTTGGGCACGTGGCAGTACGCCCAGCCGGTGTGTTTGCCCTCGGGCGCACGGGTGGGGTCGAAGAGGCTCTGCTGGGCCAGCAGCACGAAGGGCCGCTGGGGGTGCTGCCCACGCAGGACTTCGTTCTCGGAGGCGGCGATCTCGTCGAAGGTTCCACCGAGGTGAACCGTGGCGGCGCGGCGGCAGTCAGCCGCCTGCCAGGGGATCGGTTCGGCCAGCGCCCAGTCGATCTTGAAGACGCCCGGGCCGTAGCGGTATCGCTGGAGTTGTCGGCGATATCGCGGATGCAGGCGGTGGCCGGCGAGGGCGAGCACTTGACGCGGCGTGACGTCCAGCAGCACGAGAGGACGGGTGCCACGCACAACTCCGTTGTGCGTGTCCCTGATCGTTGAACCCGGATCCGCTGAGCACGGGTGACCCCTATGCCACCCAAGAGCATGGGCGAGACGCCCATGCCACACAGAAAGAGCATGGGCGGGACGCCCATGCCACAGAGAAAGAGCATGGGCGGGACGCCCGTGGCACGCAGGAGCAGGCAGCAGATCGTCGAGGCTCTGGATATTGACGCCTGTGATGATCGAGCCGCCGGCGGTCGTGATGTACGCGGCCAGGGCGTCGGCGAGGCTTTGCGAGCCTCCGCGGGGCAGCGGCCAGCCGACCGCGTGCGCTGCGGCGGCGAGGACCAGAGCGAAGGCCGCCGAGGGGGAGGCGTCCAGGCTCATCGCCGAGTGCGCTACAAGGCCGGCGATCAGCGCGCGGGCCCGCGGGCCAGCGAAGAGCCTCTGGGCCAACCCCCGCGCCGATCGCGCGGCGTTGGCGGCGAATCGCCCCAGCGTGAAGGGGTGTCGCGGGATGTGCGGCGGAGCGAGAATGTCCTCGAGCAGAGCGTCCCATCGCTGCACCAGCGGGGTCATCAGGTCGCGGTACGCCCCGGCGTCGATGCCCAGCAAGCCGGCGGCTGTGTCTTCGACGGACCGCTCGATCACGACCGCCTCGCGCCCGTCGAGCGGGTGGGCCAGCGGGGCGGGGGAGTGAATCCACTCCAGCCCATGCCGCTCCAGCGCCAGCCAGCGGAAGAACGGCGAGCCCAGCGCCAGCGGGTGAATCGCCGAGCAGACGTCGTGGCGAAACCCCGGCAGCGTCAGCTCAGCCGTCCGCAGGCCGCCGCCGATGGTGGCGGCCTGCTCGATCACCAGCGTCTTGAGCCCCGCCTGCGACAGAGCGACCGCCGCCGCCAACCCGTTAGGTCCCGAGCCGACAATGACCGCGTCGGCGCCGGGCAAATCTTGCGGTCGTGTCGCATCCACATCAGGCATGGCGAATTGTATGTCTCCTCGGCCTGGTCGCCTCAGTGCCCCAACTCCTCGTCCGCCGCGCTATAATCCATCAGAAAGGGGGACGCATGGACACCTACGTTATCCTCAGCAAGCTCTCGCCCGACGCCTTCCGCGACCCGCAGGATCTGCCCGCCCTCGCCGATGAGGTCAAGCAGCGCATCAAGGAAGACTGCCCGGACGTCGTCTGGAAGGACAGCTACGCCTTGATGGGCCGCTTCGACGTGGTCGATCTGATCGAAGCGCCCAGCCGCGACGACGCCGAGCACGCCGCCATGATCATCCGTGCGTACGGCCACGCCACCACCGAGACAATGTCCGCCACGCCGTGGAAGCAGTTCATCGGCACGCTCAAATCGCAGCGGCAGACGGCCTCGGCGCGGCGATGACAACCCCGCGCCGCGGCGGGCGACCTATGGACTGCGGCGGCAGCGACGCCGCTTTGGATGCTGTTGGGCCCAATGGCGAATCCTTGGCATGCGGGCCGTAGGCCTGCAATTCGTCAGCCCAGGGCGCAGTCGCGAGCGAAGCGAGAGACGCGGCCGTCGCGGCGGCACTGGGTCCGATAATCACGTGCCTCATCGCTCACCTCCCGCGGCCGGCGCCGCCTGGGCTTCGACGTACACCACCGCCTCGGCGCCTTCCTCGCAGCTCAGGCAGCCGGTCGGGCAGGCCTTCACGCACGCCATGCAGTCGCGGTCGTGGCAGCCGTCGCACTTGAGCATCATGTCGTCCGGGCCCATCGACGGCCTCGCGTTGCCGTACGGGCAGCTCATCACGCACATGTAACAGCCGACGCAGAGGTCGCTGTCGCAGAGGACCAGCCCGTCCTCGCGCTTAGCCAGGGCGCCGCTCATGCATGCCTCGACGCAGGCGGGCTCTTTGCAGTGGCGGCAGAACTGCGGGACCAATGCGCCGGCGGCGTCGCGCTGCACTTTGGCGCGCGGGCGAGGGGCTCCCTCCGCGCCGGCGGCCAGATAGACCGCCAGCGCCGGCCCTTCGCTGTGCGCGGCGATGCACGCCATCTCGCAGTTCTTGCACCCGGTACACAACTCGCGGCGGATCACCTTGGTCCTCATGCGCCCACCCCCAGGCCCAGTGCGGCCAGCTTGGCGTCGATGACGCCTTCCATCGCGGCGGCGGCCTTGACCGGGTCGCCCTCGACGATCACGCGCCCGCCGGTGATGCCCTCCAGGTCGGCGGTGAGCACGCGCGTCACCAGCGGCGAGCCCAGAATCGGCGGGGCCTGCGACAAGTGCAGCGTCAGGCCCAAAGCCAAGCCGAAGCACCCGTCGGCCAAGGCCTGCTCCTCGAGCCACTGCGGGGCGGAGATCACCACCGGCAGTTGTGGCAGGTCGACGCCCATGGCCTCGGCCAGCGCGTGGGCGACCATCTCGATGCGCCCGATGGCCAGGCACGGGCCGAAGTTCAGCACCGGCGGAATGCCCAGCTTTTCGCACACCGCCCGCAGGCCCGGACCGGCCCACTGCGCCGCCGACGGCGAGCAGAAGCCCGTGTTGCACAGCCCGCCGGTGGTGCAGCCGGCCGAGAGCACCAGGATGTCCCGCTTGATCAGCTCGCGCGTCAACGCCACGGTCGTGACGTCGTGTCCGCCCGCGGCGAGGTTCGAGCAGCCCAGCACGCCCGCGACGCCTTTGATCGTCCCTGCCTTGATCAGGTCGATCACCGGGTCGAGCGTTCCGCCCAGCAGCGCCACCAGCGATTGCTCGCTGACGCCGGTCACCACGTCGTCGTAGCCGTGTTTGGGCACGTCGATCTTCACCTGCCCGCGCCGTTTGGCGTACGCCGCCGCGGCCAGCCGCGTCACCTGTTCGGCCAAAGCCGCTTCTTTGCCGTGTACGTCGGCCAGCATGGCGGCTGAGGTTTGCTTGGCCACGTCGTCCAGGCACACCAGCGGGGTGAGCATCTTGGCGGCGATGGGCTCGATGCCCGACAGCGTGCAGTTGAACTCGCTGGCGACCAGGTCGATCGCCCCGGTGGCCACCAGCGCCTCCTGCGTGAAGTTGTTGCCCGCCTGCCCCGCGTAACAGTCGCCCGCCGAAGAGGCGCGGAGCTGCATGTCCTGCCCCACGCACGTCAGCCCGACGATGCGCACGCCCGCCGCGCCGGCGCTCTTGCCGATCTGCTGCCCGGCGGGGGTCTCGAGGAACTCGATCAGCCCCGCCCACACCGAGTGGCTGTGGCCGGTGACGGCGATATTCACGTACGCCGGATCGGCCACCTGGAAGCCGACCTTGGCCTGGCGGATCGTCGGCTGGCCCATCAGCACGTCGTTGAGCAGGTTGGTCAGTTGCAGCCCGTAGAGGCCCGTGCAGATGCCCAGTCGCAGGCAGTGCAGCAGTTGGTCGACGGCGTCGGTGTTGAGGTTGGTCGAGGTCTTGACCAGCGCGTCGAAGACTTCGCTCTTGGCCCCGCCGCTGAGCAGGCCGGTCTTCTCCCACACCGCCACGCGCTGCGGCAGCGCCATGCGCGAGATCAGGCTCATCGTCTCGCCGCGCGGTTTGTACAGGTCGGCCAGGATCGCGTCGGCGACGTTGCGGGCATTATCTTGCCATGTCTTGCCGGCGACGCCCAGCTTGGCCGCAAGGGCGTCGAGGCTGTCCTTGGAGCGGATCGTCAGCGGCGAAACGCCCTCGCCGATAGCCTTGAGCCGCCGCGCCGTCGACTCGGCCACGTGCAGGTAGCACGCCGCCCCGGCGGCGACCGACCGCAGCAGCCCGCGGGCGACCATCGTGTCTGCCGTGGCGCCGCAGACGCCCTTGGGCGCGTCGGGCGTGACGCGACAGGGACCGTTGGAGCACAGGCGACAACACACGCCAAGCTGGCCGAACTGGCACTTGACCTCCTGCTCGACGATGCGGTCGAAGGCCGTGTTGACGTCGCCATGGCGGGCGAGAAAGTCGGACAAGCACGAGTCAGCCGAAGCGCAGCGGGTCATGGTGGGGGTCCTTTCTTGAATGACACCGGAATAGTATCATTCGGCGCGGGCAAGTCAAGGGGAGGTTTAAAAAAAACAGTAATCAGTAATCGGTAATCAGTATCGGCGCTGGTGGTCGGCGGGCTCAAAGATGGGAGCGGCTCGTCCCCTGACAGCCTAATTATAGTGACTGGACAACTGGGGGGAGAAATTCTGGGCAAGTCGCAAATTCTTTTGCACTGGCGCAGCGGGGAAACCGCAATCGGTCCAGAGAAGGAAAATATTTTCCTTTTGCAGGACATCTGGTTTTTGAAACTGGCGAGGTAGAGAGGGCTGTCCCCGATCGCCCCTCGTCCGATGGCGTTGCGGTTCCTTCCCCGCAAACCGCTGTGAAAAGTACAACAAAGTGCAAGAAAGTGCAGCCCCCGAACATCGCAGCCCCAAACCTGATTACCGTTTACCGATTACTGATTACTGACTACGTTTTACTGATTACTGTTTCTTAACCAGTTTCTCAAACGTCACCTGACCGAGCATCCCCTCCAGGGCCTCCTGCAGGCGGGCCAGTTCCTCGTGGACGCTGCAGTGGCCCGATCGCGGGCAGTTGCCCTTGCGGACCAGGCAGGTGTTGAGCTTGATGCTGCGGCTGTCCACTGCCGCCACCACCGACAGCAGCGTCAGCCCGCGCGGGCTCAGCAACAGCCGCAGCCCCCCGCCGTTGCCGCGATGGGCCGCCACGATCCCCGAACGCACCAGCTTGCCCGCGATGCGCCGCAGGAAGCGGAAGGGGATGTCCATCTCCTGCGACAGTTCGGCCGTGGGCACGACCGCGTCCCGCGGCCGCTTGGCCAGCGCCAGCACCGTGCGAATGGCATAGTCAGCTTCCCGTGTGATCATGGCTGCTCCAAAGGATAGCGAAAGCGTAGCAGACATGCCCGCCGGCGTCAAGGATTCACCGCAGAGGGCGCAGAGAACGCGGAGGAAGAAGGTATAAAGAATGCTGGAATATTGGGCGACTAGACCAAGAGAGGTCAGATCAGGCTGTTTCTTCCTGTAGTTCCATCATTCCAGTATTCCATCTTTCCTCCCCTCTGCGATCTCTGCGGCCTCTGCGGTGAACCTCAGAGCCCTTCGACGATCACGGCTCGGTAGTCGGCGCCTTTGAAGCGGTGCTCGCGCACCTTGCGATACGCCGGGCTGTCGTACCAGGCCTTGGCCGCGGCGATGGAGGGGAACTCCAGGATCACCACGCCCTCGACGCCCGCCCCCTCGAGCATCACCTGCGGCCCATACGCCGCCAGCACCTTGACCGGATGCCCCTCGAGCGTCGGGCCGACCTGATCGGAATACTTCTTCATCTCTTCCGCATCGCGCAGTCTCTCGCGCGTGAACACAGCGTACGCTGCCATAGTGGTAGCTCCTTTGCGAACATTGTACCGCCGCGCCTCCTTGGCCCGCTCGCGGAATAGTAGAAGCCGCCACTGGATGCGGCGGGGTATAATCCCGCCGACTTGGTCCATCCCTCTTTCAAGGCGAAAGAACCATGCAACAACCTTACGACATCGCGGCGTACTATTGGCCGGCGTATCACGATGAGCCTCGGTGGCGGCGGTTTATGCCCCAGGGGCAGGGCGAGTGGCAGACGATCCGCGCCGCCGCGCCGAAGTTCGAGGGGCACTGGCAGCCGCGCGTGCCGGCCTGGGGATACCAGGACGAGGCCGACCCGCGCGTCATGGAGCAGAAGATCGCCGCGGCGGCTGGGCACGGCGTCAATGTGTTCATCTTCGACTGGTACTGGTACGAGAATCAGCCGTTCCTCGAGGAGGCGCTCAATCGGGGGTTCCTCGGCGCGCGGAACAACGGCGATATCCGCTTCTACATCATGTGGGCCAACCACGACGCCTCGACGCTGTGGGACCTCGAGCAATCGCACGCGTACAAGCAGATCTATCCCGGCGCGGTGGACCGGCCGACGTTCGACGCTGCCACGCGGCGGCTGATCGAGCGGTACTTCGGCCATCCGTCGTACTATCGCATCGACGGCAAACCGGTGCTGTCGATCTATGAGGTCGGCACGCTGATCCGCGGCCTGGGCGGACTCGATGCCGCGCGCGACGCCCTGAACGCCCTGCGCGCCAACGTGCAGGCGGCGGGACTGCCCGGCTTGCACCTCCAGGCCATCCTGTGGCGCAACGTCCCGTTGTCCAAGGGCGGCGTTCTGGACGACCCGGCCGGCACGCAAGAGCAGACGCTCTCGTATCTGGGCTTCGACAGCCTCACTAACTACCAGTGGGCGCACTACGTTGCGGCCGACGGCCCGTATGACGCCTGGGGCCGCCAGGCGGTCGGGGCTTGGGCGAAATGGTCCAACGAGTTCTCCGTGCCGTTCTATCCTCACGTGTCGATCGGGTGGGACACCAATCCGCGGTTCAAGACGTCGCTGCACGGTCTGGTCACGCAGACGAGCCCGGCGCTTTTCGGCGGGTTCATGCGGGAGGCGATGGATTTCGTGGACGCCCGCCGCCTGTCGCCGCGCCTGATCACCGTCAATAGCTGGAACGAGTGGAGCGAGGGGAGCTATCTGGAGCCCGATACGGTGTTCGGCAACGGATATCTCGAAGCCGTCCGCGACGCGATGGCGGCCTCCACGCGGTGATCATCAGAAGAAGTAATAGTTGACCGCGATGATGCCCAGCAGGAAGAGCACCATCAGCCAGAACAGTATCCCCAGCGCCAGCGGCTGGGCGGCTTTGGGTTGCACGACCGGCACGGCGGTCTCGTCCGCGCGCCGCGCGGTTCGGGTCTGGCGCGGGAGCACGGCCGCCAGCACCAGCCACAGCAGCATGGCTACCAGGACGTAGCCCATCCAGTTGACCATCCACTCTCCAGGGCGGATGCGTCCCAGCCACAGTCCGCCGCCCCAGGTCGCCAGAAAGATCGTGATGAAGAAGAAGAGAAAGCCCATCAGCGGACCGGGTCCGGTGCGCCCAAGCACGAGGATCAGCACCATGCTCAGCACGGCCGCCAATAGCGAAGACAGAAGGATTTCCCATATGAACATGGGAAATAGTAGCGCCGAGGCCTCAAAGAGTTCAAGGGCGGTCTGCCTGTTTTGGCATAGGTCCCGTTCCGGCAGGTGGTGAGAGACAGCCTCACCGGCGTCGGCGGCAGACAGGACTTGCGCGGGATCTGCCTGATCATGCGACCGCGCCGCTCGGACGCGCAGGCGGCGCCTCCGGCGGGCGCCTTCAGCGGCGCGAAGGCGGGCCTAAAATTGAAAGTGGCTTCCAGACGAACGCCTCTTGGGCCGGACCAGGAGTTAACAGCCGGAACGAAGGGGGGAGACAGATGTTTATGTTGAATCGATCCATCAAGCTGTTCACGATTTTGGGGTTTACCGTCCGGATCGACTTGAGCTGGCTGGTAATCCTGGTTCTGGTGGTCTGGTCGCTTGGGGCGGGCGTTTTTCCGGCCCAGTTTCCGGGCCTGGCGTGGGGGTCTTACCTGGCGATGGCCCTGGCGGCGGCGCTGGGGCTGTTCGCGTCTATCGTAATTCACGAACTGTGCCACTCGCTGGTCGCCCGCGCGTACGGGCTGCCGATGAAGGGCATCACGCTGTTCATGCTCGGCGGGGTGGCTGAGATGTCCGACGAACCGCCGACGCCCAAAGCCGAAGGGCTCATCGCAGCGGCCGGTCCGGCGATCAGCCTGGTGCTGGGGGTTGTGTTTATCGTCGCGGCCATCGGCGCGGCGGCAGTGGGCTGGCCCAATGAGGTCGTCGGCGTGCTGCAGTGGGTGGGGCTGATCAACATCATCCTGCTGGTTTTCAACATGATTCCGGGCTTCCCGCTCGATGGCGGGCGCATCTTGCGCGCGGTGCTGTGGGCGATCAAGAAGGACCTGCGCTGGGCCACGCACGTGGCGTCGCGCGTGGGCATGGGGTTTGGGATCGTGCTGGTGGGGCTGGGGATCCTGGAACTGCTGCTGGGCGGAAACGTCATCGGCGGCGTGTGGTGGATCGTCATCGGCCTGTTCGTGCGGTCGGCCGCCAAGCAGGGCTACCAGCAGATCCTCGTTCGCGAGATGCTTCACGGCGAGCCGCTCAACCGGTTCATGAACACCGAGCCGGTGACGGTTCCGACGTCGCTGAACCTCAAGGACCTCGTCGAGGACAAGGTGTTCCAATACCACTTCAAGATGTTCCCGGTGGTTGAGGACGGGCAGCTTACCGGATGTGTCACCACCCAGAAAGTCCGCGAGGTGCCCCGAGAGCAGTGGCCCATGAAGACCGTCGGCGAGATCATGCAGCCCTGCAGCGACGAGAACAGCATTCCGCCCAACGAAGACGCCATGCACGCCCTGACGCGCATGACGCAGGCTCAGGCCAGCCGCCTGATGGTGGTCGACCACGGCACGCTGGTGGGCATCATTACCCTGCGCGACCTGCTGAAGTTCCTCTCGAGCAAGATGGCGCTGGAAAGCGACGAGGAAATCAGAAAGGTCGAGCCCCCGGAAGAGTGAAAAGAAAATTCGAAATTCGAAACCCGAAATTCGAAACAAAAAGCAAAACGGAAAATCCGAAAATCGAATATCGAAATCCGAAACAAGAAGCAAAAACAAAAGCAGACCAAAAAGAACAACAACAACCGAATAAACTGGACAGGGACTTAGTGGACTGATGCCAAGTCCGCCCGGTTTTTCGGTTCGTTGTTTTCTTTTTGTTGTTTGCTCCTTGTTTCGGATTTCGAATTTCGTTTTTCGGATTTGTTTTCTGGGGATTACTTATGTCCGACTTCACGATAGGCCGCATCGATGACCTGCAGGATGGGCAGATGAAGTCTGTCCAGGCCGGCGAAACGGAACTGCTGCTGGTTCGCATCGCCGGGCAATACTACGCCCTGCAGGCCAAATGCACGCACTACGACGGTCCGCTGGCCAAGGGGCTGCTCAAGGATGGCCGCGTTCGCTGCCCGTGGCACCACGCGCAGTTCGATGCCGCCGGCGGAGATCTGCGCCAGCCGCCGGCGCAGGATTGCCTCTGTCGTTTCGATCTTCGCGTCGAGGGCGAGGCGCTCATCGTCACGCTGCCCGAGAAAATCAAGCGGTCGCGCTTACCCCAACTGACGCCGCCGGACCTCGCCCGCGACGGCCGCGCATTTGTCATCGTCGGCGGCGGGGGCGCGGGGTTTACCGCCGCCCAGACGCTGCGGGCAGAAGGCTTCTGCGGGCGAATCGTCATGATCAGCCGCGACAGCCAGCGCCCCTATGACCGCCCGGACCTGAGCAAGTCGTACATGGCCAAAGGCGAGTTCGAGCCCTATCTGCGCAGCCTTGCGTTTTATGAAAAGCAGGGCATCGAGCTGCAGCTCGACCGCGCCGCGGCAGGTGTCGACGTGTCCGGCCGCCGCGTGATCCTCGACGGCGGCGGCGAGGTGGCGTACGACAAGCTGCTGCTGGCCGCCGGCGCCCTCCCCCGCACGCTCGATGCGCCCGGGGCCACGCTGGCAAACATCTTCACCCTGCGCACATTCGACGATTGCAGAAAGATCGTCGCCGCCGCGACGCAGGAAACCAAAGCCGTCGTCATCGGCGCCAGCTTTATTGCCATGGAAGTCGCCGCCTCGCTACGGGCTCGCGGCCTGTCCGTCACGGTTGTCGCACCCGATTCCGTACCATTCCAACGCACCCTTGGCGACGAGATCGGGCGCGTGTTCCAAGGGCTCCATGAGGAAAACGGCGTGTCGTTCCGCCTCGGTCGCACCGTGGCGAGGTTCGAGGGCCGCGAGAAAGTGGAGGCTGTCGTTCTGGACGACGGGCATCATCTTGCGGCCGGCCTGGTGGTCGTCGGCGTGGGTGTGCGTCCGGCGACGGACTTTCTCAAAGAATCGGGTCTGGCGCTCAACGGCGACGGCAGCTTGACTGTCGACTCGACCATGCATGCCGGCAACGACGTCTACGCCGCCGGGGATATTGCGATGTTCCCCGACTGGCGCAGCGGCGGGCCCATCCGCATCGAGCACTGGCGGCTGGCCGAGCAGCTCGGGCAGATCGCCGCGATGAACATGGCCGGGCGATCGACGCAATACGGCGGGGTCCCGTTCTTCTGGACGACGCAGTTCAAGCTGTCGGTTCGCTACCTGGGCTACGCCCGCCAGTTCGACGAAATCGTCATCGACGGCGACCTGCCGGGGCGGTCATTCATCGCGTACTACCTCAAGTCGGGCAAGGTGGCCGCCGCCGCGTCGTGCAAACGCGACCTGGACCTGCTGCGCCTGGACGACCTGCTCAAGCGACCGGAAATGCCCACGCTGGACGAAGCGCGCCAATGTTAGCGGGGTGCCACGCACAACTCCGTTGTGCGTGTCCCCGAGCGCAGATCGCGAATGGGGAGCCCAAGGATCAGGGCCGTGCCCCTTCCATTGACCAGTCTCTTTGGCACAAGGCACATGGGCACGCACAACGGAGTTGTGCGTGGCACCCGTCGTTGTTCGCAGCCGCACGCACTGGCCCGTCCCAAAAACTACCAAAGCGGCAGCTAAGGCTGCCGCACTCCAAAAGGTCTTGTTTGCCGCTGGGGGTCTATCTACACTCAAGCGCTCAAGCCACTGGCGAAATTATTCCCTCGGTTTGTGATAAATTTGTTTCCGGAGCGTTAACCTCAATGCGGTCACGGCCGCGCACCGATAAGAGACCTGAGATGCCCGAGCAGAAAATCAACATCTTTGCCGCGACGGTCGAGCACTTCCTGGCTCCGATCTCCGGTTTCCTGCACGACGACTCGGTCTCCGAGATCATGATCAACCGCTTCGACGAGGTCTACATCGAGCGCGGCGGCAAGCTCACGCGCACCGACGTGCGGTTCGAGGACGAAGCGGCGCTGCTGGCGGCCGTCAACAACGTGCTGCAGTACACCGGCAAGCGTCTGACGGCCGAGCATCCACTGGTAGACAGCCGCCTGCCCGACGGCAGTCGCGTACACGTGGTTTTGGCCCCGCTGTCGCGGGCGGGAACGTGCATGACGATCCGCAAGTTCTCCAAGGTGGGCTTCAACGCCGGCCACCTGGTCGAACTGAACACCTGGACCCCGCAGGTGCTCGAATATGTCCAGAGCTGCGTGCTGGCCGAGAAGAACATCCTCGTCGCCGGCGGCACCAGCAGCGGCAAGACCTGCCTGCTCAACGTGCTCAGCTCGTTCATCCCGGCGCACCAGCGCATCGTGGTGATCGAAGACTCGGCCGAACTCGACCTGCAGCAGGACCACCTGATCAGCCTGGAAAGCCGCCTTCCCGACCGGTGGGGGCGCGGCGAGGTGAGCATCGCGGACCTGTTCCGCTCGTCGCTGCGTCTGAGGCCCGACCGGATCATCATCGGCGAGGTTCGCGGCGGCGAGGCGCTGGATATGATTCAGGCGATGACCAGCGGACATGGCGGCAGCATGTCGACGCTGCACGCCAACATGCCCATGGACGCGCTCAATCGCCTGGAGACCCTGGCGATGATGAACAAGGTGGAACTGCCGCTGCACGCCCTGCGATCGCAGATCGCCTCGGCCATCGACGTCATCGTGCAGATGACGCGGTTCTCCAGCGGCCATCGCAAGATCACGGCGGTGTCCGAAGTGCTGCCCATAGGCGACGACGGTCGCCATCGCCTGCGCGACATCTTCGCCTTCGGTCGCGACGACCGCGGGCGCCCGACCGAGACGCTGGTCTGGACGGGACAGCGGTCGGCGTTCGCCGACGAACCGAAGGTCCGCACGCTGACGGGGACGTGGCAGTACTGCAGCGAGATTTTCGCGGAGGTTTGAGTGGTGCGCAGGGTGCCATGGCGCGCAGGGCCCAAGGCCCGGAGAGCCACGACCCCCGGACCTTGAATCATTGCAGTCGTGGCTGTCGGGCTAAAGCCCTCCCGCCACGGCACCTGGTAGTGAGATGTCATGATGAACTGCAGCACAATCCGGCGGTTGCACAGCGACCAGCGAGGCCAGACGGCCATCGAGTGGGTGCTGCTGCTGGTGTTTTTCGTGCTTCCGATGATTTACGTGTTTCAGGTTCTGCTGGCCGTCATCGGCGAGCACTACCGCCTGGTGACGTTTATGTCGACATTGCCGCTCCCGTAGTCGGCGCGGGACCCGGTGCATACTTGCCGATCGAATGAGGACGTGACATGAAGACTCTGCTCAAGGCTCTCAAGAAACTGCACAACGACGAAGGCGGCGCGGACATGGTCGAGTACGTGCTGATCTTCGCCGCAGTGGCCCTGCCCCTGTTGGCGGTGATCATCTTCTTCTGGAAGGATATCTCGCGCTGGGCGGGCGAGGCCTGGCAGGCCATCAAGGGCGGCAGCGGCGGCACCGATCCCTCGACGCTGTAACGGCCGCGACGGCCACAGCCGCAAGGGGCACTCATGGTGCATGCGAGCGTGCTGTGGGCGTCGGGCATGCTGGCCGGCGTTGGCCCGTGGGATCGGCTCTGGGATTCCCGGACTGTCCTGTGGGCTTACGCCGTGCTGGCGGTGGTGCTGATCATCGCCTCGGTGACCGACGTCCGCAGCGGAAAAATCTATAATTGGTTGACGTACCCGGCGATCGCCATTGGTCTCATCGGCCACACGCTGGTGGGAGGCTTCACGGGCACACCGGCCCGCGGCGACGACCCGGCCACCATCGGCCTGCTCGGGGCGGTGCTGGGTCTGCTCTTGGCCGGCGGCCCGCTGCTGCTGGCGGCGATGGCCGGGGGCATCCACGGCGGCGACGCGAAGCTGATGGCCGCCGTGGGAGCCTTGACGGGCATGCGGTTCGCCCTGGCGGCGCTGTTTTACGGGCTGATCGTGGCGGCCTTCATGGCCTTGGCGCTGATGGTGGTGCGAGGCGTGACGGGCGCGACGCTCAAGCGAATCGGCCAGTTTCTGTGGGTGTCGCTGGCCAGTCGCACCAAAGGGCCCGACCCGGCCCGGGCTGACAGTCCCAAGGTGCCCCTGGGCCTGGCGATGTGCATCGGCTCGGCCGCGGCGCTGGTGGAGATCTTCGTGCGGCAGGGCAAGTTGTCTTTGGATTTCATCGGAGCGTTTTGACGATGGCGCAGGCGAGGAACAGGTGGCACAGCCTTTCCAGGCTGTGGCAGGCAACACAGGCTGGAAAGCCTGTGCCACCTTTGCCACAGGCTGGAAAGCCTTTGCCACAGATCCTGCTGGGGCTGGCCGTGGTGCTCTGGCCGCTGGCGGGGGTAGCCGTGGCCGGATGGCTGCTGTCGGGTCTGGCGCTGGCGGTGGCGGTGGGGGCCGTTTCCGCGTTGGGATTGGCGGGCATCGTCGTGGTGCTGCGGGCTCTGGGGCGCGGCGCGCGAGTGGCCGGCGTTTCGATCGCTGCCGACGAGGGCGGCGGGGCCATGCTCGAGTTCGTCATGGTGCTGCCCATCGCCCTGATGCTGGTGCTGCTGATGATCCAGTCGTCGCTGCTGATGGTGGGCAACGTCTGCGTACACTATGCGGCGTACTGCGCCGCGCGGACGGCCGTAGTCACCGTGCCCCTCTACGCCGGCGCCGACGAACCGCACAACTTTGTTGGGTTATCGCCCTCGGCCAAGACCGAACGCATTCGCCGCGCGGCGGTGTGGGCGGTGACGCCGGTTTCGTGTTCGAGCCCGGACCTTCCCCCGCGCGACGCCGAGCTCAACGCGCCGCTGGCGAATCTGTTTGACGAATATGGCGCCGCGGCGCCGACGTGGATCGGCGAGATCATCTCGCGCAAGCGCCAGTACGCCGACCGCTATACCTCGATCCAATTGGACGACCCCGCCGCCGGGCGGCAGACCCTCTACGCCGACAACGAAAATATCGCCGTGACGGTCCAGCACACGTTCTACCTCTCCGTGCCGTACGCGGGGTGGTTGTTCGCCAAGATGGACTCGGACAATCGCCAGAACCTCGATTTCGGCGCCGGCGAACTGGGCCTGGTGATCCGCGCCAGACAGGTGCTCACCAACGAAGGGGTGGCCGATTTCGTCACGCCGGATACGTTTGAGTAACGCTTGCCTGAAGAGGCAGGTTTGAAGTTTCGATTGAAGCAGCAGAAGAAACCGAGGACGACGACGAGGACGAGGACGACGACGAGAAAACAAGAAACGCTCCATCACGTTCCCTCGTCCTCGTCGTCGTCCTCGTCCTCGTCGTCGGTTGTTGATTCTTCAGTCAGACGGAGGGATGAAAACGTATCGTGCGATGAATCGTTCTCCGATGTAAACTAAGAGGGAATTGACCGGCGCCGGATGCGCCGGGGCTTTTTTGCCGTTAGCAGGGAATCGCGATCATGGTTCAGGAAAACAAAGAGGGCGTCGGCCTGCCCGCCGGAACGCAGATCGGCAAGTACACCATCGTCAGCCGCATCCGCATCGGCGGCCAGGCCATCCTCTATAAAGCCCACGAACCGCTGCTGGACCGCGACGTGGCGATCAAGCAGATCTCCTCCCACCTGGCGGAAGACCCCGCCTTCCTCGAGCGGTTCCGCAACGAGGCGCGAACCCTCGCCCGCCTGGGCGCCGAACAACCGGCTATCGTCACCATTCACGAACTCATCGAGGACCCGCGCGGGCTGTTCATCGTCATGGAGTACGTCTCGGGGCGCACGCTCGAGGAAGTGCTCGCCGAGCAGGGCGAAGGCCTGCCCGTCAAGGCGGCGCTGCAGATCATCTGGCGGCTGGCCGCGGCGCTGCACACGGTCCATGCTGCGGGCATCATCCACCGCGACATCAAGCCGGCCAACATCTTCATCGGCGAGGGGCTGCGGGTGAAGCTGGCCGATTTCGGCGTCGCCGCCCGCAAGAGCGGCAACACCTCGATGCTGCTGGGCACGACGAAATACATGGCCCCGGAGCTGCTGGGCGGAGGCATCAACGACGAGCGCGTCGACATGTATTCGCTGGGCTTCGTGGCGTACGAGATGCTGGCCGGGCGGCGGCGGTTCGACGAGGTCTTCGCCGACGTTGTCCGCGACAAACACGCCGAGAGCCTGCGATGGATGAAGTGGCACGGCAGCGCGGGCGTCTCGGCCCCGCCGCTCAACGAGGTCAACCCCGCCGTGCCCCCGGTGCTGGCGCAGATCGTCGCGGGCATGATGGCCAAAGACCCCGCCGGGCGGTATGAGTCGATGGAAGTTCTCGGCCGCGCCATCAAGAGCAAGTTCTCCACCCGCGGGCGCGTCGAGCCGGTCGGCTCGGTGGCCTCGGACATGCATGAAGACGAAGAGCCCGAATCGCCCGAGCCGGTCGAGGTTGCGCTCCCGTCGGCGGCGGAACCGTCCGCCGGTCCGGCGACGGCGACCCTGCCGCGCCAGCCCCTTCCGCTCAAGACCAAGCTGATGGTCGGCGGGGCGATATTCGGGATGGTTGTCATCGGGGCGATCATGACGGCGATCGTCACCATGAACAAAGACTCCGATCGCGGGCAAAAGGCCAAAGCCGCGTACAAGGTGGCGGCGGACTTCTATGGCGACCGCAAGTACGCCGAGGCGCTTCCGGCGTTCCAGAAAGTCCAGCGCGACTTCGGCGAGCGCTCCGAGGCGGCCAAATCCGGCTACTACGTCCACATGTGCAGCGGCTACCTGGCGATCGAGAAGCTGGATTTTGACGCCGCCGCCGCCTCGCAGAACGCGGCCAAGAAGCTCCTGGAAACGATCCAGGCCGGACCGGGCAAAGAGGACGACGCCCTGCTGGCCTGGACGCGCGGGCGCACGGAGACAACCGACCTGGACAACCTGCGACTGGCGGCCAAGAGCTTTCACCAGCAACTGGCCAAATCCAAGGCCCTGCTGGACGAAGGCAAGTTCGTCGAGGCCCGCCAGCAGATGGACGCCCTGGGCGAGCAGGATCGGCGGGTGATCGCCGAGAACGCGCGCCTGCAGGACGAGTTCAGCCGGCACTATGCGGCCATCGCCGTGGGCAAGTTCCGCCAGGAATATCAGGAGGCCATCGCCAAGGGCAAGGAGATCGCCTCGCGGGCGACGGACAAGGATGGGTGGGACAAGGCCAAGGACGCCTATCAGCAGGCCCTGGCCATGCTCGAAGGCAAAACCGCCCAGGACGTCCTGCCGGCGGCGGAGCGTGAGGAGGCCGCCAACAGCCTGCGAAAAAAGATCGCCGACCTGTCCAGCACGCTCAACATCGCTCAACTGCGCGACAAGATCGACCAGGCCAGAAAAGAGAACGACCCCGTCGGCGAGATCCAGTTCCTTCGCCAGGCGGTGGCCCTGACCAACGACGCCGCCGACGTCCAGCGTATTCGCGTGCTGGAGGCCTCGTTCGATTACGAACGAGCCAAGAAGAGCGACGCCGACGGCAAACACGATCAGGCCATCAAGCAACTGCAGGACCTGGTGGCCAAGTACCCCGAGCACCCCGACGCGGCGGCCCTGCTGAAACTCTGGGTCAAGAACCGCCAGTTCAAGACCGCCCGCCGCGAGGCCGACGTGCTGTTCGACAAGCGCGACTGGTCCGCAGCCATGGACAAGTACAAGGAAGCCCTCACCCTCCAGCGCGATCCGTACCTGACCTCGCGCATCACCGATTGCCGATTCAACATCCAGTACGCCCAGGCCGAGGCGATGGAAAAGGCCGACCAGCTCGAGCAGGCCATCGAGGCCTACAACAAGGCCAAGACCATCAAGTCCGACCGCGACACGATCATCGAGACGCGACAGAAGGCCATGCGCCGCGAACTGGACTACCGCGCCGCCATGCGCGAGGGTGAGGTGGCGCTGGCGGCCCAGGACTGGAACCGGGCGCTGGAGGCCTACGACCGTGCCAAGCGTCTCAAGAACAGCGCCGAGGTCAACAAGCAGATCCTCAAGACCAAGTACGACCGTTTCATGGCCATGGGCGAAGAGGCGATGAACAAGCGAGACTTCAAAGCCGCCCTGGCCAACTACAAGCTGGCCAGGAACGTGATGGACACGCCCGACGTGAAGGAAAAAATCGCCCACGCCCAGGCGATGGTGGAAGCGTCGGAACCACAGCCGGCGCCTTGATCACAAGCACTAAACAGAAGGAATACCACAGAGGCACAGAGGCCACTGAGGCTAAAACAAACTGTTCCCGGCTTTGTTCGCTCCTCAGAGCCCTCTGCGTCTCCGTGGTAGGTTTTTGGCGAGGGGTGGCATGGCGACACACGGTTCTGTTTGTTGTGGGTCGCCATGATGCTCAGCGCACCGCAATGGCGACCCGCTGAACAACGCGTGTCGCCATGCCACCCGGCCAATTTGATCTTTTAAGCGTGTTTTGGAATTTCCGCCTTCCGGCGGCGTTAGACTTTGTAGGTGAGAATCCGCTTTGAAACCACGCCCTAAACAAGGTGGTCAGATCCTCGTCGCGACGCTGGTGGCGATGACGCTGCTGGCGGCGCTGGTGTTTTATGTCTTCAACGTCGCCGACCAGGTCAACCGGCGGCTGGCGCTTCAGAACACTGCCGACGCCGTGGCCGTCAGCGGGGCGGGGTGGATGGCGCGGAGCATGAACTGCGTGGCGATGAACAACTGCGAGCAGACGCGGGTCATCGCCATGGTTCCGGTGATGGACGCCCTGCCGCTGGCGGCGAAGATGTCGGCCGACGAGATCGACATGTGGGAGCAGTCCCTGGCGGGGCAACTGGCGCGGGGCATCAACGAGCCCCAGGGTGGACAGTATCTCACGCAGGGGCTCCAGTCGCTCGACAACCGGATGATCCGCCAGCGGGACATTCTGCGCGCCGCCGACGTCGCGCTGAACAACAGCGGATTCGACATGGCCACGGCGACCACCTGGTCGATCCGCGGAACGCCCGGCGCGTTGCCTCACGGGGGGTTCTGGCGTTCGAGCGTCGTGCTGGACGAGATGTCGCAGGCGACCGTCGCCTCGGCCGGGGCGCTGGCGCAGGCCAACGCGGTCGAGTACGGCAAGGCTAACAAGGCCGACGTTTCCACCCTGGTGCCCGTGGCGCCGCGCCTTCCGGCGGTGCGGGGCACGTTGGCATCGTTCCGCCCGGTGATGGAAGGGCGAACCGGCGTGGTGAATCAGAGCGTGGTGTACTCGCCCACCGGGGGCAACGGCGGGGCGATCCCGGACTGCTCGACCGACGCCAGCCAGTACCGCATGGGTCCGTGGGCGCGGCTTTACAAATGGCGCGACCCGCAGTACCGCCACGAGGGGGGCACGTTTGTGCCCGGTACGCCGGGGCCCTCGGTTCGCTCGGGCAGCGGGAGCATCAATCCCGGCGGGCGCTCGGTCGGCTCGTCGGTCATTCAGCGCAGCGGCGGCAGCGGCGGGCACACGGTGGGCGGCAGGAGCATCCTGATCGGGTACATGGCGTATGGCCCGTACAACTGGGCGATGCGTCACGTGGGCAACTGGGCCAACGACAGCTATTCCTACGACGAGGGCGGGCATCAGCAGTTGCACGCCGGGCAGGTGCCCGACAGCTATTTTTCCGCCTATCACAGCACGATCGCCCGTCAGAAGCTCACGTACATGTTCAGCGACCCGGCGACCAAGCAGCTTCGCACGATCCACTATCCCCAGTGGATCGTCGACTACGCGCAGTGCCGCGCGCTAGCCGCCCGCCAGGACGTTCGCATCAGCCAGACGTTGTTCTATAAGGTCGAGGTCGTCAGCTCCAAAGCGCCCAACGACCCGGCCTGGATGACGCCGGGCACCTTCCGCACCAACGGCGAGTACCCCATCTCGATCCGCTCGGGCGGTTGGGTAGACCCCGAGCAGTGGACGGCCCCGAAGATCTGCGACCACATCTGGAAAGACACCTGGACCTACCAGACGACCTACGACACCGGGATCGGGATTCGTCCGGTGCGCGAAAACCCGGCGGACCCCAACAGCCCGTTGACGTACCAGGACGTGTACGTGGTGCAGTGGTACATCTTCGGCGGCATTGACGTCGGCGGCGACATCGAGATCTCCGACCCGTGCAACTGGGACGCCTTCGATTCCCTGCCGGCCCCGATGCTGCTGGACCGCTCCGACGGCGACTACGTGCCCGCCGACCCGCCCGAGGCCTCCGACAGCGAAGGCGCGTACCGCCGGCGATACTTCCAGTTTCTGGGCGTGGCGCAGTGGGGCAACGACACGCGCATCTGGAGCGGGCAGTTCCAGAACCCCAACCCCCTGGGCGGCACGCTGACGGCCGCGCAGGCGAAGGTTTTCAACAACAGCAGCTTCGATTTGTGGACGCAGGACTGGCGGGTGCGCCTGGCGGCGCTGTCGGGCTGGTCGCAGCGCAGCGACGACTTGGACTGGCTCAGCCGCCTCGACGAAGCCTCGCTGAATGGCGACCCGCAGAACCTGGTCACCCCCGAGCAGTTGGGCAGCATGGTAAAATACTTCCGGGCCCTGGGCAGCGCGCCCGATACGTACGGAAGCCATTAGAAACGATTGCGGATTTGGGATTGCGGATTGCGGATTAATTGCCCCGGCGCGACGCCGAAATTGCTTCAGCGAGAACGGTGCATTATGAGCAGCAGAGCCTGGACAACCAAGTGTGAGCGCCGGCGGCGATCGGGCCAGGCGATGCTCGAGTTTGTTTTGGTCGTGCCGCTGCTGGCGACGGTGCTGGTGCTGACGTTCTTCTTCGGTTGGGCGATGAAGAACCAGCAGCAGACGATCGTGGCGGACCGGTTTGCGGCCTGGCACGGCGTGCTGGCCAACGACTGGCCTACGGGCGGGCAGATCAACACGGTCTCGCTGAGCGGCCAGGCCTCGACGGTCACGGTGGAGTATCCCGCCGGGACGGGCGACGTGGTGAACCGTCTGGCGACCGAGATCACCGCGGTGGGCCCCGAGGCCGCCGTGCTCGCGCGCGACGTCTACGTGCTGCAGTGCCCGCAGAGCCACTATGCCAATGTCTCGACGGTGTTCCCCACCAGCGTGGGGCTCTGGGCGAGCATGAACGGCGACATCTCGTGGTCGCACATTCGAGAGGGGCTCGAGTGGCGGCGCGGGCAGATGTACTTCGAGGAAGGCTCCAGCAGTTTTGTCAGCAACACGTTTTACCCGTCTTTGGACCAGGCCCTCAGCAGCATCCCCGCTCCCGGCGACACGGTCGGAACGGCCTTTCGCCGACTCTATTTGATGCGATGGTGAGGCGCCCATGAGCGACTCGCCGCCCCCCAAATCCGCCCACGCCCCGGCCGCCGGCAAGAGCCCCCGCCTGCGCGCCACCTTGTACGTGCTGCTGCTGGTGGCTGGCATTTTGCTGGCCTGGCAGATGCACCGATTCTTCTTTCAGCGTCCCGAGGGGCCGGCGGCAGACAAACTCGCACGGTGGATGAACGCCCAGATGCCTTCTACCGCTCCGGCCGACGGCGCGGGCGACCCGGTCGAACTGGCGCGCCGCCCGGAGTCGGCGGCCGGTCTGGTCCCGCTGACCGGTCCGCCGGCAGGCCTGGCGCCCATGGCCGGCGCGACCCTCGGCGGCGCCTGGCAGCGGCGCGTCGGGGCGTACGTCGAGGAGTTCGCCCGCTATCGCGTTGCGTCAGCCGACGCCGCGGCCGTGGCGGAGCACTACAAAACCGTCGGCGCCAAGGCCGGGTTCAGCGTGGCGGGCGATCGCGATGGGCCTTCGCAGCGCACGCTGTCGCTGACGCGCAGCGGGTGGCGGGTGGTGGTGCTGATCGCGCCGGCCCCCTCGCGCGGGGTCAGCGTAACGGTGGCGGCGACACAACTGCCGCCCCCGCCCTCGCGGCCTTGATGCTTGCCGTGTGGCATGGGCGTCTCGCCCATGCTCTTGCTGTGTGGCATGGGCGTCTCGCCCATGCTTCCGGTAGGCTGCGGTCAGGGACACGCACAACGGAGTTGTGCGTGGCACCCTCGTGGTGTGGCATGGGCGTGGCATCCTGAGCCTGCCGAAGGATCGCCCATGCTGCTGAGACTCTCCTTGCCAAACGTGCTGCGGAACACGAGAATAGACGCCGACAGGGCTGGTTTCGCCGGCCCAACCCATTGAGGTAGCGAGCCCATGGTCAATGAACGCACGACGACGGCGAAGGCCGATGCGCCTTCGGGGATCCGAAACACGCGGCTGTTGCTGGTAGCCGGCGGGCTGGGCGTGGCGGTGGTGATCCTGTACCTGGCGCAGATCTCCCACATTCGCGAGGAAAACCAGCAGGGCAAAGTCGAGCTGCTGGTGTTCACGCACGACATCAAGGCCGGCGCCACCATCAGCGAAAGCGACGTCGAGCGCGTGCAGGTGGAGCGCTCGCAGATTGGGCGCATGGGCGATCTGGTGTTGGCCAGAGACTTCCCCCAGTTCTCCGGGCAACCCGCCGCCGAAGAGATCAAGCAGAAGCAGTACGTGCAGTATCGCCACTTCAACGCCTCGGCGAAGGACCGCCCCGCCACGAAGCTTTCCGAGGGCATGGTGGCGTTTCCGCTGGAGGTGGACCCGCGATTCGTTCCCGGCGACGTGCTGCGGGTGTATGACCGGGTGCTGGTGATGGCCGTGATCATGGGCGAGGACCGGCGCGCCCGGACGTACCAGGTGTTCAAAGGCGGCGTGCGGGTCATCGCCGTCGGCGGCAAGGGCGAGCAGGTGCGCGAGCTGCGCAGCGGCACCGAGCGCGTCGGACAGGTCGCCTCGAGCTACCGCACTATCACCATCGAGGTGCCCGCCAAGGAACTGCCCGAACTGGTCAACCTGATGACGCACATTATCGGCAGCGTCCGCCTGGCCATGCCCTACGCCGACGCCCCCAAGGCGCAGGACGACGCTTCGATCAACCCCCAACTGATGAAACTGGCCGGCAACGCCGAGTATCGGTCGATAGGGGGCTAACCCGGATATTTCACCGCGGGGATCGCAGAGACCGCAGAGGTATTTTTGAATGAAGAGACTTACAGAGAATTACGGAAGTGGAACGCCTGGAAAGCCTGTTTTTCGGATTAACGTCGACCGCGGCGTTAGATGGTCTTGTTTTGAGCTACTTGCTTCTCTGCGTACTCTGCGGTCTCTGCGGTTCATGAAGTTTTTGGGCTAAAAACTATGGAAGTCTGGGTCGCCAACCAGTTCACCGACCAGCGGGAGGTCGTCAAGGTCGACGGCGCCTCGATCTCGATCGGGCGCGACGCGGCCAACGACGTCACCCTGCACAGCCAGTTCGTCTCGCGACGCCACTGCCGCATCGTCTTCGAGAACGGCAGCTACTTCATCGAGTCGCTGGGGCTCAACGAGACGGTGGTGGCCAACAAGTCCATCGAGCGCGGGCAGAAACGCCGCATCGACTATGGCGACGAAATCCGCATCGGCGAGTTCAGCCTGTACATGATGGAGCCCTCCATCAAGCGCATCAAGGCCGGACAGCGCGTCGTCACGCCCCGCCGCCGCGTCGTCGAGCTCGAACAGAAAATGCACGCCGAACTGCTCGACCGCCTGAACCTGCGCGTCACGGGCGTGGCCGTCTCGGCCGACCAGCAGCACGTGGCCCTGATCAAGCGCCACCTGGCGGACATCATCGTGGCGTATCGCCCGCAGCTCGACGAGGAGATGGTCTCGCACCTGGTGCAGGAGTATCTGTGGCGGTCGGCGGTGACGGAACTGGCCCGCCGCGCCACGGGCAAGCTGCTCTACAGCTACGGGTTTGAAGACTCCGACGTGCTGCAGACCTCTCATGAAGAGGCGATGAACCGGATGATCGGCGACGTGCTCAGCGCGTTTCCGCTGCGCCTGCGCCCCACGACGATCAAGGAAGACGTCGCCCTGGTCGAGGCGGGGTGGAAGGAGCAGGTCTCGCGCCTGGGCAAGCGCGTCACCCCGGAGCTGCGCGACTACCTCGTGCAGCGGATGATCTCCAAGGACATCGAGGACGTCGTGCTGGGCTACGGCCCGCTGCAGGACCTGCTCGAGATGCCCAACGTCAACGAAATCATGGTGGTGGGGCGCGACAAGATTTACATCGAGAAGGACGGCTCGCTCCAGAACACCGGGCGCAGCTTCTTTTCCGACGAGATCGTCCAGAGCATCATCGAGCGCATCATCACGCCCATCGGTCGGCGCATCGACCGCTCGACGCCGCTGGTCGACGCCCGCCTGCCCGACGGCTCGCGCGTCAATGCCATTATCAACCCGCTGAGCCTGTCCGGTCCGGTGCTGACGATCCGCAAGTTCGCCCGCATCCCCTTCACCGTCGACGACCTCATCGAGCGCGGAACGGTGACCGAACCGGTGGCCGCCTTCCTGCGGGCCTGCGTGCAGGGGCGCAAGAACCTGATCATCGCCGGCGGAACCGGCAGCGGCAAAACCACCACGCTCAACGTGCTGGGGCATTTCATCCCGACCGAGGAGCGCATCGTCACTATCGAAGACTCCGCCGAGCTGCAACTGCCCCAGGACCACCTGGTCAGCCTGGAGACGCGTCCGGCCAACATCGAGGGCAAGGGCGCCTACCTGATCCGCGACCTGGTGAAGAACGCGCTGCGCATGCGGCCGGATCGCCTGATCGTCGGCGAATGCCGCGGGCCCGAGGCGCTGGACATGCTCCAGGCGATGAACACCGGCCACGACGGTTCGCTGACGACCGTGCATGCCAACAGCCCCGTCGACACGATGATGCGCGTCGAGACGATGGTGCTGATGGCCGTCGAGATGCCCATCCGGGCGATCCGCGAGCAGATCGCCGCGGCGCTGGACATCGTGGTGCAGATCCAGCGTCTGCAGGACGGGCGGCGCTGCATCACGCACGTCAGCGAGATCACGGGCATCGACCCCGACAGCGGGCAGATCATCGTCGAGGACATTTTCGTGATGCGCGACGGACTTGCCGGCGAACCCTCGCGCCTGCGGCATACCGGGTATATTCCAGCCTTTGCCGAAGAATTGCTCGCCAAGGGCATTCTCGGCATCGAGGTATTCACGTGATGGACGTCCTGGCGCAGGCAGACATCAACTGGGTCTGGGTGACCGCCACGGGCTTGCTGATCCTGGTGGGCACCGGCGCAGCCGTCTGGTACGGCTGGGCGCCGCTGCGGACCATGGCGATGCGCCGGGAAGATCAGTATGACCGGGTGCTGCGGGGGCGGTTGATGATCGACGTCGAGCCGCGAACGGCCACTTGGATGTCCGTGGGGGCGGTGCTGCTGCTGGCGCTGCTGGGCCTGGTGATCACCGAGAGTATTCTCGGGGCGATTGTGCTGGGGGCCGTGGGGCTGCTGGGTCCGTGGGCGATGATCAAGATCCTCGCCCGTCGGCGCCTGGACAAGCTCGAGCTGCAGTTGGTCGGCGGTATCCAGTCGATCACGTCAGGCGTTCGTGCGGGGCTGAACCTGGTGCAGTCGATGGAGCTGGTTGCCCGCGAAGGTCCCGTTCCGCTGCGGCAGGAGTTTGCCCACCTGCTGCGCGAGTATGAGTTCGGCGTTCCGCTGGAGGAGGCGATGGAGAACGCCGCCGAGCGGATCGGCTCGGGCGACTTCCGCCTGCTGTTTTCGGCCTTGCAGACGCACCGCCAGCGGGGCGGCGACCTGGGTGAAACGCTCGACCGCATCGCTGAGAGCATCCGCGAGATTCAGCGCCTGGAGAACCGCGTCAAGACGCTGACCGCCCAAGGCCGCGCCACCGCCCGGGCCATGGGCGCCATGCCGATGGTGGTGCTGGCGATCATCTACTTCCTGCGGATCAGCCCGGAGTACGTGATGCAGCTTTTCACGACGCCGCTGGGCAACCTGCTGCTGCTGATCATGATCGTGCTCAACGTCGCGGGTTTCCTGCTGATCCGCAAGATCATGGACATCGACATTTGAGAAGAAAATTCGAAAACAACAAGAAAACAAATAGGAAGAAGCGAGAAATCGATGACTGCTGGCGCAAAGAAGTCCAAACCGTATGATCTTGAAGAAAGAACGTTTGAATTTGCGAGAGACGTTCGACTCTTGGTGAAGCGAATAACTTTGACCATTGCCAATATCGAAGACTGCAAGCAGTTGATCCGCTCTTCTGGATCGGTGGGAGCCAATTACATTGAGGCCAATGAGTCTCTTGGCAAGAAGGACTTTCAAATGCACGTGAAGATCAGCCGCAAAGAAGCCAAGGAGTCACGGTATTGGCTGCGGGCTTTTGGATATTGAACCGGCTGCCGCCCTGGAGACGCAGCGGCGAGCTCTGGTCGGGGAAGCGACGGAACTGATGAATATCTTTGGAGCAATCCTTCAAAAGACCGCTGGCAGGAGCCCGGTACCGGCTTTGTGACGGTTTAGTGTCGCTGTGTTGTTTTGTTGTTTGTGTTTTCGTTTCGAGATTCGTATTTCGGATTTGTTTCTATGAATGAAAGTACGTTGCAACTGATCTGGACCGCGGGCCTGGGGCTGGGCTTTCTGGTCTCGGCGGCGATGTTGATCGTGGCGATTTTCAGCCAGAGCGGTCGCATCGAGATATCGCCCCAGCGTCAGGCAGCGCTGGCGACGGGGCATACCGACCGGCGCACGGTGTTTGAAAACGCGGCGCTGAGCCCGATCATGTGGCTGCTGCTGGTGATCGCCCATCGCCTGGCGATGCCCCGCGCGAAGGAATGGCTGCGGGCCAAGCTTGTCGCCAGCGGAAATCCCGAGCTTTACACCCCCGAGGAATACCTGGCGTACTCGATGCTGGTCGGACTGGTGCTGGCGACGGCCTCGGGGCTGCTGTTCCTGGTCGCCCAGGGCGGGGTCAGCCTGACGCTGCCGCTGATGGCCGGCGTGGTGGGCTTCGGCGCGTCGATCATCGCCCTGGCCAACCGCGCCAGCAAGCGAATCCGGTTGATCGCCAAGCGCGTGCCGTACTCGCTGGACCTGATCGCCCTGGCGATGGGCGCCGGGGCGACCTTCACCGAGGCGGTCTCCACCGTCGTCCGCCGCGGCGGCGCCGACGAGGAAGAGCCCTTTAACGTCGAGCTGCGGGCAATGCTGGCCGAGATCGAACTGGGCACCACGCGCCGCGTGGCGCTGAAGAACCTCTCCGACCGCGTTCCGCTGGAAATGCTCCAGACCATCGTCGCCAGCGTCATCCAGGCCGAAGACCTCGGCACGCCGCTGTCGACCGTGCTGCACTCGCAGGCGACGCTGCTGCGCATGCAGCGGTCGGTCCGGGCGGAAAACGCCGCCGCCGTCGCCTCGGTGCGAATCCTGCTGCCCAGCCTCTTGATCCTCATCAGCGTGGTGCTGGCCATCTTCGCCCCGGCGATCATCCGCATCGTCAGGAACGGATTCATGTAATGAGCGAAAAGTACGCCGAAATCGTATACGTGGCCGGACCGCAAAGCGGGCGACGCCTGCTGCTGCGCCACAGCGTCATGCCCGCCGGCCGCGCGCCCGACTGCGCCATCCGCGTCGACGAGCAGTACGCCTCGCGGCAGCACGCCCAGTTCGTCTTCACCACCGAGGGCTGGGTCGTCGAGGGCACGTCCGATCAGCCGACGTTCGTCAACGACAAGCGGTACAAGAAGGGCCTGCGCGTCATCCTTGACACCGGCGACGCCATCGGGCTCGGCGCCGAAACGCGCCTGCTGTTCGTCCAGAAGGGCGACGACGTCATCGCCGCGGTGCGCGCCTGGCAGGCGGCGCATCCCGCCCCGGCGGCCGCCGAACCGCCCCCGCCCCCGGCGCCGGTGGCGGAAGAGGAGGCCGACGTCACCGACGACCTGGAGCCACAGGGCGCCGCGGCGGTACACGACGCCGTCGAGGCCAAGAGCACCAGCAAGATCCGCAAGTACGCCATCTTCATGGGCATCAGCCTGGGGCTGTTTCTGCTGATCATGATCGCCGGGTTGCTGAAGAAGAATTCGGACGGCCCGGGCGACACCAATGCCGACGGGCCGCCGCGGCCCATGACCGACGAGCAGATCCGCGTGGCCCTCGATCGCAAGCTGCCCCGCAGCAGCGCCAGCGCCGTGACCATCAGCGGGTATCTGGACAAGGCGCGCAGCGCCTGGTACGATCGCACCAGCCGTGACGGCGAACTCTATGCCTGCGTGACAAGCTTCCAGATGTATCTGGCGTGCAGGCCCACGGGCACGTTCGAGACGGTCGAAGACGAGCGGCTTTACCGCGAGGCCCTGAACGAACTGACCGCCACGGTCAGAAAGAAGTACAGCGACGCTTGCCTGATGGCCCGCCAGAGGCAGTGGCGCGAGTCGCAGAGCGGGTTCGAGCAGCTCTGGCGGATCGTGCCCGATCGCCAAAGCCCCATCTGGGACAGCGTGGCCCAGCAGTTGAAGTATGTTCGCGAACAGGCCCGCAAAAAGAATCCATAGCGCCTGCAGAAAGATCCTCATGCCCGCCAGCGATGCCAGTCTCAACCCCTCCCGCCCCGCCCGAACCGGGCTCGACGCCGCCATCATCGCGGCGCTGGCGCTGGTGGTGATACTCAACAGCGCCGCCGCGCCCAGCAATTTCTACCGCTATGCCCAGCTCTGGCAGGCCGGCGCGGCGATGGGCATGATCGAGTCCGGCGACGTGCTCATGCCCCGCACCCATGCCGGCGGGCTCATGCGCAAGGGGCAGGTGTTCAACATCCTCGCTGCCGCGGCGGTGCTGGCCACCGGTCAGCACGACGATTGGGTGTTCTGCCTGCCGACCGGTCTGGCCACGATTGTGACCGCTCTGCTGGTGTATGTTCTGGGGCGCCGCTGGTTCAACCGCCGCGTGGGACTGCTGGCGGCGTGCCTGTGGCTGACCACCCTGCACGCGCGCAAGCTTGCCTTTGTGGCCACGACCGACATGATGCTGACGCTGTGGATCACGCTGGCGGTGCTGTGCCTGGACCGCCTGCTGTTTCACCCGTCGCCGCGCCCGCGGGCGCTGGCCTGGGCGGCAGGGCTGTGGACGGCGATGATCCTGGCGGCGCTGACCAAGGGATGGGGCATCGTCAACGTGCCGCTGGTTGCCGGCGTGGCGGCCTTGGGCGCGGCGCTGGGTCCGGGTTTCGGCGACGTCGGGCATGGCGTGGGGCTCAAACAATCATTCGCCGTCGTCTGTCGCCTGGTGGGGCAGCGGTGGTGGCAGGCGGCCAAGACCCTGCGCCTGTGGTGGGGCTTGCCACTGCTGGCAGCCGCAGTGTATGCCGTTCTGTATGCGATGGGCGCCCGCGCGGGCGACGAGTTCAAGGGCGTGCTGGATTTTGAGATTATCCAGCGCATCACCGGGCAGGGGGAGCACGCCCCGGCGGCGGCGTCCTTGCCGGTGGTCTTGAGCCTGATCTATTACGCCCTGCCGGCGTCGGTCTTCGCGCTGGGCGCTCTGGCGATGGTGCCGGCGCGGCAGTGGCTGACGCGCGAGGGCGGCATTTACGTGCCGCTGATCTGGGTCATCGTGACGGTGGTGCTGTTCACGCTGCCCCATGGCTTCCGACCGGACTACCTGCTGCCCTGCTACGGCGGGCTGGCGATCATGGGCGCCTGGTCGATCGACGAGTTGGCGCGATTGGCCGGCCGGTGCGGTCGCACGCCGCGATTCCTGCGACACGTCTATGCCTTTGCGGCAGTGCTCATCGGCGCGACGGGTCTGGTGCTGGGATTGCTGCTGGGCCTGCACGGTCACCTGGGCAGCCGACTGGCGACGCTGCTTCCATGGCCGGCCGTCGTGCCGCCGGCAGCCCATGTGCTGCTGTGGGTGGCGGCAGCGATTGGCCTGGCGGCGGCGGCATGGGCGATCGCCGCCAGCCTGCGGTGGCGCGTGAGGCAGGTGGCTGCGGCTGCGTGCGTGGGCATGCTTGGCGTCATGTTCCTGTACCAGCATTTTCTCAGCGAGGCGGCGCGCTACGGCGACGGCGAGGCGATGCGTCAGTTCAGCCGCCGCTCGTCGGCGATCATCGGCGGCGACCGGGTGATGACTTCCTGCGCCGAGAAAGCGGGCTTTGCCCTCTACCACGGGCGGTTCTGCCCGATCCTGTCGCTGTCGGACCCGCCGGCCAAAGAAGCCGTCCTGGGGATGAGCTGGAACCAGATGCAGAAGGAAGGCATTCGCTGGCTGGTGACGTGCGATCGCGGACTGGTCGAGATGGGCCAATATGAACCCGTCGGCCCCGACGCCAACCCGGACACCGGGAAGCGATACTACCGCTACAAGACCGACGCGGGCAAGTATGCCGCCACAGTCCTTCCGGACCTGCTGGCCGAGCAGATCGTGTTGGAGTCCAGGCCCGTGCATGCCGACGGGTTCGGACGGTTCTACCTCATCCGACTCAAAGACGGCGCGCAGATCCACGCCAAGCCCTTCAACAGCGGACAGGTCCGGAAAGCCGACCTGGAAGCGGTAGAGGATGACTAGCCGGATAAGTCGCACGAGTTTTACCAAGTTCTCCGCAACCCCTCAAAACCACACCCAAAAAGCACCTCTAAAGCACCCAAACTTGGTTTATTCCGATTTAGGCCGTAAACTACATGAACCGCAGAGATCGCAAAGCACGCAGAGAAGCAGATGGCTTAAAACAAGAACATTCAATGTTGCTGCTTCACTTTTGGCCGTCGAGCACGATCTTGTTGAAGTCGCTCTGGCCGATCCTGCCCTCGCCGCGGCGGATCTCGATCCCATTGGGGCTCAGCAGCAGCGATGTGGGCAGTTGCGTGATCCTGAACTCTTTGGCCACGGGCGAGTCCTGGAGATTCCCGACAGGCACGTACACGCAGATCACATTGGCTTTCGCGATGTTCTGGCGGTTCTTGGTCAGCGTGACGTTGATCATGAACTCTTCGTTGCTGCCCTGGAGCCATGGCTTGGAGGCGAAGAACATCAGCACCTTGCGGTTCTGCTCTTTCGCCTTGGGAAGGACGGCCGCGGGGTTCGTCTCGACGATCCAGTCGCCCGGGGGCATGGGCGGGCTGCGACGCTGGTGCAGGACAATGAAAACAGCAATGGCTATCGCCGCCAGGGCGAAGATCCACTTGCCGCGTTTGGAGGGGCCGCTGTGTTTCTTGTGTTCGGTCATGATCGGGCCTTTGGGGCTATACACGCTATCGGTCCGGCGGTGCGGGGGCCTTAGCACTTTGTGCAATAGGCGATTGAGCGGCCAGGGAAAAGTCGCGGCGGAGGCACCAAGTATTCATCAATGCCGTTTTGCCGGCGTTGATGAATACTTGGCGCGGGCCTCGCTGATCGTCTGAAATGAAAAAGTAATTCAATGAAACGAATTACTTTTTCATTTAGTGCCTCCGCCGCGACTTTTCCCTGCAACTGAGGCGTTACATCTTTCCTGCCGCTCTTGCATCGCGGGGTCTCCGGACCGATTATAATGCTTACCTCATGCATTCGCCGCGTCAATTGAAGCGCGCCATCGTCAACGCCGACGACTTTGGTTTTTCGCCGGGCATTTCGGCGGGCATCATTCGCGCGCACGTGGACGGCATTGTCACCAGCACCACGCTGATGACTAACATGCCCGCCGCCGAAGGAGCGGTGGCGCTGCTGGCCTCGGCGCCGGGGCTGGGCGTGGGCGTGCATCTGAATTCCTGCCAGGGCCCGCCGCTGAGCGAACCGGGGCGGCGCCTGGCCAACGGCGACGGGCAGATGGCCTGGTCCGCCGCCGCGATGCTGCGGCGGTTGATCATTCAGCCGCGCCTCGTCGAAGCGGTGGCCGCCGAGTATGAGGCCCAGATCCGCTGGGCGATCGACCGCGGCGTGCAACCGACGCACCTGGACAGCCATCGGCATATCCATGCCTTTCCGGCGGTTTTCAGGCGTGTGGTCGAGTTGGCGCGGCGGTATAATGTGCGGTTTATACGCGCGGTGGACGAACAGCCCGCCGGGGGATGGGCATCGTGGCCGACGCCGCCGCTCAAGCAGCGACTGGTCGGCCGGCTGTTGGCACACTGGCAGAAGCGATCCTGGCGCGGGCATGAAGACCTGCGGGCGACTACCGCCATGCTGGGTATCGCCCATACCGGGTTTATCCAGGCCGACTGGCTGGTCCGGGCGGCCGCCGAAGTCCGCCCCGGTGCCGTCGAGATCATGGTGCATCCCGGACTGATCGACGAGGCGGATCTGGGACAGACCCGCCTGCGGTCCTGCCGCGAGGCGGAACTGGCCGCCCTGTGCGATCCGCGCGTGCGGGAAGCCTTCGAGCACCACCAGGTGGAATTGACGCACTATGGATGTCTATAGTCAGGACAGCGTTGACATGGAAGCCTCATCGGCCGGCGAGGGCGAGTTCTTGCCGCGACCGGCGTACAGCGTCGTCGTGCCGTTCTACAACGAAGCCGACATCGCAGACAAGCTCGTGAACCGAATCACCCGCGTCATGCGCCACCTGAAGAAGAGCTACGAGATCATTCTCGTCAATGACGGCAGCCGCGACGCCACCGGAGCGGCGCTGCAAAGCCTTGCGCAGGCGGACGGGCACATCACCGCCATCGAGCTGCGGCGCAATTTCGGCCAGGCCACTGCCCTGCAGGCGGGGTTCGACCACGCCCGCGGCGAGGTGATCATCGCGATGGACGGGGACCTGCAGCACGACCCGTACGAGATTCCGCTGTTCATCCGCAAGATCGACGAGGGCTACGACATCGCCAGCGGTTGGCGCGTCCGCCGCGGCGACAACCTGTTGATGCGGCGCATTCCCTCGCGGGCGGCCAACTGGCTGCTGGCGAAGGTCTCGGGGGTCTCGCTGCACGACTTCGGCACGACGTTCAAGGCGTACCGTCGCGAGGTGCTCGAGGACGTGCGCCTCTACGGCGACATGCACCGCTTCGTGCCGGCGATCTGCGCCCGCCTGGGCGCCAAGATCGTCGAGGTGCCCATCAAGAACGTCCGCCGCAAAAGCGGCAAGAGCAACTACGGCATCGGGCGCACGTTCCGCGTCGCGATGGACATCATCACCGTGCGGTTCATCACCACCTACCTTACCCGACCGCTGCATTTCTTCGGCAAGTGGGGGCTCACGCTGGGCGGCCTGGGGTCGCTGATCCTGCTGGCGGGCTTTGTCGTCAAGGTCCTCAGCGGCTGGCAGAAGTTCCACCTCTTCCAGAACCACGGGCCGCTGATGGCCCTGGGGTTCATGCTGCTGGCGATGGGCATGATGATGCTGGCTGTCGGCGTCATCGGCGAGCTGCTGATGAGAATCTACTTCGAAGCCACCGGCGCCAATACCTACGCGGTGCGGCGGATCGTCCGGCGCGCCCCGCAGCCGCCGGCGGGACAGGCCTGATCGGGATTTGTGTCGCGGACATCTTGTCCGCGAGTGCCGCGGGCGTCTCGCCCGCGGAAGGGAGACGGTCGTTGTACGAGGGCAAGATGCCCTCGCCACGCGCGGGCGAGACGCCCGCGACACGCTGAAACTGCCATGAACGAGAACGCACTCAAAGAACTGCTCCAGGCTGTCCAGTCCGGCCAGACGAATATCGAGCAGGCCATCGAGGCGCTGCGCCACCTGCCCTTCGAGGCCGGCGGCGAGCACACCATCGACCACCACCGCGCGATCCGCTGCGGATTTCCCGAGGTGATCTTCTGCCCGGGCAAGACCGTCGATCACGTGCAGACGATTTTTGCCAGGCTTGCGGCCATGGGCACCAACGTGCTGGCCACGCGCGCCACGCCGGAGCAGTACGCCGCCGTGGCGGCCAATCACCCCGCCGCTCAGTTCCACCAGGCGGCGCGGGCGATCACGCTGCGCCAGGAAGAAACGCCTCCAGCCGGCGGTCGCGTGGCGGTCGTGTCGGCGGGCACGGGCGATATCCCGGTGGCCGAGGAAGCGCGCGTGACGGCAGAGATCATGAACCAGTCCGTCAGCACGCACTATGATGTCGGCGTGGCGGGGCTGCACCGCCTGCTGGCGCATCGGCGGAGCCTGGCCGAGGCCGACGCCATCGTGGTGGTGGCAGGCATGGAAGGCGCTTTGCCCAGTGTGGTGGGGGGGCTGGTGTCGGCGCCGGTGATCGGCGTTCCGACGTCGATCGGCTACGGGGCGAGCTTTGGCGGACTGACGGCGTTGCTGAGCATGCTGACGAGCTGCGCCTCGGGCGTCAGCACGGTGAACATCGACAACGGCTTCGGCGGCGGGTACATTGCCGCCACCATCGCCCGCAACGTGGCCGCGGCGCGGGGGCACAACCATGAGCGAAATCGAGCGGATCAATGACGTGCCGATGATTCCGGCGCGGCGCCCCGACGGGCACAAGGGCACGTTCGGGCACGTGCTGATCGTCGGCGGAAGCCAGGGCATGATCGGGGCGGTAGCCCTGGCGACGCGGGCGGCCCTGCGCGGCGGGGCGGGGCTGGTGACCTTTGCCGCCCCGCGCACCATCCAGCAGACCGTCGCCGCGCTGGTGCCCTGCGCCACCTCCGTGCCGCTGAGCTGCGACGAGAGCGGGCGAATTGACGCCCGGGCCGTTCGCGAGGCCCTCAACGCCGCCGCGGTCTGCGACGTGCTGGCCGTCGGGCCCGGAATGGGGCAGGGCCTCCACCAGCAGAACCTCGTGCGGGCGATCCTCGAGCAGGACAAGCCCGTCGTCCTCGACGCCGACGGACTCAACAACCTCGACAAGATCGACGACTGGGCCGCTGCCCGCCGCTGCCCGCTCGTCCTGACGCCCCACCCCGGCGAGTTCGCCCGCCTGACCGACAAGAGCGTGGCCAAAGTGCAGGCCGACCGCATGGCCAGCGCCATCGACGCGGCGCGGTTCTGGATGGACGTGCGAGCCCTGCAGGCCCCGCCGCTGGCGCTGGTGCTCAAGGGCGCCGGCACGGTCGTCACCGATGGGCGACGGGTGTACGTCAACCCCAGCGGCAATCCGGGCATGGCCACCGGAGGCACCGGCGACGTGCTGACCGGACTGATCGCGGCGCTGATCGGCCAGGGCGTGCCGCTCTTTGACGCCGCCTGCCTGGGCGCCAACGTCCACGGCGTCGCCGGCGACCTAGCGGCCAACCAGCTCGGACAGGTCTCGCTGATCGCCAGCGACCTGCTGGACTACCTGCCCAACGCCCTGAAGCAGGTGTCGTAGCCATGCATCGCGGCGGCGCCAAAGCCCTTATGGAGTGCGGCAGCCTTAGCTGCCGCTTTGGATGTTTTTCAATCGCCACAGCGCCAGGGAAAAGCGGCAGCTGCTGCTGCCGCACTCCATAGTTCGCATGACCAAGGCTATCAAAATCCCGGCGCTCCTGCTGGCGGCGAGCCTCGTGTTCGTTCCCGGTTGCCGCCGCGCGGCCACCAGCCCCGAGGCGCCTCGCCCTCGCATTGTCTCGATCGCCCCGGCCGTGACCGCCCTGCTGTTCCAGATGGGGCTGGGCGATCATATCGTCGGCGTTTCGAGCTACTGCCGCCTGCCGGCCGGGCAGACCCGTCCCGTCGTCGGCGACGCGCTCAACATTCGGGCCCAACCGATACTCCAGACCGAGCCCGACATCGTCATCGCGCAGTTGGAGCTCAAACATTTCGAGCCAATCAAGCAGATCCGCCCCGACCTGCGGATCGAAAGGTTCAGCATCGAGCGGCTCGACGACATCGCTGCCGCGATGGAACGCCTGGGCGCCCTGGCGGGCAAACCGGCTGTCGGCGTACGGGCGGCCGCTGAGTTCCGCAGCAAGCTGTCCGACGTGACGCGCCAGACCGCGAATCTGCCAAAGCCGACCGTGCTCTTCGCGCTGGGCTTTGAGGACCTCTCCAGCGCGGGGCGCGGCACGTTTATCGACGACATGGTCACCGCCGCCGGGGGCACGAACATCCTCCACGACAGCCACGTCGGATGGGTTCAGCCGACGTCGAAATCGATCATCGGCGCGCGCCCGGAGATCGTCTTTTGCCAGTGCATGCCCGGCCGCAGCGACGACGCCCGCCGCTACTGGACGAACCTGGGGCGCGGGCAGGGTTGGCCGCGTCGCGTCGAGGTGGTTGAAGACGCCGACTGGTCCATGCCGGCAGGACACTTGGCCCAATACACCGAGCGCCTGGCCAAGGTGTTTCACGGCGAGGCGATGTCCGCAACCACCGCCGCGGCCGATGCGTCGTGGTTGGACGTCATGGACCGCGTCATCCTGTATCGCATCCTGGCCGCGGCGGCTGTGGGCATGGCTTTGGCCAGCGCCGGTCTGGCGCTGCAGGGTCTGATGCGAAACCCGCTGGCCGAACCGTACCTGCTGGGCATCTCCAGCGGCGCCGGCGTCGGCGTGCTGCTGGGCGGATCGCTGGCGGTGGCGACGGTGCTTCCGACGTGGCTGACCACGCCGGTGCTGGCGATGGCCGCGGCGCTGGTGACGGCGGCGGTGGTGTACGGGATCGCCCAGCGTCGCGGGCGGCTGGACCCGTACGTGCTGCTGCTGTCGGGCGTGATCGTCAACGTCTTTAACGGGGCGCTGATCCTGGTGATCCTGCAGTTCGTCAAGCAGGAGGAGATGATCGCGTTCATCGGCTGGGGCATGGGCAAGATTCCCGAGTATCTCTGGTTCCGACCGGGGCTGCTGGCGGTGTGCTGGGCGATGGTGCTGGGCGGCTGGGTCTGCCTGATGCTCCGCAGCGCCGCCCTGAACGCCCTGGGCCTGGGCGACGAGGTCGCCGCCTCCAGCGGCGTCAACGTGCATCGCCTGCGGATCGAGATATTCACGATCGTCGCGCTGATGACCGCCGCCGCCGTCGCCCTGGCCGGACCGATCGGATTCGTCGGACTCATCGTGCCGCACCTGTGCCGCATGGTGCTGGGTCCCGACCATCGCAAGCTGATGATCGTGACGGCCGTGGCGGGTGCGGCGTTTCTCGTCGGCGCCGACACGCTGTGCCGCTGGGCCGACACCGTGTCGCGCCACGGCGAACTGCCGGTGGGGGTGGTTACGGCGATGGCCGGCGGGCCGTTCTTCATCTTCCTGCTGCGGCGCGGCAATCGCCGAGGTGAGCCATGAGCGGCCAATCGCACGTGCTCGAGGCGCGCGGGCTGAGCTTTCAGTACCGCCCGGACCAGCCGCCGGTGCTGGAGGACATCAGCATCAACGCCGCCGCCGGGCGGCTGCTGGCGCTGCTGGGGCCTAACGGCTCGGGCAAGACCACGCTGCTGCGGTGCCTGCTGGGGTGGCTGCGCCCCCAGGGCGGGTCGATCCGCCTGGACGGCAAGGAGCTCACGAAGTATTCGCGCAAGGCCCTGGCCCGCGTCATGGCGTACGTGCCGCAGTTCCCGACCTCGGCGTTCGCCTTCACCGTCAGCGAACTGGTGCTCATGGGGCGCTTCGCCCACGTCGGCGTGCTGGGCCTGGCTGCCAAACAGGACCGCAACGTCGCCCGCGCGGCCATGGAGATGACCGACACGCTGGCCTTCGCCGATCGCACGCTGGGCGAGCTGTCCGGCGGCGAGGCGCAGCGCGTCATGATCGCCCGGGCGCTGGCCCAGCAGCCCCAGGTCCTGCTGCTCGACGAGCCCACCAGCAACCTCGACATCAAGCACCAGCTAAAAATCCACCAGATGATGCAGCGCCTCGCCCACGACTGGGAGATGGCCGTCGTCTGCGTCAGCCACGACGTGAACCTCGCCGCTCAGTTCGCCGACGAACTGGTCCTCATGCGCGGCGGGCGCGTCGTCGCCGACGGCAAGGCCGGCGACGTCGTCCGCAGCGACGTGCTCGCCCAGACCTACGGCGTGGATATCCGCCTGATCGACGTTCCCGGCCGGGCCGTGCCCATCGTGACGGCGGAGTGAACACCATGCCCCCGCGCGGAAAATGCCTGGCGGTTCTGGGGACCGGGTCGGATGTCGGCAAGAGCATCGTCGTGACGGCCCTGTGCCGGATCTTCCGAAACATGGGGCTGCGCGTGGCGCCGTTCAAGGCCCAGAACATGTCGAACAATTCTTACGTCACCCTCGACGGCGGCGAAATGGGCCGCGCCCAGGTCGTCCAGGCCCAGGCCGCCGGGCTCGAGCCCACCGTCGACATGAACCCGGTGCTGCTCAAGCCCTCGGCTGACATCCACGCCCAGGTCATCGTGCATGGCAAAGCCGTCGGCGTCAGCAGCGCGGCAGACTACTTCGCCGACACCGATGCGCTCTTTGCGGCCTCGCGGCAAAGCCTCGACCGCCTGCGCGACCGGTACGACCTGGTGGTGATGGAAGGCGCCGGCTCGTGTGCCGAAGTGAACCTGCGCCCGCGCGACTTCGTAAACTTCCGGATGGCCGCGGCGGGCGAGGCGCCGGTGCTGCTGGTGGCCGACATCGACCGCGGCGGCGTCTTCGCGCAGATCGTCGGAACGCTGGACGTGATCCCGCCGCAGGACCGCTCTGCCGTGGCGGGCGTGATCATCAACCGCTTCCGCGGCGACGCGCGGCTGTTCGACGACGGCATGGCCTGGCTGAGCGAGCGCACGGGCGTGCCGATGCTGGGCCTGGTGCCGTTCTTCTACCACGTGCAGATCGATTCCGAAGACGGCATGCCGCTGGACACGCTGATCGACCCGCCGGCAGGACCGGTCAGCGGGCGGATCAATATCGCCGTGATCCGCCTGCCGCACATCTCGAACTTTACCGACTTTGGCCCGCTACAGCGCGAGGGCGTGGTGAACCTGCACTACCTGGCCCGGCCGCGGCGGCTGATCGGGTACGACTTGGTGATTCTGCCCGGGGCCAAGAATGTGCGCAGCGATCTGGAATGGATGCGCCAGGTCGGTTGGGACGCGGCGATCAAAAGCTATTTGCAAGCGGGCGGGCGCCTCGGCGGCGTGTGCGGCGGCTACCAGATGCTCGGGGCGACCATCGCTGACCCCGGCGGCGTGGAAGGCCCGCCCGGACAGACCGCGGGCCTGGGCGTGCTGGACCTTCAGACAACTTTGGCCGCCGACAAGACGCTCACGCGCACGGCGGGGGTGTGGCGACGCCTGGGCCAGCGCGTGGACGGGTACGAGATCCACATGGGCGTCACGCAGCCTCCCGCCGCGATGGAGGGGGCTGTGGAGATCGACACCCGCAATGGCAAGGCCTCGCCCGGCCTCGACGGCTGCATCAGCGCCGATGGGAAGATCTGGGGCACCTATCTGCACGGGCTGTTCGACGTGGTCGAGTTCCGCCGCGCGTTTCTGAGGGAACTGTGCCCGCACCTGGGCGATCAGTTCGCAGCGGAGTCGTCGCAGTCGATCGCCGCGTTCCGCGAAAGCCAGTACGATCTGCTGGCCGAGCATTTCCGCAAGCACCTGGACATGGACCGCCTGTCGGCGATCGTGGGGCTTTGAGCCGCGCGGCGAATCAGCGGCCGCGAAGTTTCAGCAGCGGCCAGGCAGCCATGACGGTTGTCGCCAGGATCAGCGGTCCCACGCCGGTGACGGTGCCCGTCAGCACGCTCATCGCGCCGCCGGAGGAGAGGTAGATTCCGATCAGGCAAGCCGTGGGCCCGAAGATGAATCCCGCGCCGATCAGCGCCTCGTGCGCCCCGCCGGCTTCTACCGAGGCGTTCTTGCTCGCCAGGGCGTAGTAGAGCGCCGCGTAGTAGACCATCCCGATCGCCAGGCCGAACACGATCTCGCCGCCGAGCACCATGCCCAGCCCCCGGCTGCTCATGATGGCCAGGAACCCGATGGGCATCGCGGCCGCGGCGACCACGAGCGGCCACACGCGCCCGTGCCATTGTGACCGGACCGTCAGAAGAATGAACATGCCCAGGCGCATCAGGTCCGGCAACGCCGCCAGCGCCGGGGCCAGCAGCAGGCTGATGCCCAGCGACTCGATGAGGATATCCGGAAGCACCGCCGCGAGGATCCACATCAGGCAGTAGCTGCTGACCAGCAGGGCGCGGCTGGCCGTCAGCAGCGAGCGGTATCGCCCCAGCGTCGCGCCGTCGGGGCGCTGCGGGTGGTCGTCGGGCAGATGCACGGGCACGGCGGGCAGACCCAGCGTCGGCAGCAGGTTGAGGGCGAAGACCGCCAGCGCCGCCACGAACAGCGCCCACGGGGCAGCCCAGATCAGCAACCCTGCGGCCGCCAGTGCCAGCGGGACCGCGCCGGACCACGTGATGTTGAAGACGCCGACGGCCTGGAACTGCCGGGAGGGCTCGAGGCCGGCACTGACGTAGCTTTCCACCAGCGGCCACTTGACGCCGACGAGAATGCTGAAGACGGCGCCACAGATGAAAAGCGTTGTCGCGTGCGGTGCGGCGATAATCGGCACGAGGGAGAGGATCTGCCCGACCAGCAGCAGCAACAACAGCCGCCGCTCACCCAGGCGGCGCGAAAGCGGGTGACTGGCCAGCGCCCCCAGCACGTATGGGGCGCCGGTGGCCAAGGCGAGCCAGAGATTGTCGACCTTGGTGAAAGCCAGATGCTCTTTGCTGTAAAAGAAGATGCCCCGCTGGACGAGGATCCCGGCGAAGCTCTCCAGCATTGTGACGATAAGAATTCTGGTCATGTAGGCGATCTACCTCGCTATCTGGCCATCGCCAGTTAACGAATTGCGGATTTGAGATTGCGGATTGCGGATTAGCTGCGAAGCATTCGCGTGGCCCAGGCAGTAATCCGCAATCCGAAATCCAAAATCCGCAATTCAACAGTTAACCAGTTCACGGCCTCGCGGTAAAGAGGAACCGCCGGCGGGGGATATAATTCCTGCATGGGTAGCCGGAGGGCGGCGGTCATCGTGGCGCATCCCGATGACGAAATCATCTGGTGCGGAGGACTTATCCTGGGGAATCTCAACTGGGACTGGAGCGTGCTTTGCCTCTGCCGCGCCGGCGATGCCGACCGAGCACCGAAGTTCCGCGCGGTTTGCCGCCAACTGGGCCTGGCAGGAATAATGCACGACGTCGACGACGCCAATCCGCTGGGGCGGATCAACCCGCGCCGCGACATCGGCGAGGTCATCGTCCGCGAACTGGGCGCCCGCCGGTGGGACCTGTGCCTGACGCACGGGGCCAATGGCGAGTACGGCCATCCGCGCCACAGGCAGGTGCATCGCCAGGTGCGGCGCCTGGTGCGAGAAGGCGTTCTGCGATGCGGGCGATTGTGGACCTTTTGCTACTGTGCCGGCCCCGCGCGAGAACGCTGCCGGATCCGGCCTGGAGCGGATGTGACCCTCAACCTCAGCGCGGAGGAATGGGCCCGCAAGAGGAGTCTTGTTCGCGACATCTACGGCTACGGGGAAAATTCCTTCGAAGTCCAGGCGTGCCTGGCGCGCGAGGCGTTCCGCGTGTGGCCGCACGTTCGGGAGGTGCAGCGCTCATGAAAGTACTTGTGCTGTATGACTACCCGCCCTCGCCGGGCGGGCTGGCAACGCAAGGCGATCTGCTCTACAAGGGGTTGCTCGAACTGGGAGTCGACGCCCACGCGGTGCATTTCGAGTCGGCCCAGGAGAAAGAATGGTACTACCGCTGGTTCGTTCCCGACGTGGTGGCGGGCATCGGGTACTGGGGGCACACCGCCCACCTGGCGATGCACCCGATGCGCTACGGCGTGAGGCCCGTCCCGTGGCTGGTCGCCGACGGGTATATGGCCAACTACCGCCAGGTGCTGGAGAAGCTGCCGCTGGTGCTGGTGACCAGCGAATGGGTCAAGCAGGTCTTCCAGCGCGACGGTCTGCGCGGCGACATCATGGAAGTGCTGCCCGTCGGCTGTGACTGCGACACGTTCATCCCCCGAGACCGCAACGACCCGAAGGTCCGGGCCGTTCGCGAGGCCCTGGGCGTGGCGGACGACCAGCTCATGATCCTCACCGTCGGCGGCGACGCGGCCAGCAAGGGCGCCCAGGAAGTCATGCAGGCCCTGGCGCTCATCGACGCCAAGGCGCCGGACTGGAAGTACGTCTGCAAGGTCTGGCCGCAGCCGCGCACCGAACAGCAGAACCTGGCCGACATGCAACTGGCGACGGACTTGGGCATCGAGAAGAACATGATCTATGCCTCCAGCCGCGTCTCGCGGAACTACATGCCCTACCTGATCGCCGCCTGCGACATCTACGCGGCGCCGTCGCGGCTGGAAGGGTTCGGCATGCCGCAGATCGAGGCCGGGGCATGCGGTCGGCCGGTGATCGGCATCAAGGCCATGGGCATGCTCGACACGCTGGTGCATAACGAGACGGCGCTGCTGGCGGGGGTCGCGCAGGAAGTGCTGCTGCGCGAGACGATCGTGGGCGAGGACCAGGGCTACAAGAACGGCCACCGGATCGTCTTCAAGCGCCCCCGCCTGGTGGACTACCGCGCCAGCGTGTACGACATCGCCGAGTACCTGCTGGCGCTGATGAAGAAACCGGAGCTTCGCGCGTCGATGGGCGAGGCCGGGCGTAAGCGCGTCGTCGAACGGTACGACTACCGGGTGGTGGCGCGGCGGTTCCTGGAGATCGTGTCGCGGCGCCTGGGGGTCGCGGGGGAGGGCGAGCGTCCTGTCGCTAGTTCCCAGACCGCCCGCCCACAGAACGCTACGCCGCAGGCGGCGTCCGCGCCGCCGCATACAGCGTGAGCAAGGGTTCCTGAACGATGAACACCGAGCAATCCGTACTGGTCGCCCGCGCCGAAGAGGCGGCGCTGGAGGTGCTGCGCCACAATGCGCACGGGCCGTACCACGGCCTGTTCCGCACCGCAGGGTGGGGGTACCCCGAACCCTACACGCGCGACCTGATGATCGCCGCTCCGGGCATCCTGCTCAGCGGCGATCGCAAGCTTATCGCAGCGCTGCGCCGGGCGATGGAGTCCGCAGCCGCCAACCAGTCCGAGCACGGGTCCATTCCCTCGATGGTGCATGACCCCGACAATCGCGGTGCCAGTGACACCACCCCGCTGTTTCTGCTGGCTGTCGGGTGCTTCCGCCGCGCCACCGGGGAGCAGGAGTTTCTCGCCCGGGCCGCCGGGCGGGCCATGGACTGGATGGACTGCCAGAGCCCCTGCGACCGCGTTATCGTCACCCAACAGCCCACCAGCGACTGGCGCGACGAGCAGTGGGTTCTGGGGTACGGCCTATTCGTCAACACCGTGCTCTACAGCTATCTGCGACTGATGGGCCGCCACGACAAGGCCGACCTGCTGCGGGACCTGATGTCGAAGTTCATCGTCGATGACGACCTGACCCGCCGGAGCCGGCCCCACACCGGACTGACGGTCAGGCACCGCCCGTACTACGCCCTCTGGTCGTACAAGCTCTACGGCAGCGACCGCTTCGACCTGCTGGGCAACTCGCTGGCGATCCTGTCGGGCCTGGCCTCGCCCAGCCGCGCCCGCGATATGGTCGCCTGGATCGAGCAACACTGCCGCCTGCTGCGTCGCAGGGGCGAGCTGGGACCGAATCTGCCGCCCAATCTGTTTCCGTACATCCGTCCGGAAGACCCCGACTGGCGGGCGCGCTACGCGTCGTTCAACCTGCCCGGAACGTACCACAACGGCGGCATCTGGCCGTTCATCTGCGGGTTCTACGTCGCCGCCCTGGTCGCCGCGGGGCGGCGGCGCCTGGCGACCAAGAAACTGATGGAACTGACCCGCCTGGTGCGGCCCGCGGCCAATCCGAACCTGGAGTACGGTTTCAACGAATGGCTCCGCGCGCAGGACGGCAAGGTGCATGGCCAGGACTGGCAAACCTGGACCGCGGCGATGTACTACTACGCCGCCCAATGCGTCCGCCGCAACAGCACGCCCTTCTTCGACGAAATGCGCGTGACACCCTCTTCTCGCGGGAGCGATTAATCGCCCCTCCCCTCCGAACGTTTCGGCCAGGCCACTTCAGTGACCAGGGCTTTGAGAATCCCCTTCGCGCTGCTCCAATGGTATAAGGAATACGCATCGATGGAGACTTCCGATGAGAACCAACGTGATGATTGACGACCAGCTCATGGAGCGGGCGCTGCGGTCCAGTGGATGCCCGACGAAGCGTGCTGCGATCGAATCGGGGCTGCGCCTGTTGGTGCAGTTCCATAGCCAGAAGAAGCTCCGCGCCCTGAAAGGCAAGATCGCCTGGCAAGGCAATCTCAACCGGATGAGGCGCGACTGACATGGACCTGATGGTCGCGCATAGTGGTTTGGATGTTGTGTAGGCGAAACGCGAAGCCTCCTCAGAGATAGGAGCGAGCGATGGAATGCGGAGCGATGATGGCCCACGGGGGCGAAGGGGCAATGCTCGAAGCGATATTTCTGCGTATTCTCAGCATCGTGGCGGCCATAGTTCTGCTTTCCTTCATCCTCGTTAAATATGGGCCCTATAAGCGCAGGCGGCCGTTGAAGACGGTCTGGCCGGAACTGCAGCCGGGCAGCAAGATCCTTCGGATCGTTGGCAAGGCAGCCGACTTGATTTCACGCCTGGAAGTCTTCCAGCAGAACCAACAGCACGATATCGTGGTCTCGCAGGTCCCGCAATTGGAGAGGGCCATCGCCGATCTCCAAGAGGCCAGCGCCGTCATCGCCAATGATGGCAGCTTCTCAGCGGCAACGGCCGCGGAACTGATCCGGCGCATCGACCACGTGTGCCGGCGGGCCCAGGTCGTGCTCGATGAGGCCGGTCCCATTCATACCCTGCAGGGTTGCGACGGGGATGGAATGTCAAAGTGATGCGAGGTCATCTTTCCTTGCAGAGGTCCTTCGGGCCCAGTTCCCATATGCCAGCCATCTTCTGGGAGCCCCACATGGAACAGAAACAGGTCTTGAAGGGCGGATATGCAACCTTGCACCACCAGTTGTCGTCGAATCCCGGAAAGGCCTGGGGCAAGGCCGCTACGACAGAGTCATAACCGGGCATCTGCTCGTCGATCTCGAAGTAGTGGCCTTCGTCGCTGGTGCGAAAGCCGATGCAAATGAGATCCACGCTGAAGATGTCGCGCTTGAAGGCGAAGACTTCCTTCACGTCCGCCCAACGCACAGGGATCCTACCTTTTTCGGCGATGATCGCGAATCCGTCCTCGATGAGTTCAAGAGGTGTCGGCAGAGGCGGCTTTGCGGATAGCCACGATATCAATCGTCTCAACCAGTTTAGTTCTTTCTTGCTCATTGCGAAGCTAGTTGGAGAAGTCTGTCAAACAAGTAGTGTGGGCCAGTGGCTTAACGCAAATGCCACGGCGGTAAGAAAGAGATAACTGACAAGCCCCGGCACAATGCCTGCGGCAATCGCCTTTGACCAGGAGACGTTTCTTCGCGTGTAGAGGATCTTCGTGAAAGGGATCCGCGACAGCAGACCCAGCGCCACGAGCAGGAAGGTGGTCCAGGCAAAGTCCTGGCTGAAGCCGGCGTCAAAGAACCACGAAGGAAACGAGAAATACACCGCCGACTCCACTGCGAGCGTCAGCAGATACAGGATGATCGCCCGCCACGCGGTCGCGCCCAGAGAACCCTGCTTCACAAGGAACCAGAGCAGGAGTATTTCCAGCATGATGGCCCCGGCGACGGGCAGTGCCCACCACCATCGAGACAACAGGACAAAGGAAAGAGGCCCCACGGCAAAGCCGCTGGGAGAAACGCTGTGGGCGTAGCAGGGGGCGCTGCTCAGCAGCACCAGCATGCTTGCCAGCATAAGGCTGCGCTTTGGCAACAATTCCATGTTGTGATATGTGCCCGTCACCGATGCCTCAACGACTGACGTGTCTTCCTGGTCGCGACGGGAATCTGAGATAGAGATGACTCGTGGCAACATGGACCCACTGTAGTCCCCACTGCCTCAATGTTCAACTACTGAGACTTTGAAGGTTAGAAGCTGCTAAGCCGCAAGCGGCGAGGGCAAAACCGCGGCGCGTTGTCAGACGCTACGCACACCGCCCGCCCATCCTGCTTCTTCCCTGCCTCGTCCCCCTCTGTGCCTCTGTGGTAAAGTTTCTGGATCACTTCCCGCAGAGATATTTGTCGATGGACGCGGCGGCGGTTTTGCCGTCGCCCATGGCCAGGATCACCGTCGCGCCGCCGCGGACGATGTCGCCGCCGGCGAAGAGGCCCGGGATGCTGGTCATCTGGTTCTCGTCCACCTCGATGTTGCCCCACTGATTGAGCTTCAGGTCCGGGCAGGTCTGCGTCAGCAGCGGGTTGGCCTTGGTGCCCACGGCAACCACGACCACCTCGGCGGGCAGCTCGAACTCGCTGCCGGCGACCGGCACGGGGCGGCGGCGGCCGGACTTGTCCGGTTCGCCCAGTTCCATGCGCTGCAGGCGGACGGCGCGGACTCGGCCGTGCTCGTCGCCGAGCAGTTCCAGCGGGGCCACCAGGAAGAGGAATTCGATGCCTTCCTCTTCGGCGTGGATGATCTCTTCGACGCGGGCGGGCATTTCGGCGCGGCTGCGGCGATACGCCAGCACGGCAGGATTGCTGCCCAGGCGCCGGGCGGTGCGCACGGCGTCCATGGCGGTGTTGCCGCCGCCGAAGACGACGGCCGTGGCGCCGCGGAGCACGGGCGTGCGGCTGTCGGGGCGGTACGCGCCCATCAGGTTGACGCGCGTGAGGTACTCGTTGGCCGAGTACACGCCGATGAGATTCTCGCCGGGCACGTTGAGGAAGACCGGCAGCCCCGCGCCGTTGGCGACGAAGCACGCGTCGTACTGCTTGAGGATCTCGTCGATGGTGACGGTCTTGCCCACCACGACGTTGCACTCGATGGTCACGCCCATCGCCGTCAATCCGGCGACCTCGCGGTCGATGATCTTCTTGGGCAGGCGAAACTCCGGAATGCCGTACCGCAGCACCCCGCCGGGGGCATGCAGGGCCTCGAGCACCGTCACATCATGACCCATGCGGGCCAGTTCCTTGGCCGCGGTCAGGCCGCCCGGACCGCTGCCCACGACGCACACCTTCTTGCCCGTGGCGGGCAGGCGCTGCGTCGAGTGCTCTTTGTTTTTGGCCGCCCAGTCCGAGACGTAGCGCTCGAGCCAGCCGATGGCGACGGGGTGTCCGTTCTTGCCGCGGACGCACCGCTCCTCGCACTGGCGTTCCTGCGGGCAGACGCGCCCGGCGATGGCGGGCAGGGCGTTGTCTTCGTGCAGGATGTCGGCGGCGCCGGACAGATCGCCGGCGGCGACTTTCTCGAGGAACTCCGGCACGCGCACGTGTACGGGGCAGCCCTCGACGCAGGGGCGGTTCTTGCACAGCAGGCAGCGGGCGGCTTCCTGGGCGACGGCGGCTTCTTCGAGGCCCTGGTTGACCTCGGCGAAATTGCCCGCGCGGGCGAGGGCGTCCTGCATGGGCATCGAGGTTCGCGTGATGGCCATGCGCTGCTTGGGCGTGAGGTTGTTGGCAGGGGCAGTACTCATTTTGAATCCTTTGCGGCTGCGGCGGCAATGGCGCGGCAGGGGTGGGGCAGGTAGGCTTTCTGGCGGGTGGACAGTTCACGGAAGTCGACCTGGTGGCCGTCGAATTCGGGGCCGTCGACGCAGGCGAATTTGATCTGGCCGCCGACGGTGACGCGGCATCCGCCGCACATTCCCGTGCCGTCGACCATGATCGGGTTGAGGCTGACGATGGTGGGGATTTTTTCGCTGCGGGTCAGTTCGGCCACCGCGCCCATCATCGGCACCGGTCCGACGGCGTAGACGGCGTGGGGGCGGCGGAGCGGGTCGGCCATCATTTCCTTCAGCACGTTGGTGACGAGGCCCTTGACGCCCAGCGAGCCGTCTTCGGTGGTCACCAGCACGTCTTTGCAGAAAGCGGCCAGTTCGTTGCGGAGAATGACATACGGTTCGCTGCGTCCGCCGATGATGGTGGTGACTTCATTTCCGACGTCGGCCAGGGCTTTGGCCAGCGGGTAGAGCACAGCCGTTCCGACACCGCCGCCGATGCAGGCGACGCGGCCCCACTTGTGGATTTCGGTCGCCTGGCCCAGCGGTCCTGCGACGTCTCGAATGGCCTGACCGGGCGGCAGGGCGGTGATTTCGCGCGTGCCCTCGCCGATGGTCTGGATGATCAGCGTGACGGTTCCGGCGGCCGCGTCGGCGTCGGCGATCGTCAGCGGGATTCGCTCGGCGCCTTCGGCGCATCGGACGATGACGAACTGCCCGGCCTGGCGGGCCTTGGCGACGCGGGGGGCCTTGATGACGATGCGATGAACTTCCGGCGCCAGCTTATCGTTGGAAACGACCTCAAACATTACTCACTCCTTCGGCATGCATAGCGGGTGCATAATCCTGACTCTGGATGAAGAGGCTGCACACCCTTCGGCAGGCACCCCATAATCAACCGCCAAATGGGGTCCAAATCAACTAAAAAATCAATCGCGTGTGAATAATTTCACGGCGATAAATCTTTCACAACCCCACAACAACAGCTTTTACGTCATAGATTTATCACCAGTTGTAAAATTTTCAGATGATCACTTGACACTATGCGGACGTAACATATAATTGTGATTGTTTTCACAGCGTTACTGATGTAACAGCAGCAAAGCGAGCGAGGAAGCCCCGCCTGATGTTCCGCGTTCCCGACAAGGTTGTTGCCCGCCTGAGCCTCTACAGAAGGCTCTTGTCTGCCCTGGCTGCGGAAAATGTCGACTACGTGTATTCTCACGAGTTGGCCAAGGCCGCCGGCGCTTCTGCCGCCCAGGTGCGCCGCGACGTAATGATCGTCGGGTTCACCGGAAGCCCCACCAAAGGATACGAAATCCGCGAGCTGATCAAGGCCATCGGCCGTCTGCTTGACGCTGCCGACATCCAGGAAGTGGCGCTGGTGGGCGTGGGTAATCTCGGTCGTGCGATTCTGGCGTATTTTGCAGGCCGACGGCCGAACCTCCGCATCGCGGTCTCGTTCGACAAAGACCCTGCCAAAGTTGATCGGGTGATTCACGGTTGCCGCTGCTATCCGATCGAGCAGTTGCAGACGATGGTGGCTGAGCGTCAGATAGATACGGCGATCGTGGCGGTTCCCGCCGACCAGGCACAGCACGCGGTTGACTTGCTGGTGGGGGCGGGGGTGTGCGGTTTGCTGAATTTTGCACCGGTGCGGCTCCGTGTGCCGCCGTCGGTGTTTGTAGAGGACATGGACCTGACGACGTCACTGGAGAAGGTGGCGTTTTTTGCCCGCAGGCAGGCATCATTACAGGAACAACAGAGATGAAAGACACAGAGATCGAAGCCATTATTGCCAAGCATCCAATGGCAGGACGGGACGCGCTGATTCCGGTCCTGCAGGAGATCCAGGAGGCTCAGGGCTTCCTGTCCAAGCAGGCGGTGACGCTGGTGGGCAAGGCCCTGGGGCTGCCGGCCAGCAAGATCTACGGGGTGGCGACCTTCTACAACCAGTTCCGCTTTCAGCCCAAGGGCACGTACCACTTCATGGTCTGCCGCGGAACGGCCTGCCACGTCAAAGGGTCCCAGAAGGTGCTCGACGAGACGATGAAGCAGTTGAAGCTCAAGGCCGGCCAGACGTCCCGCGACCGGATGTTCAGCCTCGAAGTGGTGGCGTGCATGGGCGCATGCGGTCTGGCGCCCGTGGTGAGCGTCAACGGTGAGTTCTACGCCAAGGTCACGCCGCGGAAGCTTGCAGAGATTATTCAGGAATGCCGCCAGAAGGAGGCTGTAAATGCTTAAGAACGAAACAAACGTAAGCGAAGCGGGCACTGTCCGATGCTGGCAAGGCGCCGGCTCGGTGGCGCCGGAGCTTCTTGAGTCGCTGAAGGTCGGGCCGTGGGCGTCTGTTAAAGGCGACAAGGCTGCCCTGGAATCGCTGCTGGCGCGGCTGCGAAGACAGAGCGTCGATAAGCCGGTCATCTTCCTGGGCACCGGCACGTGCGGGCTCGGCGCCGGGGCGGGCAAGACGCTCGAGGCGATCCGCGCGTTCCTGAAACGCGAAAAGGTCGACGCCGAAGTGGTCGAAGTCGGCTGCATCGGACTGTGCTCGGAGGAGCCGCTGCTCGACGTGCAGTTGCCCGGCCGAACCAGGCTGTGCTTCAGCAGCGTCATGGCCAAGGACGTCGCCGGAATCCTGACGGCGGTGCTTGGCGGTTCGCTGCCGCTGCGCAAGGCCCCGTTGGCGCAGTTCCGCGGCAGCGAAGGCGTGCAGCAGGAGGCGTGGAAGGACGTTGCCTGGCTGGACGAGCATCCGTTCCTGGCCAAGCAGCGCCGCGTGGTGCTGGCGACCAGCGGTCTGCTGGACCCAACCAAGATCGACGAATACATCGCCTGGGGCGGCTACTCGGCGATGGCGCGCGTGCTGCGCAGCCAGACGCCCGAGCAGGTGGCGGACCTCGTCGAGCTCAGCGGGCTGCGAGGGCGTGGCGGCGGCGGTTTCCCCACCGGCAAAAAGTGGAAGTTCGCCCAGAAGGCCGCGGCCGACCAGAAGTACCTCATCTGCAACGCCGACGAGGGCGACCCGGGCGCGTTCATGGACCGCGCCGTCGGCGAGAGCGACCCGCACCGGTTGATCGAGGGAATGGTGATCGCCGCGTACGCCATCGGCGCGACCAAGGCGTACATCTACATCCGTGCCGAGTACCCGCTGGCGGTGGAGCGGCTGACGGCCGCCATCGAGCAGGCCAAGGCCTACGGGCTCATCGGCGAGAACATTCATGACAGCGGCAACAGTCTTGAGATCAAGCTCAAGAAGGGCGCCGGCGCGTTCGTCTGCGGTGAAGAGACGGCCCTGATCCACAGCATCGAGGGCAAGCGCGGCATGCCGCGGCCTCGCCCGCCGTTCCCGGCGGTGTCGGGTCTGTTCGGCAAGCCGACGGTGATCAACAACGTCGAGACGCTGACCAACCTGCCGATGATCTTCGATCGCGGCGCCGACTGGTACGCCGGAATGGGCACGCCCGGCAGCAAGGGCACGAAGGTTTTCGCCCTGTCGGGCATGGTGCGTCGCACCGGACTGGTCGAGGTGCCGATGGGCACCACGCTGCGGGAGGTGGTCTACGATGTCGGCGGGGGCATCCCCAACGGCAAGAAATGCAAAGCCGTGCAGATCGGCGGCCCGTCCGGCGGCTGCGTTCCCGAGGCGCACCTGGACATCGCCACCGACTATGAGGCGCTGAAGAATTTCGGCACGATCATGGGTTCCGGCGGTCTGGTGGTGGTGGACGAGTCGACGTGCATGGTCGACTTCGCCAAGTTCTTCATGGAGTTCATCCAGACCGAGAGCTGCGGCAAGTGCATCCCCTGCCGCGAAGGCACTCGCAACATGCTGGAGATCCTCAAGGCCATCACCCGCCCGCGCCGGGCGGAGGATGAAGCCGACGCCCTGATCCGCTTCCAGGGCATCATGCGCCTGCAGGCTCTGGGCGAGATGATCAAGTCGACCAGCCTCTGCGGGCTGGGCCAGACAGCGCCCAACCCGGTGCTCAGCACGCTCAAGTGGTTCCGCGACGAGTACGAGGCGCACGTGTACGAGCGCCGCTGCCCGGCGGGGGCGTGCAAGGACCTGGTCGGAACTCCCTGCCAGAATGCCTGCCCGGCGGGCACCGAAGTGTGGCGATACGTGGCGCACATCGGTCGCGGCGAGTTCGAGGACGCCTACAAGGTTATCCGCCAGACCAACCCGTTCCCGTCCGCGTGCGCTCGCGTGTGCCATCACCCGTGCGAGCAGGCCTGCAGGGCCGGCGCGACCGGCGGCGAATCGGTGGCGGTGCGACTGCTCAAGCGGTTCGTGGTGGATCACGTGAATCCGCATGTCGGAACGCCGCCGGCTCAGCCTTCAACGGCCGACGGCGCCCGGATCGCGGTTATCGGCGCGGGCCCGTCCGGTTTGACGGCGGCCCACTTCCTGTCGCTGATGGGTCACCGCGTGACGGTCATCGAGAAGGAAGCCAAGCCCGGCGGCATGCTGGAGTCGGCGATCCCGGCGTACCGGCTGCCCCGCGGACTGGTGAGGCGCGAGATGGACTCGCTGCTGAACCTGAACATCGAGATGCGTTATAACACCACGCTGGGCAAAGACGTCACTATCGACGAGCTGCTGGCCAAGGGCTACAAGGCGGTCTACATTGCCACTGGCGCCCACAAGAGCAAGTTGCTCGACCTGCCCGGCGAGGATGCCGAGGGGATCATCCCGTCGATGGAGTTCCTCAAGGCCCATAACCTGCACCGGCACGAAATGGCCAAGGGCCGCGTGGCCGTGGTGGGCGGGGGCAACTCCGCCATGGACGCCGCGCGGGTGGCGCTGCGGCAGCAGGGCGTGACGCGCGTGACGGTGCTCTACCGCCGCACCCGCGGCGAGATGCCCGCATACCCCGACGAGGTCGAGGCCGGCCTGGTCGAGGGCGTGGAACTGGAAGAGCTTGTTGCGCCGCTGGAACTGCACGTCAAGGACGGCAGGCTGACCGGCGCCAGGTTCCAGCGCAATAAGCTTGGGCCTCGCGATGCCACGGGCCGGCAGAAGCCGGTGCCCATCCCGGGCGAGGAGTTCGACCTGGATGTGGACACGCTGATCGTGGCTATCAGCGAAGAGCCCGAGCCTGAGGGCCTGGAAGGGCTCGACAAGACTGCCTGGGGCACGCTGAAGACCAACCCGGAATCATTCACGACCGGCCGCCCCGGCGTCTTCGCCGGCGGCGACGTGGTGAGCGGTCCGGCGACGGTGATCGGCGCCGTCGGCGCGGGCAGGAACGCCGCGATGATGATCGACCGCTATGTCCACGGCAAGGCGCCGCGCGTGCTGCCCAAGGCCGTGCTGCCCTGCGTGTACGTCCCGCCGGCAGAGGGCGTCGACGACAACGAACTGACGCCCTGTCGCTGCACGGCGCCCGAGCGTCCGGTGGCCGAGCGGGTCCGTAGCTTCGCCGAGGTGGAAATGTCCATCAGCGAGCACGAGGCCGTCTGCGAGGCGCGACGCTGCCTGCGATGCGACCTGGATTTCACCCAACCCCTGAACTCTCGCGACTAACGCGCAGTCTTGAGGAATTGACATGATAAACCTGGAAGTAGACGGCCGAACGATTGAAGCCAATGAAGGCGAAACGCTTCTGACGGCGCTGCGGCGCGAGGGAATTCACGTGCCGACCCTCTGTCACATGGAAGGCCTTCCCCCCAGCGGCGCCTGCCGGCTGTGCGTGGTCGAGATGTCGCCGGCGGGCAACCTGGTCTCGTCCTGCTCGTTCCCGGTGGCCGCGGGCATGAAGGTCCGCACCAAGAGCCCCAAGGTCATCGAGGCGCGCAAGATGATCGTCGAGCTGCTGCTGAGCAGCCACCCCGACGACTGCCTTTACTGCACGCGCAGCGGCAAGTGCGACCTGCAGGCACTGGCCCAGGACCTGGGCGTCCGCCAGCGCCAGCACGTGGCCAAACGCGCCCCGCAGGATATGGACGTCTCCAGCCCCTCGATCGTGCGCGACCCCGACAAGTGCATCCTCTGCGGACGGTGCGTTCGCGTCTGCGAAGAGGTGCAGGGCGTGGCCGCCATCGACTTCGTCGGACGCGGCAGCAAGGCGTTCGTGGGAACGGCCTTCAACGAAGGCCTTAACGTTTCGACGTGCATCAACTGCGGGCAGTGCATCCTCGTCTGCCCCACCGGCGCGCTGTCGGAACATTCCCACCTCAATGAAGTGGTCGCGGCGTTGGCGGACCCTGACAAGTACGTCGTGGTGCAGCACGCCCCGGCCGTCTCGGTCTCGCTGGCCGAAGAGGCGGGCGTCAAGGCCGGCACCGACGTGGACGGCAAGATGGTCGCGGCGCTGCGGCACATCGGCTTCAAGCGGGTGTTCGACACGTCGTTCACCGCCGACCTGACGATCATGGAAGAAGGTTCCGAGCTGGTCGAGCGAGTCAAGAGCGGCGGCACGCTGCCGATGTTGACGAGCTGCTCGCCGGGCTGGATCAAGTTCGTCGAGACGTTTTACCCCGACTTCCTCCCCAACGTTTCGACGTGCAAGAGCCCCCAGCAGATGATGGGCGCCCTGATCAAGAGCTTCTTCGCCCAGCGCGAGAAGATCGAACCGTCGAAGATCGTCAGCGTCTCGATCATGCCCTGCACGGCCAAGAAGTTCGAGTGCAACCGCCCCGAGATGGGGCGCAGCAACGTCGCCGACGTGGACTACGTGCTGACTACGCGGGAGTTGGGCCTGCTGCTGCGGATGTTCGGGGTGGACCTCGATGCGATGACGCCCGAGTCGCCCGACACCCCCTTTGGCGAGCGGTCCTCCGCCGGCAAGCTCTTCGGCGCCTCCGGCGGCGTCATGGAGGCGGCGATCCGCAGCGCGCACTTCCTGCTGACGGGCACGGAACTGGCGGAGCTGAAGATTCAGCCCCTGCGCGGGTTCAAAGGGTCCAAGGAACTGCACGTGAACGTCAACGGTCTGGAAGTGGGCGCCGTGGTCGTCAGCGGGCTGGGCAACGCCCGCAAACTGCTCGACGAGATCCGCTCCGGAGCACGCAAGGACATCCAGTTTATCGAAGTGATGACCTGCCCCGGCGGGTGCGTCTGCGGCGGCGGTCAACCGCTGGGGGCCGACATCGAGGCCACCAAGCTGCGGATGGAAGCCCTGTACAAGATCGACCGCACCGAGTCGCTGCGCGTCAGCCACAAGAACCAGTGGGTCAACCGGATTTACCAGGAGTTTCTGGGCCAGCCGCTGGGCAAACTCAGCCATGAGCTGCTGCACACGCATTATCACGATCGCAACCAGACGGCGCCGGCGCGATCGGATTCCAACCACTAGAGCACAAGCGAGATTCTTATGAGCCAAAGCAAGACGATTTTGGTCGTCGATGACGACTGCGACGTTCTCGAACAGTTGAGCCTGATCCTGCGCAACGACGGATATGCTGTCCAGACGGCCGGCGGCGAGGAAGAGGGCAAAGAGGCCCTGCTGTCGAGCAGGCCCGACCTGGTCATTATGGATCTGATGATGGACCACAAGGATTCCGGATTCGTTCTGGCCCATTACTCCAAGCGCCTTTATCCTGACACGCCGGTGATTCTGCTGACGGCTGTGGCGTCGGTGACAGGCATCTCCTTCGCCGCTGCGACCTCCGAAGCCAGGGCCTGGGTCAAGACCGACGCCGTGATGGACAAACCGATACGGCCTGAGCAGCTCAAGGCCCAGATCCACAAACTGTTGAAGGACCCCCAACCGGCCCAGCATGCCTGATGCGCCGGCGGGGACTGGCGCCCTATGGAGCCCGTGTCCCTCGTCAAAACGATCCGCGAGCATTGCCGCGTCTGCTACACGTGCGTGCGGGAATGCCCGGCAAAGGCGATCCGGATTGTCGAAGGACAGGCCGAGGTCATCCCGAAGCGCTGTATCGGGTGCGGCAACTGCGTGCGCGTCTGCAGCCAGAGCGCCAAGCAGGTCTTGAGGTCCATCGAGACCGTCCAGGGCCTGCTGAAGGGCGGTGCCCCCGTCGCCGCGATTTTGGCGCCGAGCTTTCCCGCCGAGTTCGAAGACCTCGACGCCAGGCAGCTTGTCGGCATGCTTCGCGTGCTGGGTTTCACGAGGGTCAACGAGGTGGCGTTCGGCGCTGACCTGGTCGCCCAGCGCTATTGCGACCTTCTGGCACGGACGAACAAGGACCGTTTCATTGCCACCAGTTGCCCCGCCGTGGTGGCGTTCGTCGAGCGGTACCATCCGGACCTCATCCCGTTCCTGATTCCCGTCGTCTCGCCGATGGTGGCCACCGCCCGGGCCCTGCGCCACCTCCATGGCAAGGATCTCAAGATCGTCTTCATCGGCCCATGCATCGCCAAGAAGGGCGAGGCGATCAACGAAAACACGCCCGACGAGATCGATGCAGCGCTGACCTTCGTCGAACTGCGCGAAATGCTCGCCGGCGCCCTGACGCCCCCGAGCTGCCGTTTGACGGCTTTCGATCCCGAAGCCGTCGCCCGAATCACGCCCTGTGATTTCGACCCGCCGCATGGGCGGGCCGGGGCGCTGTTCCCCATCAGCCGCGGGCTGCTCCAGGCGGCCGGCATCAACGAAGATCTCATGCACGAGGACGTGGTGGTCGCTGACGGGCGCACGAACTTCATCGAGGCCCTGCGCGAGTTCGAAAGCGGAGACCTGAAGGTGCGCCTGCTGGAGCTGCTGGCCTGCACCGGATGCATCATGGGCCCGGGCATGAGCTGCGATCAACCGCTCTTCCGCCGCCGCGGTCGCATCAGCCATTATGTCCGCGAGATGGCCCGCCTGCGGGACGACGGGCAGTGGCGCCAGTACATGGACCGCCTCGCACACCTGGACCTCTCGCGCGGGTACACCGACCGCGACGAGCGGATGGCCGTGCCCTTCGACGAAGAGATCGGCCTGATCATGACCCGCATGGGCAAGATCAAGCCCCAGGACGAGCTCAACTGCGGCGCCTGCGGTTACGACACCTGCCGCGAGCACGCCGTGGCCATCTTCAAGGGCCTGGCCGAAAGCGAAATGTGCCTGCCCCACACCATCGACCAGCTTCGATCGACGGTCAAGGAACTGGCCGTTTCCAACGGACAGCTTGCCAGCACGCAGGAAGCCCTCATGCAGTCGGAGAAGCTGGCCAGCATGGGCCAACTCGCCGCCGGAATCGCCCACGAGGTCAACAACCCCCTGGGCGTGGTGCTGATGTACTCGCACCTGCTGCTGGACGAGGCCGACAAGCACCCCCAACTCGGCAGCGACCTGCGCCTGATCGCCGAACAGGCCGACCGTTGCAAGCGCATCGTCTCGGGGCTGCTCAACTTCGCCCGCCAGAACAAGGTGCTGCGCCAGAGCGTCAACGTGCATGACCTCGTCGACCGCACCCTCAAGGCCTTGCCCGCGCCCCAGGGCGTGAAGGTCAGCGTTGAGCGGTTGGCCGAAGACCCCGTCGCCGAACTTGACGGCGACCAGATCACGCAGGTGCTGACGAACCTGGTCAGCAACGCCTATGCGGCGATGGCCGACGGCGGCCAGATGACCGTCCGCGTCCGCGGCGACGAAAAAAATGTCACAATTGAGGTGGAAGATACGGGAGTTGGAATTCCGCAGGATAACATGAAGAAGATTTTCACGCCGTTCTTCACCACCAAGCAGATCGGCAAGGGAACCGGTCTGGGCTTGGCGGTGACGTACGGGATTGTAAAGATGCATTGCGGCGACATTGGTGTAAAATCGAACGCAGACGCGGGCGCCGGGCCTACCGGCACCGTATTTACAGTGACATTGCCGCGGGAAGTTCGAGAATGATTCGTGAGGAATTGCGGATTTGGGATTTCGGATTGCAGATTAGGTTAAAAGGTTAATCCGCAATCCGAAATCCACAATCCGCAATCGGTTCTAATAAATGACGCAAACGTTAAAAGTTCTGGTGGTTGACGACGAACCGGGCATGCGCATGGGCGTGCAGCGGGCGTTGAAGGGGCTCGTGCTGCAATTGCCCGAGATCGACGGCGACGTCGCCATCGAGGTGCAGGAAGCCGACAGCGGCGAAGCCGCCCTCGAAGCCATCGCCGCTGCGCACCCGGACATCCTCCTGCTGGACCACAAGCTGCCGGGCATCAGCGGCCTGGACGTGCTCGAGCGCGTCAACGGGCACAGCGAAGGCATGCTCACGCTGATGATCACCGCCTACGCCTCGCTCGAGACGGCCATCACCGCCACCAAGCGAGGGGCCTACGATTTTCTGGCCAAACCCTTCACTCCCGAGGAATTGCGGGCGGCTGTCCGCAAGGCCGCCAAGCACCTGATGCTCCAGCGCGAGGCCCGCCGCCTGGCGCAGGAAAAACGCCAGGTCCGGTTCCAGTTCATCTCGGTGGTCGTGCATGAGCTCAAGGCGCCCATCGGCGCCATCAAGGGCTACCTGCAGATCATGAAGGACCGAACGGCTGGCAACGAGTTGGCCGCCTACGACCACATGGTCGACCGCAGCATGGTGCGTCTGGACGGCATGCAGAAGCTGATCTTCGACCTGCTGGATCTGACGCGCATCGAATCGGGGCAAAAGGCCCGCGAGATGACAGCCGTCGATGCCGTGGCGGCTGCACGCGACGCGATCGAGGCCCAGGCCGCCGCGGCGGCGCCGCGGAAGATCGTGCTGGAGCTTCACGCCCCGCCGGCGCTGGAGATGACGGCCGACCGCGGCGAGCTGGATATCATCTTCAACAACCTGGTCTCCAACGCCGTCAAGTACAACCGCGACGGCGGGCGGGTGGACGTGACGCTGGCGTGCGAGGGCGGGGTCGTCACCGCGACGGTGTCCGACACGGGCATCGGGATGGCCCAGGAGGACGTGCCTCGCCTGTTCGGCGAGTTCACGCGCATCAAGAACGAGAAGACACGCAACATCACCGGCAGCGGCCTGGGGCTGTCGATCGTCAAGAAACTCGCCCAGCTCAACGGCGGCGACGCCACGGTCGCCAGCCGCCTCAACGAGGGTTCGATATTTACGGTGACGCTCAAGCAGCACCAGAAAGCCTCCGACGCATAATGGACAGGCAGGACATCATTCGCTGGCTGCAGGAGGAAGACCCGCAGCGGCTGGAAAATCTCTGGAGGGCCGCCGACGAGCAGCGGCGCCGCTTCGTCGGTCCGCAGGTCTACCTGCGGGGCCTCATCGAGTTCTCCAACATCTGCCGCCGCCACTGCGGGTACTGCGGCCTGCGGGCCGAAAACGCCGACGTCACGCGCTATCGCATGACTGAGCAGGAGGTGCTCGATTGTGCGGACAAGGCCGTCACCCTCGGCTACGGCACGGTGGTGCTGCAGTCGGGCGAGGATCCCGGCGTCACCTGCCAGTGGCTCTACGACATCATCCGAAAGATCAAGTCTCGAACGCCCCTGGCTGTGACCCTCAGCGTCGGCGAACGGGAGACGACGGAATTGGCCGCCTGGCGCGAAGCCGGGGCCGACCGCTACCTGCTGCGATTCGAGACCTCCGACCCGGCGCTGTACGAGCGGATCCATCCCCCGCTGGGCTCCAAGCGGACGGACCGTCTGGCGATGCTGGCCACGCTGCGCAAACTCGGGTACGAGATCGGCTCGGGCGTGATGGTCGGCATCACCGGCCAGACCTACGGCTCGCTGGCCAACGACATCGAGCTGTTCGGGCGGCTGGACCTGGACATGATCGGCGTGGGGCCGTGGATCGCCCATCCGGGAACGCCGCTGGGGGCGCCCGGCGAGCCCCCGCCCGCGTCCATTTATCAGGTCCCTGCCACGGAGTTGATGACGTATAAAGTGTTGGCCCTGTCGCGCCTGATGTGCCCGATGGCCAACATCCCCAGCACGACGGCCCTGGCGACCATCAATACCGCCCAAGGGCGCGAACTGGGACTGCAGCGCGGGGCCAATATCGTGATGCCCAACCTCACGCCGGTGAAGTATCGCAGCCTGTATGCGATCTATCCGGGCAAAGCCTGCATCAATGAGACCGCCGAGGCGTGCCAGCAGTGCCTGTCGCGCCGCGTCGAGTCCATCGGGCGCACGATCGGCCAGGGACGCGGCGATTCGCCGCGCTATGGGAGGGACATGAGCATGAGGCAGGAGGATGTATCGTAGTGGCGCAGACGCAGAAGAGACAACCCGGTTCCAATGCGCGAGACTTCATCGACGAGGCGCAGTTTCAAACGCTGCTGGCCGCGGCGCCGCCCGAACCGGCCCGCGTCCGCGAGATTGTCGCCAAGAGCCTGGACAAACAGGCCCTGAGCATCCAGGAAACCGCCGTGCTGTTGGCCGCCCGCGACGAGGAACTGGTCGAGGAGATCTTCGCCGCCGCGCGAACGCTCAAACGCACCGTATACGGCAACCGCATCGTGCTCTTCGCCCCGTTGTACGTGGGCAATGAATGCGTCAACGACTGCCAGTACTGCGCCTTCAAACGCTCCAACCACCAGGCCGTCCGCCGCACGCTGACCAGCGACGAACTGGCCTCGCAGGTGCGGGCGATGGAAGACCGCGGTCACAAACGCATGATCCTGGTCTTCGGCGAGCACCCGCGTTACGACGCCGAATTCATCGCCCGGTGTGTGCGCGAGGTCTACGCCGTCCGCAGCGGGCATGGCGAAATCCGCCGCGTCAACATCAACGCCGCGCCCCTGAGCGTCGACGACTACCGCGTCGTCAAGGCCGCCAACATCGGCACGTACCAGATCTTCCAGGAAACGTACCATCACGAGACCTTCGCCAAGGTGCATCCATCGAGTCTCAAGGGCGATTATCTCTACCGTCTCGACGGTGTCAGCCGGGCGCTCGAAGCGGGGTGCGACGACGTGGGCATCGGCGCCTTGTTCGGCCTTTACGACTGGCGGTTCGAGGTGCTGGGCCTGGTCGCCCACGCGCTGTTCCTGCAGGAGACGTACGGCGTGGGTCCGCACACGATCAGCTTCCCGCGCCTCCAGCCGGCCTGCGGGGTCGAGCTGGAAAGCTCGCCGCTGGTGGGCGACGCCGACTTCAAGCGCGTCATCGCCACGCTGCGCCTGGCGGTTCCCTACACCGGGCTGATCCTGACCGCCCGCGAATCAGCGGCCCTGCGCCGCGAGCTGATGGAGTTCGGCGTCTCGCAGATCGACGCCGGCAGCCGCATCGAGATCGGCGGCTACACTGAAGCGGGCGACTCGCAGGTGATGGAGCGCGAGCAGTTCGCCCTGGGCGACATCCGCAGCCTCGATGACGTCATGCGCGAGCTGATGACCGACGGTTACGTGCCGAGCTTCTGCACGGCGTGCTACCGCCTGGGCCGCACGGGCGAGCACTTCATGGAGTTCGCCATCCCCGGGTTCATCAAGCGGTTCTGCACGCCCAACGCCCTGACGACGCTGATGGAATACCTGGTCGACTATGCCTCCCCCCAGACGCGCCAGGCGGGTCTGGCGCTGATCGAACAGGAACTGGCCAAGCTGCCCGACGACGCAGCAAAGAAGCAACTGCTGGACAAGCTCCATCGCATTCGCGAAGGCGGACAGCGGGACCTGTATTTTTGAGCATTGCGGATTGGCGATTGCGGGTTGCGGATTAATCTTTGATGCTTCGCTGTGGCCTCGTGGCGAATCCGCAATCCGAAATCCCAAATCCGCGATCTCTTTTAACAATGAGCGACTACCGAAAAGAACACGACTTCCTGGGCGAGCGCGACGTACCCGCCGCGGCGCTGTATGGCATCCACACACTGCGGGCGGTGGAGAACTTTCCGCTGGCCCGCCGGCCGGTGCATCCGGAACTGGTCCATGCCTACGGGGCGGTCAAACTCGCCTGTGCCAGGACCAACCGCGAGTTGGGCAGTCTGAGCGAGCGCGTCGCTGTGCCCATCGAACAGGCCTGCGCCGAAATGATGGAAGGCATGCTCGACTCGCACGTGATCGTCGACGCCCTCCAGGGCGGGGCCGGCACCAGCACCAACATGAACGTCAACGAGGTGCTGGCCAACCGGGCGCTGCAGATCCTCGGCCGTCCGCTGGGCGAGTATGACACCCTCAGCCCTGCCGACCATGTAAACCTGCACCAGTCCACCAACGACACCTATCCCACGGCGTTGCGCATCGCGGCGATCCGCATGCTGCGCTCGCTCGAACGAGAAGTGGTCGCACTGCTCGAAGAGTTCCAGCGCCAGGAAAAGGCGATGGCCGATGTGGTAAAAGTCGGCCGCACGCAGTTCCAGGACGCGGTTCTGCTGACGCTGGGGCGCGAGATGGCCGCCTACGCCGAGGCGCTGGGACGCGACCGGTGGCGCATCTACAAGTGCGAAGAACGCCTGCGCGTGGTGAACCTAGGCGGCACGGCCGTGGGGACCGGGCTCGACGCGCCGCGGCAGTTCATCTTCAAGGCCGTCGAGCACCTGCGCGACGTGACGGGGCTTGGATTGGCGCGGGCGGAGAACCTGGTGGAGGCCACGCAGAACGCCGACGTGTTCGTCGAGGTCAGCGGCATCCTCAAGGCCTGCGCGTCGAACCTCATCAAGATCAGCAGCGACCTGCGACTGCTCTCGTCGGGTCCCGAGGCGGGGCTGGGAGAGATCCGCCTGCCGCCGCGCCAGGCCGGGTCGTCCATCATGCCCGGCAAGGTCAACCCGGTGATCCCCGAGGCCGTCACGCAGGCGGCGCTGGCAGTCTGCGCCAACGACCAGGCGATTACCTCGGCCTGCTCGATGGGCAGTCTTGAACTCAATGCTTTCCTGCCCCTGGTGGCCGACTGCCTGCTGACCAACCTGGACCTGCTGGCCAGGGGGTGCAACATCCTGCGGCGGCACTGCGTGGCGGGCATCGAGGCCGACGCCGAGCGCTGCCGCAAGTTTGTCAACGGCGCGACGGCTTCGCTGACGGCGCTGGTCGAGACGCTCGGCTACGACAAGGCCGTCGAAGTCGCGCGCCTCGCCGCCGACGGGGCCAAGAGCGTACGCCAGGTCGTGCTTGACCTCCAGCTCATGAGCGAGAAGGAGTTTGACGACCTGACGGCAGCCGATCGCGTCAATCAACTCGGCTCGCGCCCGCGGAGGCAGTCATGAACCAGGCCCCCAAGGGATTTCGCCTGCATATCGGCATCTTCGGGCGGCGCAACGTCGGCAAGAGCTCGCTGCTCAACGCCATGACGCGCCAGAGCGTCTCGATCGTGTCGGACGTGGCCGGCACGACGACCGACCCCGTCGAGAAGCCGATGGAACTGCTGCCCATCGGTCCGGTGCTGTTCATCGACACGGCCGGGATCGATGACGTGGGCGCCCTGGGCGAGATGCGCGTGGCGCGCACGCGGCAGATCTTTGATCGCACGGACGTCGGCGTCATCGTCGCCGCGGCCGGAGACTGGGGCGCGTTCGAGCAGGGCATCCTGGACGAGCTCACGCGGCGGCAGATTCCGGTGATCGCCGTGTTCAACAAGAGCGATCTTGGCCGCCCCGGCGACGCACTCACCGCTGCCCTCAAGGCCCTCAAGGTCATCTGCGTCTACACGATCGCCAAGGCGGGCGATGGCATCCTGGACCTGCGCGAGGCGCTGATCGCCAAGGCCCCTGAGGAGTTCATCAATGCCCCGTCCATCGTGGGCGACCTGGTGCCCGCGGGCGAACTGGTCGTGCTTGTGGTGCCAATCGATCTCGAAGCTCCCAAAGGCCGGCTGATCCTGCCGCAGGTGCAGACGCTGCGCGACATCCTCGATGTCGACGCTTACAGCATGGTCGTCAAGGAACGCGAACTGCGCGACGCCCTGGACCGCCTCAAACGCCCGCCCGCCCTGGTGGTAACCGATTCGCAAGGCTTCCTCAAGGTCGCCGGCGACACGCCCCCTGCCGTGCCGATGACATCCTTCTCGGTGCTCTTCGCCCGCTACAAGGGCGATCTGAGCGAGTTCGTTCGAGGGGCGATGGCCATCGAAGATCTGCGACCCGGCGACCGCGTCCTGGTGGCCGAGGCATGCTCACACCATCCCATCGGCGAGGACATCGGTCGCGTCAAAATTCCGCGTTGGCTCTCGCAATACGCCGGCGGCAAGCTCGATGTCACTGCAGTGCAGGGGCATGACTTTCCTGATGACGTGACAGGTTACCGGCTGATCGTGCATTGTGGGGGATGCATGTGGAACCGACGCGAAATGCTCTCGCGGATTCTGCGATGCCGCCAGGCCGGCGTCCCCATCACCAACTACGGCTTGGCGATTGCGTACTCTTTGGGCATTTTCGAGCGGGCGCTCCAACCGTTCCCCGCGGCTCTGGATGCATATCACCATCTCAAGACCTCGGGTTTCTGAATTGCGTGAAGAATCTTTAAGACGGATGGCTTTCGCCCGTAAAAAACAGAAAAGTGGGAAATATTGTAAAGTAGCTAAGGACAACACCCGATATTATCTTCAGTAGAACACCTTGACAGTTCTTGCCCGGGAGGGCAAATGCAATGCTGGACCGAAGTTGGATTTGAGTGGCACTGCAGATGCGTGTTGAGAAAATGGACGTGCGGGTTGAGTGAACGAAAGTCACACAAACCCCGACCTGTGATGACATACGCTTGGCTCGCACGTCCACTTTTATTTTTAACGTCTGAAGGAAAAGTAGCAAACCTTCGCAATCCACTTCTGTTTCACGTGTTAAACTACATGTCAAGAGACGCCGACGTATGATGATAAGCTCAGGAGAGACTGTGTCCATGGTTCAATACACCGCGCTTCACTCTGCTGTTGCCGTGTCGAACGTCGCTGCGGTGGCGGACGGTTCGGCCATCATCTCCTGCAGGGCCACGACGCCGTGCAAGGACCCGCTTTCGGCGTTTGGCCAGATGTACCTCCAGGCGGCCGGCGAAGTATCCCGCCTTGGTCTGCAGATCATGCACGAGCGGGTTTTTGCCCCGGCCGATCTGCTGGCGGGGCTCAAGATCCAGCGGCAAAAGGCCATGGCCTCCCGCGGAATCTCTGACGAAGGTCCGCTGACCTGTATCCATGGCCAGTCGCACGAAGCTGCCCCTGGCGGAATTCAACTGCGTGTCGGCCCGGCCTCGTGTCGAATCGAACCGGTCGAATTGGACGGCGCCGTCACCGGGCGGACCTGGCGCCAGGACGGTGCCGTCTGGGTGATGCTCCAGAACATGCATGGTCTGGACGCCAACGCCGGGGCCGACAACTCACGCCAGGCCCAGGTGCAGCGGATGATCCAGCGAGTCCAGAAGCTCCTTTGCGGTCGCGGCGGGTCGTACCGCCACGTGGTTCGCACGTGGATTTACATCGACGACATTCTGGACTGGTACGGGCCCTTCAATACCGCCCGCAATGCGGAATACGGACGGATCGGGATCATGCCCGACGGTTCGTCGGATCCGCTGCTGCTGCCGGCCAGCACCGGTATCGGAGGCGCGAATCCCTTCGGCGCAGCCTGCCTGATGGACGTGCTGGCAATTATCCCCGATCAACCTGGGGCAATTGAGATTCTGCGCATGACCAACTCGCGGCAGAAGGAGGCCTTCAAGTATGGTTCGGCCTTTTCGCGCGGGACCGTCATCGGCGGCAAGGGCGCCAGCGAGATCTATATTTCAGGCACGGCCGCCATCGACGAAAACGGGATCAGCCTCCATCGCGGCGACACGCGCAGGCAGGTGGAGACCACGCTGGATGTGGTGGACGGTCTGCTCGGCCAGGCCGGTGCGTCGCTGGCTGACATCGCCGACGCGACGTTCTTCTTCAAGCACGCCGCCGATATTCCGCTGCTGGGCGAGGCGCTGGCCCGACGGGAGCTGGCTATTCCGGGCGTGACCGTCGTTGCCGACGTCTGCCGCGATGAACTGCTCTTCGAGCTGGACTGCATGGCTTTGACCGACAAGTCGTAGATCCACCTTCTGGATTCATCATCCCACCTCCGGCCGTCGAGGCGCCATTCCGCCTTCGCTGTGATTTTTCCCCAAGGCTCAGGGAAAGCTCGTTCACGGGAATATAATTCGTGACGGGAAAGTTGACCTGTCTTGAACCGGGACCCAAAAGGAGTTTTATGATGGCCAGAACGACCCGAAAGAACAACAGCGACGTTTCGACCATGATCAGCGACAGCAGCGCGAGCATGCGCAGTGCTTCCACCACCCAGAGCAGTCCCAGCCGGCAGCCGGCGCGGAGGCAAAGCGCCTCGGCACGAAACCGCCTCACCCAGGAACAGATCGCCCAGCGGGCCAAGGCCATCTGGCAAGCCAAAGGATGCCAGGTCGGCCAGGATCTGGAAAACTGGTTTGAGGCCGAGACGCAACTGAAATCCGAGATGAACGCGTCCTGTTGAACAGACGGACATTCGACGTGGGCTCAGGTTCCTTTCAGCGGTGATGCCCGGGGGGCCAGGGGCACGCCCGCTTATCCCAAAGCCGGTAGGGATGCGGCCGACGGCTATCGGTGCGCCATGATCTTCGTGGCAGCACCGGCTGTGGGCTTGCCGGCGGGCAGGTGCGACGGTGCGAGTAGTGATGTTGGGTTGGGAGTTTCCCCCGTTTATCAGCGGCGGCCTGGGGACGGCCTGCTACGGTCTGACCCGGGCCATGTCTCGATTGGACCTCCAGGTTCTGTTCGTGCTGCCCAAGGCCGTCGACGCCGATGCCCCCGACGGCGGTGAAGGGGCACGTGCGCCGCACATTGCCGCCCCGCGGCGCGTGACGTTCACCACCGTGCCCTCATCGATCACCAATCCATACCAGTCTGCACCGCTGTCGCAGGGGCAGGTGGCACAGCCTTTCCAGGCTGTGGCCACAGGCTCGAAAGCCTGTGCCACCACGCTGCTGGAGGGTTACTCGTTGCGAATCGTCGGCACGGGCGCCTCGGGCGGGTACGAGGGCGACCTGGTCGGCCGCATCGGCGAATACGCCCGGCGCTGCGTCGAGATGACCCGCGGCGAGTCGTTCGACCTGGTGCATGCGCACGACTGGGTGACGTATCCCGCCGCCCAGGCGCTGTCGGCGGCGACGGGCAAACCGCTGGTCATTCACGTTCACTCGACCGAGTTTGACCGTTCTGGCCCGGACGTCAACCAGCCGGTCTACGAGATCGAGCGCCAGGGCATGCACGCGGCCAAGGCGATCATCGCCGTCTCGCACCTGACCAAGCGAATCTGCGTCGAGCGATATGGCGTGGCGCCGGAGAAGGTGCAGGTGGTGCATAACGGCATCGAACCGGCGGCCGAGGCCGACCCGCCGGACCCGCAGCCCCGCCGTCAGCGCACGGTGCTGTTCCTGGGGCGCCTGACGATGCAGAAGGGCCCGGAGTATTTCGTCAACGCCGCTCAGCGCGTGCTGGAGAGGATGAGCGACGTGCGGTTCGTCGTCGCCGGCTGGGGCGACATGGGACCGGCGATGATCCAGCAGGTGGCCCAGCGCGGCATGGGCGGCCACGTGCGGTTCACCGGATTCCTGCGCGGGCGCGAGGTCCAGCAGGCGTACCGGATGTCGGACGTGTACGTCATGCCTTCGGTGAGCGAACCGTTTGGTCTGACCGCCCTGGAGGCGGTGCAGCACGGCGTGCCGGTGGTGCTGTCGAATAATTCCGGGGCCGCCGAAGTGCTGCCCCGCGGGGCGATGAAACTCGATTACTGGGACGTCGACCGCATGGCCGAGGCCGTCGTCTCGCTGCTGAAATATCCCCAGTTGGGGCAAGAGCTGTGCCACCAGGCCCGCCGGGAGATTTCTCCGCTGACCTGGGACCTGGCGGCAAAAAAATGTCTGGAAGTCTATCGATCGGCCGCTGATGTCTATAATTGATCACCTTCAGAAACGGCAGGGGAACCTAATTCGCCACGCCAGTCCGCATTGGACCTGCCTTTGATTTACTTAACGTCCGGACAGGAGAGTGAGGATGCGAATCGCAATGCTTTCGTGGGAGTCCCTGCATTCCATAGCCGTGGGGGGGGTGGCGGTTCACGTCAGTGAACTGGCCCAGGCGATCGCCCGCGGCGGGCACGAGGTGCATGTCTTCACGCGGATGGGGCCGGACCAGCCGTACCACGATGTGATCGACGGCGTGCATTATCATCGTTGCCGATATAGCGGGCACCGGGACTTTGTCGACGACGTAAACAACATGTGCCGCGCCTTCGTGGACCGCGTCTTCGAACTCGAGGACCTGGTAGGGCACTTCGACATCGTACACGCCCACGATTGGCTGACCGCCAACGCGATGATCTGGATCAAGCAGGGGCGCCCGGACCATCGCTGCATCATGACGGTCCACGCCACCGAGTACGCCCGCTGCGGCAATGTGTTCCACAACGGGCGCTCTCATCGCGTGCGCGACCAGGAACGCGCCGGAACGTACTGGGCCGACCACGTGATCGCCGTCTCGCAGGCCACCGCCAACGAGATCCAGTGGATGTACGAGGTGCCGCCGGCCAAGGTGTCCAAGGTCTACAACGGCGTCATGGCCCACCAGTTCGATTTCGACATCGACGTGGCGACCCAGCGCCGAACGCTCGACATCGGGCCCATGGACCCGACGATCCTCTATTGCGGCCGGCTCGTCTGGCAGAAGGGTCCGGACCTGCTGATGGAGGCCTTCGCGCCGGTCCTTCGCCACTACTCCAACGCCAAGCTGGTTCTGGCCGGTGAAGGTGAGATGCGCGCCGGCTTGGAAAACCGCGCCCGCCAGTGCGGCGTCGCCCACGCCGTGCGTTTCCTGGGCTATCGCAGCGGGCAGGACCTGCGGAGCCTCTTCAAGCTCTCCGACGTGATCTGCGTCCCCAGCCGCAACGAGCCCTTTGGCATCGTGGTGCTCGAGGCGTGGTCGGCGCACAAGCCGGTCGTCGTCACGCAAAGCGGCGGACCCAACGAGTACGTCCAGCACGAGCAGACCGGGCTGAAAATCTTCCCGCGAGTCGACTCGGTAGCCTGGGGCCTGGGCACCATGTTCGCCAACTTCGACCGCGCGAGATGGATGGGCGACAACGGCCGTCGACTCGTCGAAGAACAGTTCACCTGGCAGCAGATCGCCGCCCAGACCTTAGCGGTATTCGACCCGGCGCCGGCGGCAGCAGCGCCCGCGCCGGCGCTGCGCATCGCTCCGGTCGAGGTCACGCAAGCCCCCGCGCCCGCCGCCGCGCCGCCGATCGCCGCGTGCCGCGTCCGGGCCGACCTGTCGTTCAAGGCCGGTGGGGTGGCCACCGCGGCCGCCCAGGCGTTGCGACTGTGCCGCGACACGCTCCAGGGGTCCGGGCTGCCTGCGCAGTTTAACGGTCGCCGCGCGACGATCGAAGGCGACTGGAATCACGTGACGGCGGCCCTGGGTCGCTGCTATGATATTGTCAGCGGCGCCGACGGGACGACGATGACCGTCACGGTGCGGGTCAGTAAGACCGCCGCGGCCGAGAGCGCCAAACGCGATGTTCGCTTTAGACCCAAGCGCGCCGTGATAGCGGCGCGTCCGGCGGCCTGCCAGGTCGGCCCCGGGATGGGAGGCGCCGCCCTGGAGGCGGTCGCCCAGTTGCTTTCAGGCAGCCGCAAACCCGCTCGGGTTCCGGCTGTCATGGGAGCATCCGTCGCCAGCGACGTCTTGTCCGCCTGCTCCCAATTGGAGAGCGAATGACTGCCGGAAGTTTCTGCCTCGTACTGCATGGTCACCTGCCTTATGTCCTGCGTCACGGGTTGTGGCCCCATGGGGAAGATTGGCTGTATGAAGCAGCCGCCGAAACGTATCTGCCCCTGCTGGCGATGATCGAGGAGTGCGAGTTCCTCAAGGGCAACCCGCGCTTGACGATCGGGCTGACGCCGATCCTGCTCGAGCAGCTCGCCCATGACGATTTCAAGGCGGGGTTCCGCGAGTACCTTCAGGACCGCACCGAGCGGGCGATCTCCGACCGCGCCGAGTTCGAGCAGCAGGGGCAGAAGCATCTGGCCCACCTCGCGACGCTCTGGGAGAAATTCTTCCAGGAGCGCGCCGCGCAGTTCAAACAGATCGACTCGGACATCCCAAGAGCCTACGCCCGCCAGGCGGAGAAGGGGCTCATCGAGATCCTCACCTCCAACGCCACGCACGCGTACATGCCGCTGCTGCTGGAAGACTCCTCCATCCTCGCCCAGGTGCGGGCGGGGCGCGCCAGCTCGAAACGCATCCTGGGCTTTGCGCCCGAGGGAATGTGGCTGCCCGAGTGCGCCTACCGCCCCAGCGGGTTCTGGAACCCGACCGTCTCCTGGGGGCAGGGGCGCAATCGCCCGGGCATGGAAAGCCTCCTGGCCCGCGAGGGCATCACGCATTTTTTTGTCGAGAACCACCTCATCGAGCGCAGCCGCAGCGAGTGGGTCCGCAACGACCAGTGGCGAAAGGTCGGCTGGGACGAGAGCGCCAGATATCCCGGTCGCGGGTGGCAGAACGTCCACGAGCCGGTGCTGGTGAACTCCGACGGGCAGGGCACCGGGACGATCGCCGCCTTCGCGCGCGATCCGAAGATTTGCGAGCAGGTCTGGTCGGGCAGCATCGGGTACCCTGCCGACGGGGTGTACCTGGAGTTTCACAAGCGCTACGGTCAGCGGCGCGGACTGCGGTATTGGAAGATCACCAACCACAAGACGGACCTGGGCGGCAAGGAGATGTACTATCCTGACGACGTGCCGGGCAAAACTTATCAGAACGCCCAGCACTTCTGCCAGCAGGTCAAGTCGCGCCTGCACGACTACCGCAACCGCACCGGCCGCTCGGGCGTGGTGGTGGCGTGCTTCGACGCCGAGCTGTTCGGGCACTGGTGGTTTGAGGGCCCGCGGTTCCTGCGCGACGTCATGCTCACGCTCAATTCGGACCCGGACGTCGAACTCTGCACCGCCGCCGAGATACTCAAGCGCCAGCCGCCGGACAAGTCGGCCGCCCTGCCCGAAGGCTCGTGGGGCGAGGGCGGCGACCACCGCGTCTGGTCCAACGACCGGGTCAACTGGATGTGGGAAATTGAGTACCGCTGCGAGACGAACTTCGGCAAGCTGACATACAATTTGCCGTGGCGCAATCGGCCTCGACTGCGCGAGGTGCTGGAAAAAGCCGCCCGTGAGCTGCTGCTGCTCCAGGCCAGCGACTGGCCGTTCGTGATTTCGCGCGGGCAGGCCGTCGACTACGGCATCAAGCGGTTCATGCAGCACGTGTCGCGCTTCGAGTGCCTGACGGATATCGCCGAGAAGCTCAACGAAGACTCGCGGTATCTCAACAAGCTCAGCGACGTGGAGAAGTTCGAAATCCAGGATGCCGACGTGCATGACGTGGTCTTCCCCAAAGTCGACCTGAACTGGTGGAACGCCTAGTTCGCAATGAGCCGCTGAGGTCGCAGAGGACGCAGAGGAAGATGGAAGATGCCAAAACGGAGGAATGGAATGGTGGAATGATGATCCAACCATCCTCCATCCGGCATCCACTCATTCTTCCTTGCACCTGCTCCTTCTCCCTCAGCGTCCTCAGCGACCTCTGCGGCTAATTAGAAGCGGATACTGAAGGGGCGGGATATGCGGATAGCCATCTTTTCGTGGGAAAGTCTTCATTCGATCGTGGTCGGGGGCGTGGCCGTTCACGTGACTGAACTGGCGGCCGCCCTGCGCCGCCGCGGCAATGAGGTGCATGTCTTCGCGCGTCTGGGTCAGGGGCAGACGACGTATCAGCAGATTCACGGCGTGCATTACCACCGCTGCCCGATCGACCTGTGTGACGATTTCGTCACCGAGATGAACAACATGTGCAACAGCTTCGGCGACGCCAAGATCGTCTTCGTCGGCGACGGCCACCTGCGCCAGCGCCTCCAGCACCGTGCGCATGAACTGGGCGTCGCCCACGCCGTGCGCTTCCTGGGCGCCATGGGACCCGACAGCGACTTGATCAACCTCTACAAGAGCACCGACGTCGTCTGCGTCCCAAGCCGCAACGAACCGTTCGGACTGGTGGTGCTCGAGGCCTGGTCGGCGGGCAAACCGGTGGTGGCCACACACAACGGCGGTCCGCGCGAGGTCGTGCAGCATGGCGAGAACGGGTTTCTCGTCCATGCCGAACCGGGGGCGATCTGCTGGGGCGTCAAGGAAGCCTTCGGCAACTTTGCCCACGCTCGGTGGATGGGCGAACGCGGACGGGTCAAGGCGGCCTTTGGTTTCAACTGGGACCTGATCGCCGGGCAGACAGAAGGCATCTATCGCGAGCTGGTGTGATGGAGCATTATGGAGTGCGGCAGCAGCAGCTGCCGCTTTGGATGTTTTTCGGCAGGCGAAGGTCGTTATGCATCCCAACAACAGCCAAAGCGGCAGCTAAGGCTGCCGCACTCCATAGGAGTCCGCCATGGACCTGATCGACCGTTTGCGAGAGCTGGGGCGTAATCTCTACTGGACGTGGCATCCGGAGATCGTCGAGATCTTCCGCGACCTGGACCCCCCGATCTGGCGCGAGTCCAACCACAACCCCGCTCTGTTTCTGTCGATGCTGCCCCAGAACCTCATGCGGGTTCGAGCGGCCGACCTGGCCCTCGAGGCCCGCACCGCCTATGCCTTCCACGCCCTGCAGGCGTACATGAACGATTCCCACACCTGGGCCGCCCGTCACGCCGGCGTGCTGCGAGCGCGACCGGTGGCCTATTTCTCCGCCGAGTTCGGTCTGCACGAGTCGCTGCCGACCTATGCCGGCGGGCTGGGCGTGCTGGCCGGCGACCACCTCAAGGCCGCCAGCGACCTGGGACTGCCGCTGGTGGCGGTGGGGCTCTTCTATGCCAAGGGCTATTTCAACCAGACCATCGACGCCGGCGGCTGGCAGAGGGAGCACTACTTCGCGTCCGACGTGACGATGCTGCCGCTGGAGCAGGCGAGCGACCAGCGCGGCGAGCGGCTGATCATTCCGCTGGCGACGGGCTCGTCGGAGATCCGCGTGGCGGTCTGGACGGCCCGCGTGGGGCGCTGCCGCCTGGTCCTGCTTGACAGCAATGTCGAGGGCAACAATCCCGACGACCGCGCCCTGACGAGCCAGCTCTACGGCGGCAACGTGCGCGTGCGGGCGCGGCAGGAGCTCATCCTGGGCGTCGGAGGCCTGAGGGCGCTGGAGGCGCTGAACCTTTCGCCGGGCGTGATCCATCTCAATGAAGGCCACAGCGCCTTCGCCGCGCTGGACATGTGCCGCATGCTCATGCAGCGCGAGGGCCGCACGTTTGCAGATGTCAAAGACCGCGTCTCGGCGCTGACGGTCTTTACCACGCACACTCCCGTCGACGCCGCCCATGATCGGTTCGACAATTCGCTGATCGAGGAGACGCTGGGGCCCCTGCGGCGGCAACTGGGCGTCTCGCATCGCGACCTGATGGCGCTGGGGCGCGTCGACGCCGATAGCCGCAACGAAGAGTTCTGCATGACCGTGCTGGGGCTGCGAATGTCCAACCATCGCAATGGCGTCTCAGCCCTGCACGGGCGCGTCAGCCGGCGCATGTGGCGGTGCCTCTGGCCGCAGCGCCCCGAGAGCGAAGTGCCCATCGGCCACATCACCAACGGCGTGCATTCGGCGACGTGGCTGGCGGTGACCGTCAGTCAGATGTATCGCCGCGTCCTGGGCGACGACTGGCAGCAGCGCATGGACGACCATGGGATGTGGTCGGCGGTCGACCGCATCGACGACATGGAGTTCTGGGAGCAGCACCAGTTGCTCAAGGCCCACCTGGTCGAGTACGTGCGCCGCTGCCTGCGCAAGGCCGCCGAGGCGCGCGGCGAGGCGGACCCTGTCGCCGGCCCGCGAGCGTGCCTGGAACCGTCGGTGCTGACGATCGGTTTCGCCCGGCGCTTCGCCGCGTACAAGCGGGGCGACCTGCTCCTGCGCGACATGGACCGCCTGGCGCGGCTGGTGAACGATCCAGCGCGGCCGGTGCAGATCATCTATGCCGGCAAGGCGCATCCTGCCGACGACGGAGGCAAGCGGCTGATCCAATCGGTCTTCAATGCCGCGCGCGACCCGAGGCTGACGGGGCGGGTGGTGTTTCTTGAAGATCACGACATCAACGTGGCCCGCCATCTCGTGCAGGGCGTGGACCTGTGGCTCAACAACCCATACCGCCCGTTCGAGGCCTGCGGCACCAGCGGCATGAAGACCGTGCTCAATGGCGGGCTGAACCTTTCGGTGCTGGACGGCTGGTGGGCGGAGGCGTATGACGGCAGCAACGGCTTCGCGATCGGTCGCGGCGACGAGCACAGCGACTGGCAGCAGCAGGATCGCGCCGACGTGGGTTCGCTGTACGAGGTGCTCGAACGCGAGGTGGTGCCGCTGTTCTATAATTTGGACGAGAGCGGGATTCCTCGCCAGTGGGTCGCTCGGCAGAAGAACGCCATCCGCACGCTGGCCTGGCGGTTCAGCGCCGCGCGAATGATCCGCGACTACACCGTCCACTGCTACCTTCCCGCCGCCGGCGGGTTGCCGTGCTCGTGCCCCGCCGTCGTGCAGGCACGATGATGACGTAGCATGGGCATCTTGCCCATGAGTCGCACGGGCGTCTCGCCCGTGCCCTACAAGAACAGGAGAATCGCCATGACTGACGAGTCGGCCCAACTGGATTCGATGCCCCAAGTCTGCGGCCACGATGAGCGTATCGCCCAGGCCACCAGCGGTCAGGGGGTAGTCTACCTTCCCGAAAGCGGCATTGATTTCGCCAGACTCAACAGCGCCTTCGCCATCGCCCTGCACATGCATCAGCCGCTGGTGCCCGCCGGCGGCGACGACGTACGCACGGCAGAGGTCATCGGGCACCTGCAGTTCATGATGGAGCACCCGGACATCGGCGACGGGCACAACGCGCCGGTCTTCCGCTGGTGCTACAAGCGGATGGGGGAGTTCATTCCCAGGCTCGTCGAGGACGGCAAGAATCCGCGCGTGATGCTGGAGTACTCCGGCTGTCTGCTGCAGGGGCTGCTGCAGATGGGGGCGATGGACGTCATCGACGCCTTGCGGGTGATCACGGCGGACCGCGGTTACCGGCGCTGCGTGGAATGGCTTGGCGCGCCGTGGGGGCACGCGGTGGCGCCGTCGACGCCGGTGCAGGACTATCGCCTGCACGTGCGGGCATGGCAGCATTTCTTCGCCTCGATCTTTGGGCTCGAGGCCCTGTCGCGCATCCGCGGGTTTTCGCCGTCGGAGATGGCCCTGCCCAATCATCCCGACGTGTGCTATGAGTTCGTCCGCACGCTCAAAGACTGCGGCTTCACGTGGCTGCTCGTGCAGGAGCACACCATCGAGCGCCCCGCCGACGGCGGGGGCATCGAGCGCCCGCATCAGCCGCATCGCCTCGTCGCGCGAAACTCCAAAGGACAGACGCTCAGCATCACCGCCATCGTCAAGACCCAGGGCAGCGACACCAAGCTCGTGGCCCAGATGCAGCCGTATTACGAAGCCTGCGGCCTGTCGCGCGTTGAACTGGCGGGCAAGTCCATCCCGCCGCTGGTGACGCAGATCGCCGACGGCGAAAACGGCGGCGTCATGATGAACGAGTTTCCATCAAAGTATCAGGAGGTGATGTCACAGGCCTCAGGCAGCGCGACAGCTCCGGTGAACGTCACCGAGTATCTGGAGTATCTCGAAAGCATCGGGATTCGCCCGGAGGACTTCACGCCCGTCCAGCCCATCAAGCAGAAGATGATCTGGGACAACTTCAAGGACGGCGCCGGCCCGGAAGAGATGGAAAAGACCATCGAAAAACTTCGCCACCAGCGCCACGATTTCCATATGGAAGGCGGAAGCTGGACCAACAACATTTCGTGGGTGCGCGGCTACGACAGCGTCATCGGCCCCATCGAGAAAACCAGCGCGCTATTCGCTCAGAAGGTGCTGGAAAAAGGCGTGCCGACAACCGATCCGCGATATCGCAACGCCCTGTACCACTTGTTGATGACGCAGATCAGTTGCTACCGCTACTGGGGCCAGGGGCGATGGACCGACTACGCCCAGGAACTCTGCCGCCGCACGCAGGACATACTGCAGCACGACTTCTGAGAACTGGAAGAATGGAATGATCGAGTGATGGAATAATGGAATAATGGAATAATGGAATAATGGGAAACGTTCCGGCAGCCGCCCCCAATATTCCATTATTCCACTATTCCATTTTCCCGCTTTACTCTTCCCCCATCCCTTCGTGGATGGCCTCGTTGACCTGGCGCATCAGGTCGGTGTACTCGACCTGGGCGGACGTGAGTTTCTTGAATGCCGCCGAGGCCACCAGCTTGCCGTGAAGTTCCTGGAGCTTGTGCTTGTCTTCGACCTCGACGGGCTTGTTCTGCTCTTCCAGTTCGGCGAGCTTGGTGGAGTGCGTCTGGAACTGCCGCAGCATGTCCTCCGTTCCCGGCTCGTTGTGCAGGGCCTGTTCGGCGGCCTTCAGGTCGGCCAGTACTTTGGATTCGCCAATGGCCTTGCCCAGGCGTTTGGCCAGTTCAACAATCGCAGCGCTCATGGTGTGTTCCTTCCGGTGTCAGATTTTCGGACACAAGAGTGTATGCGCTTCGGCCGCCAAACACAACGAACGCCTTGGGCGTTTGGCAGTCGTTTTCGCAGCCGCCATGTCCTATCAAAAAGAACAGTGCGGAGGAATGACGATCCCGTAGAACCGACAGAGTTCAGGCATGGGCGCGATCTTTCCTGAGCGAGGGGAAGATATCCTGGGGCTCCTTACCGGTGGCCCGCAGATAGAGGGCATCTGCGCAAAGGTCGATGTCTTCGCCCCATCGCAATTCACCACAGACCCCGATGGCGACGCTGCCAAAGAAGTCGTAATCCTCCCATCGCTGGAAAACTCCTTTGCCTACCAGATCCGGCAGGTCGACTGTCCCGGTTGTGCCGTCTGCAAATCGCAGACGCAACCGATAGTTCTCCAGCACAGTGACTTCCGTAATCGCGTTCATGGCCAGGATCCCTCTATTCCACTCACCAAGGCATTATACCGCGGAAACGCACCCGTCGGAAGACTGCGGCAGGCTCCGGCGGGCTTTTCAATTCGCATCGCCATGACGGCGACGGGGGCGTATTATCTGCGTATGGCTTCGAGAACGAAAAAGACGCTGGTCGCGCTGGTCTCGCTGGGGTGCCCCAAGAACCTGGTCGACAGCGAGAAGATGATGGCTTCGCTGGCCGAGGGCGGGTGCGTCGTTGGCGCGCCAATGGACGATGCCGACGTGATCGTCGTCAACACCTGCGGGTTCCTCTCGGCGGCCAGGCAGGAGTCGCTGGATGTCATCGCCGAGGCGGTGGCCCAGAAACGACGCGGGCGCGCGCGGCGGGTGGTGGTGGCCGGGTGCCTGGTCAACCGCGACGCGGAGAAACTTTTCGAACTGGCTCCGGGCATCGACGCCGTTGTCGGCGTCAACGACCGCGACAAAATACTCGCGGCCGTCATGGGCGGCAACGAGCGACAGTCGCTGTTGACGCGCGACGCCACGGCGGCGGTCAGCGACGCGGGGCGGTTCCGCCTGACGGCCCCGCACACGGCTTACTTGCGCATCAGCGAGGGGTGCAGCCGACGGTGCAGTTTCTGCACGATCCCGGCGATCCGCGGGCCGTTCAGGTCCAAGCCGGTGGCGGCGGTGCTGCGCGAGGCGCGCGAGTTGATCGCCAGCGGAGCGGTCGAACTGAACATTATTGGACAGGACACGACGAGCTATGGGTGGGATTGGCGCGAGCGGACGGCCGGAAAAACAACATCTATAGCGGCGTCGATGCCGCCGCACTCCAAAGGGCACCTGGCAGAGCTGATGTGGAAGTTGGATCGGCTCAGGGGCGTGCGGTGGCTTCGGCTGTTGTACGCGTATCCCAACCGGTTCGACGACGCGATGATCGACTGCATGGCCGCGGCGGACCACATCGTGCCGTACGTGGACATTCCGCTGCAGCATGTTAATGATGCGATCCTCAAGGCGATGCGTCGGGGCGTGACGCGGTCGGCCATCGAGCGGTTGCTGGAAAAGCTGCGGCGGCACGTGAAGGGCATCACGATCCGCACGACGTTCATTGTCGGCTTTCCCGGCGAGACGGACGAGCAGTTCGAGGAGTTGCTGAGTTTCGTGAAGGATTTCCGCTTCGACGCCCTGGGCGTGTTCGAGTACTCGCGCGAGCCGGGCACGGCGGCGGCTGACATGAGCGGTCAGGTTCCCGCGGCGGTCAAACGTCGCCGGGCGCGGGCAGTCATGGCCGCCCAGCAGAAAATCGCCTTCGCCGCCAATGGCAAAGCGGTGGGCGCGAGTTTAGAATGCCTCGTTGACGGCCGGGACGGGAGGGGGCGCTGCGTCGCCCGCCATCGCGGCCAGGCGCCCGACATCGACAGCGTGTGCTACCTGGCGCAGCCTCGCGAGGCCGGCAGTTTTGTTACCGGCACGGTCACAGGGTGCGACGGATACGATCTGGTTGTTGAACCGCGGTGAAATGCATGGCCCGAATGAACTGGAAGCTTCCCAACCAACTGACGCTCGGCCGCATCGTGCTGGCGGGCGTTTTCTTTGTGCTGCTGGGGATATACGAGCAGGGTTGGAGCCCGGGCCCGGCGTTGCTGCGGGCGGCGTTCGTGCTGTACATCGTGGCGGGCATTACCGACGTGCTGGATGGGTACCTCGCCCGCCGGATGAACCTGACCAGCGCGTTCGGTCGCATCGCCGACCCGTTCGTGGACAAGGTGCTGGTGGTGGGGGCCTTCGCGATGCTGGCGGGCTCGAACTACGCGATGCGCCCTGACCTGTACGCGGCAATTCCCAGCAGCGCCGCGCTGGACATCGCCGGCGTGATGAAGGTGCAGTTCTCCAGCTACGGGGCCACGGCGTTTCGCGAAGCCGACATGCCGCGCTGGCTTCACGGAGGCATGGCCAGCGGCGTCCAGGCCTGGATGGTGGTGGTGATCCTGGCCCGCGAGTTCATCGTCTCGGCGGTACGGGGCTACAGCGAATCGTGCGGCGTCAAGTTCCCCGCCACCTACGCCGGCAAGATCAAGATGCTCGTGCAGTCGGTGGCGATCTGCGTGGTGCTGATCCAACTGGCCGACTTCCGCGACATCGCGTGGGCGTTCTGGCTCAAGACCGCCTGCATCTGGCTGGCGGTCGTCGTCACGGTGATCAGCGGCTTTGCTTACGTGGGCAAGGCTCGCAAACTGCTGATGGACGGGGCCTGAGATGCGCAAGTTCATCCTCAGCGGGCTGGGGACGGGTTATCTGCCGATCGCGCCGGGCACGTGGGGCTCGGCAGCAGTGTGCGTCGTTTTTCTGGCCGTGGCCTGGGGCAGCGGCGGGCGGGGCGTCTGCGTCAACGGCACGCTGATCGTCATTGCGGCGCTGGCGTCGGCGGCGTGCGTGGCCTGGGGGCGGCACTGCGAAGAATGCTTCGGCAGCAAAGATCCCAGCCAGTGTACGATCGACGAATGGGCCGGCCAATCGCTGGCGCTGCTCCTGCTGCCGCTGGGCGAGGGTTGGCGCGGTTGGCTGATGGCGGCCGCGGTGGCGTTTGCGGCTTTTCGCGTCTTCGACGTGCTCAAGCCTCCGCCGGCGCGGCAGTGTGAACGTCTTCCGCGCGGGTGGGGTGTGCTGCTGGACGACATCGCCGCCGGCGTTTACGCCAATATCGCCTCGCAGCTATTGCTCCGCTACGCCTTCTGCCAGGGCGGGTGCCTGTAGGGGCAGGGCGGCTGCCGTCGCGTGCGGGGTCTTCCTGAAGACGAACAGTTCTTCCAGCACGGCCCCGATCATTGCGAAAACGCCGATGAAGAACCCGCGTTTCATGAAGCTCTCGGTGATCTCCCAGAGGGTTTCCCACACGCCCAGGCGCGGCGGTTCGAGCCACTGCTCCAGGCCCCAGTGCGCCAAGGTGTAGAGCAGTCCGATGATCACACCCGTCATCGCCGCCCAGGCGACGCGGCGCAGAGGCGACATGTTGCCCGCCAGCCCCGCCACGAGCATTCCCACCGCCAGCGCCGGCCACATGACCCACACCGCGATCTCGCGCAGGTGGGGTAGATCGTTCATGAGGCGGCGGAAGCCGAAATCGGCGCCGATCAGCAGAGCGGTCGTCGCCACGGCGACGGGCGCCACGTGCCACAGGCGTACGGGCAGGCTGCGGCGCTGCGCCGCGCGCTCGCCCATCTTCCGCCGCAACGTCAGCGGGCGGTTGTAGAAAAGATTGAATGCGCCGTATTCCAGCAGAGCCCCGCGCTCGCCGAAGACCGGCACGATATGCACCGCCCCGGTCGCCCAGTGCCCGGCCATGAATCGCGACAGCTCGGGGTATCGGTACGCCATCTGGATGGGGAAGGCGAGGTACCCGATGTACTTGAAGAATCCCAGGAACAGGGCGATGTTGTAGTCCTTGACGCTGCGCTCGCGGATGACCATGTACAGCACATACAGCCCGCGCGCCAGGGACCCCGGCGAGACCGGGATGACCTGGAAGAACACCAGGATGCCCACCGCCACGCCCCAGGCCTGCTCCCATTTCATCTGCGGATTGCTCAGCACATACCAGACGGCAATGGCGAGGGAGACCACCTGCGTGATCGGCAGCGTGCAGACGTGTACCGCCAGGCACTTGAGATACTTCTGGATGTATGGTTCGCCCAGTCGCGAGAGAATGGCGTCGCGGTCGGCGTCGCTGAGCATTCCATGGGCGTGGCCGTCGGCGACCATGTCGCGCATCCACTGCTCGCGCAACGAGGGGTTGAAGTACAACTGCACCGGGCGCAGCACGATGCCCTTGATGAACGTCACAGCATACGTGGCGTCGCTTAACAGGCGGTGCAGAAACACCGGCGCTACCGACAGTGGCAGGTGATAGATCTGCCGCCAGGGTTGCTGGAGAAACTGGCGGGCGTGGCGTGAATCCACGCGCAGAGCCCGGACCCATTCGATCATCCGTTCGATCATGCGCCCGCGCATGGCGCGGGTGAAGTAGTCGAAGCTCGTCAGGACTCTGCCCCAGTGGCGGCGGTAGTCGCCGCGGCCCCAGAGCGTGCGGACGGCCCTGCCGGCGAAAACCAACGCCGCGGCGCCAACGCCCAGCCCGGCCGCCAGCGTGATATTGAGGAATCCGCCTATGTGCGCCCACACTGCCGCACCCGCCGCGGCGGCGACACCGGCAACGCCCAGCCAACCTGCCAGGGCGAACAGCACCACGCGCAGGCGGCTGCGCTTCAACGAGGCGGCGCAGGCGTCATCGATGACATTGCTGATTCGCCAGCCGTTGACCGTCGCGTCGGCGATGCCCGCCCAAAGGCGGCGGCTGTGCAGCAGGCGAACGTGGTTGCCGGCCAGGTCGATCTGGCTGTTGCGATAGATTTCCTCGTCGGCCCGCAGTTCGGCCAGGGCGTCGTGCATGTCGGCGAAGTGTTCGCGATGGCGGACGATGAAAGCGTCGAGCTTGCGCAGGTCGCCGCGGTCGAACTGGACCAGGCGGCCTCGTGCAAGCCCCTTGCCGATGAGCTTGAAGTCGCCCGGGCTCATCGGCAGGCACGCCAGCAGCGCCAGACCGGCGCGGAAATCGACAGCCGTGAGTCCCTCGGCCGGCCTGCCTTCAGTCTCGAGGCGCTTGAGGCAGTTGGGCTGGCTCTTGCACGTCGACCACTCGTACTGCCGGGCGAACTCGTGGGCGCCCATGTCGTGCAGCAGCGTCACGAAGTCGGCCATGAACTGCCGCTTGGCCCGGTATTCTGCCGAACCGGCCTCGGCGGCGTCCTGCAATTTGCCGCGTCGCCATAGCGCCAGCAGGTCCAGGTGGTCGTTGGCTTCGAAGCGCCAGGTGCGGCCGTTGATCCACTCGCTTAACTCGCCGCAACTGCCCAGCGCGGGGTCGACGAAGGTGCAGAAGATGTCGACGACGGCCTGCTCGCTGCCCAGTCTCAGGGCAGCGGCGCGGCGGATGAATTTCTGCCACAGCGCCCCGGCACGTGCGGCGGCGGGGTTCACCTGCAGGGCGAACGGCGCCTGGAAGCCGGCGAAGTAGACGGCATTTCTAAACGCCTCTGCACCGCGGGAAGGAGGAACCAGGATCTTCATGGCGCACTTGGCGCCGACGCTCAGGCCGGCGACGGGGCCGTCAGGGGCGTCAATGGAGTTGACCGTGACCTGGTATACCTGCCCGGCAAAACCGCCGCCGACGAATCGCTCGACGACCAGACCTACGCGTGCCTTGCGCGCCGGCCAGACGCCCGTCACGTCGTACGTGAGGACCTGCCCGCTCTCGAAGCGCGTGACGCGCATCGGGCGGATCAGGTTTTGCTGATCGAAAGCCGCAGCCAGTTCGCGGCAGGTCTGCTGAGAATAATGTCGGCTCATAGCTGTGGCGTCATCCAGTCCCTACCGTTATCGGCTAATTAAACGGATGTCATTCCTAGATGCTGCTGAAGTGTAGTACGCCGCCGCAGCGGCCGGGGGAAGAAGATTTTCAGGGCACTTCTCTTGGTCTTTGTGGTAATCGCGGCCGCGGCGAGGGAGGGCGGATGTCCTGCATATAATTGGTGTCTTTTGCCTGTGGCGGTGGAGAGTGCATGTGACATTACTTCTGGCAACGGTCCAGGACGCCGGCGGACCGCAGTGGCCTCTGGCCGTCTATGCCGCCGCGGTGCTGGCGATGGTGGCGGGCATGCTGGGTCTGGCGCACGTGCTGGGCCAGCGCCACCGCCAGCGTGCCACGGCTGAGCAGTACGAATCGGGCATGGTCCCGACGGGCGGGTCGCGCCTGCGCTTGGCGCCTCGTTTCTACCTGGTGGCGATCTTTTTCGTGATCTTCGACCTGGAGATCGTCCTGTTCGTCACGTGGGCGGTGGCCATGAGGCAGACGGGCTGGCCCGGATTCATACTGGTTACGATGGTCTCGGCGCTGCTGATCCTGGCCTGGTTTTACCTGTGGCGCGTCGGCGCGCTGAACTGGAGCGCCTCGGCCACGACCCATCCACGATCGCCCGACGATGAGGGGAGTATATCGTGAAACATGGCGGCGGGCACCAAGCGGCGGGGCATGCTTCCGGGGCGCCTGACGGACGTTCCGGCGGCGCCGGAGTCCTCCTGGGCAGCCTTCAGAAGATGGTCGCCTGGGGACGCAAGAACTCGCTCTGGCCGTTCAACTTCGGACTCTCGTGCTGCTATGTCGAAATGGCCACCAGCCTCACCAGTCGATACGACATCGCCCGCTTCGGGGCCGAGGTCATCCGCTCCACGCCCCGCGAGGCCGACGTGATGGTCATCGCCGGAACGGTCTTCATGAAGATGGCCCCGGTGATCGTGCGGCTGTACCAGCAGATGATGGAACCGCGATGGGTCATCTCGATGGGCTCGTGCGCCAACTCCGGAGGCATGTACGACATCTACAGCGTCGTCCAGGGCGTCGACTCGTTTCTGCCCGTCGACGTGTACATCCAGGGCTGTCCCCCCAGCCCCGAAGCGTTCATGAACGGCCTGCTCCTGCTGCGAGACGCTGTCGGCAACGAACGCCGCCCGCTGAGTTGGCTGGCCGGCCCGCAGGGCGTCACGCGCGGACCCCTGCCCTGCCAGCGCGACCTCAAGCGAGACGCCCGCGCCGGAATGGGCTCCCTGCCGTCGCCGGAGGCGCTATGAAACTGCCCGCGCCGCCCACGCACGAACTGCCCGACCCGATGCAGCAGGGGCTCCAGGCCTGCTGCCCGCAAGGGGCGGTCTCGGTGCAGCCCACAACCGACGGCGTGCCAACCTATTGGGGACCCGCCGAGGCGGCGCCGGAGCTGCTGGCGTATCTGCGCAGCGACGCCGGCGGGGGGCTCGAAATGCTCTATGACCTGACCGCCATCGACGAGCGCCGGCGCCACCACCGACCCGGGCAGCCCCCGTCGGACTTTACCGTGCTCTACCACCTGCGCTCGCTGAAGAACAATCGCCAGGTGCGTCTCAAGGCCGCCCTCGAGGGCGACGAGCCCGCCATCGCGACGGTGACCGACCTGTGGCCCAGCGCCGACTGGTATGAGCGAGAGGTTTTCGACATGTTCGGCGTGCGCTTCCAGGGGCACCCGCGACTGCGGCGGCTGCTCATGCCCCCCTGGTGGACCGGGCACCCGCTGCGCAAGGACCACGTCGCGCGGGCGACGGAGATGGGTCCGTTCAAGATGGACGACGCCGAGGCCGCCAGCCTTGAGGAGATGATGCAGTTCCGCCCCGAGCAGTGGGGGATGTCCGCCGGCGACGGCGGTCAGTTCGAGCACATGTACCTCAACATCGGGCCGCACCATCCCAGCACCCACGGCGTGCTGCGGATCGTGGCCAAAATGTCCGGCCAGGAGATCGACGACGCCGTCTGCGACATAGGATTTCATCATCGCGGCGCCGAGAAGATGGGCGAGCGCCAGACGTGGCACACCTACATCCCCTACACCGACCGCGTCGACTATCTCAGCGGCGTGCTGAACAATTTTCCGTACGTGATGGCCGTGGAGACGCTGGCGGGCATCGACGTGCCAGACCGTGCCAAGGTCATCCGCATCATGCTGGCGGAACTGTACCGCATCATCAGCCACCTGGTCTTCTACGGCACGATGGTGCAGGACGTGGGCATGATGTCGCCGGTGTTCTACATGTTCACCGACCGAGAGCGGGCGCTGGACGTGGCCGAGGCGATCACCGGCGCGCGGATGCATCCGGGCTGGTTCCGCATCGGCGGGGTGGCGCAGGACCTGCCCGACGGTTGGCAGGGGCTGGTGAGGGGCTTTCTCGACTACCTGCCCGCCCGCCTGGACGAGTACGACGCGATGGTGCTCAAGAACCGCATCTTCAAGGCCCGCACGCGCGGGGTCGCGCCGCTGTCGACGGACCAGGCCCTGCGGTGGGGCGCCACCGGGCCGATGCTCCGAGCCACCGGAATGGCCTGGGACCTTCGCAAGGTCGCCCCGTACGGGGGTTACGAGCAGTTCGAGTTCGACATCCCCGCCGGGCGCGACGGCGACTGCTACGACCGCGTTGTCGTACATGTCGAGGAGATGCGCCAGAGCCTGCGCATCATCCGCCAGTGCCTCGACCACATGCCCCCCGGCGACTACAAGGCCCGACACCCCCTGGCCACGCCGCCCATCAAGGACCGCACCATGCACGACATCGAGACGCTCATCACGCACTTCCTGGCTGTGAGCTGGGGACCGGTCATCGGGCCCGGCGAGGCGTGTGCAACTGTCGAGGGCGCCAAGGGGCTGAGCAGCTATTACCTCATCAGCGACGGGCAGAACTGGTCGTACCGCACGCGGATTCGCGCGCCGTCGTTCGCGCACATCCAGATGGTGCCGATGATGGCGCGGGGGGGACTGATCCCGGACCTGGTCGCCCTGCTGGGGAGCATAGACTTTGTGCTGGCCGACGTAGATCGCTGAGGAAAACCGTGCTGCGAGACGAGGAAATCAGGGAGATCCAGGTGTGCCTGTCGCACTACGAGCGGCGCCGCGCCGCCCTGCCCGAGGCGCTGATGATCGTCCAGCGCAGCCGCGGGTGGGTCTCCACCGAGGCCGTCCATGACATCGCCGGCATCATTAACGTCACGGCCGAGGAGGTCGACCGCATCGCCACCTTCTACAGCCTGATCTTCCGCCGCCCGGTGGGCAGGCACGTGATCCTGATCTGTGATTCGGTGAGCTGCTGGATTATGGGATATCAGCCGCTGCGAGAGCACCTCAAGACGCGGCTGGGCATCGACCTGGGGCAGACGACCACCGACGGGCGGTTCACGCTGCTGCCCTCGGCATGCCTGGGCGACTGCGACCACGCGCCGGCGATGATGATCGACGAGGACCTGCACCACGACCTGACCGCCGACACGGTCGACGAGATCCTGGAGCGTTATGCCTGACCCTGACGCCAAACCGCTGACAGGGCTCATCCGCCCCGACCGCCGCGCGCTGACGCTCGAGGAGTACCAAGCCGGCGGTGGATACGCCGGTCTGCGGGCGGCGCTGAAGCTCGAGCCGGGGCAGGTGCAGCACCAGGTGGAGAAGTCGAACCTGCGCGGGCGCGGCGGGGCGGGCTTTTTCACGGGCAAGAAGTGGGGCTTCGTGCCAATGGGTCAGCCGGAACTGGGGCCCAAGTACGTCGTCTGCAACGCCGACGAAATGGAACCGGGCACCATGAAAGACCGCTGGCTGCTCGAGGGCAACCCGCTCCAGGTGATCGAGGGAGCCACCATCGCCGCCTACGCGATCGAGGCCAAGGCCGCATACATCTTCCTGCGCTGGGGATACAAGAAGGCGCAGGCGGCGATGCTTCGAGCCATCGCCGAGGCGTACGGGGGCAGATTGCTGGGGCGCAACATCCTGGGCTCGTCCTTCGATCTGGACGTGCATCTGCACGTCAGCGCGGGGCGGTACATGTGCGGGGAGGAGGAGGGCATGCTTAACGCCCTCGAAGGCCAGCGCGCCGTCCCGCGCTCCAAGCCGCCCTACGCCGCCACCAGCGGACTGTGGGGCAAGCCCACCGCGGTCAACAACGTCGAGACGCTCAGTTGCGTCCCGCACATCCTGGCGCACGGCCCGCAGTGGTTCCTCGACCTTTCGCATACCAGCGAGGGCGGCACGAAGATCTACGGCGCTTCCGGTCGCGTGGCGCGGCCGGGGCTGTGGGAGCTGCCCATGGGCACGACGGTGGGGGAGATTCTTCACGAGCACGCCGGCGGCATGGCGAGCGGGTACGCGCTGCGGGGCCTGCTGCCCGGCGGCGGTTCGACGGCGTTTCTGACGGAAAAGCACGTCAACGTGCGGATGGACTTCGCCTCGGTGAGCACCGCCGGCAGCAACCTGGGCACCGGCACCATGATCGTGCTCGACGACCGGACCTGCCCGGTCAGCATGCTCATCAGCCTGGAGCAGTTCTTTGCCCGCGAGTCGTGCGGCTGGTGTACGCCCTGCCGCGAGGGTCTGCCCTGGGTGCTCAAGTCGCTGCTGGAGATCGAAGCCGGTCGCGGCTGCGACGAGGACCTGCAGGTGCTCGAGGAGCACGCGCGCCTGCTGGGCCCGGGCAACACGTTCTGCGCCCTGGCGCCGGGGGCGATGATGCCCCTGGGCAGCGCCCTGCAATACTTCCGCGGCGACATCGAGCGGCACCTGAGCGAGCATCGCTGTCCGTGGAGATAGGCATGCCCCGGATCTACATCGAAAATAAGGCCTTCGACTTCGCCGACCTGCGGAAGAACCTGCTGCACACCTGCCTGTCGCTGGGGTTTGACGTGCCGTATTTCTGCTGGCATCCGGCGTTTCACTCCGTCGGGGCGTGCCGCCAGTGCGCGGTGAAAGTCTTTCGCCGCGACGACGACCCCGGCAGGATCGTCATGGCCTGCATGACCGCTCCCGCCGACGGCATGCGAGTCTCGATCAGCGACGCCGAGGCCGTCGCGTTCCGCCGCAAGGTCATCGAGTGGCTGATGCTCAACCACCCCCACGACTGCCCCGTCTGCGACGAAGGCGGCGAATGCCACCTGCAGGACATGACCGTGATGACCGGCCACGTCTACCGCCGCACGCGCTTTGCCAAGCGCACGTTCCGCAACCAGGATCTCGGTCCGCTGCTGACGCACGAGATGAATCGCTGCATCCAGTGCTACCGCTGCGTGCGGTTCTACCGCAACTTCGCCGGCGGGCGCGACCTGACGGCCATGGGCTGGCACGACCACGTGTACTTCGGCCGCACCAGCGACGGCGCGCTGCAGAGCGTCTTTGCGGGCAACCTGGTGGAGGTCTGCCCGACGGGGGTGTTCACCGACAAGACGCTGGCCCGCCACTACACGCGCAAGTGGGATCTTCAGACGGCGCCGTCGATCTGCGTTCACTGCGCCGTCGGGTGCAACACCATCCCCGGCGAGCGGTACGGTACGCTGCGGCGCATACTGTCGCGATACCACTCCGACGTCAACGGATACTTCCTGTGCGACCGCGGGCGTTTCGGCTACGAGTTCGTCAACTCGCCGCGCCGCATCCGCACGCCGATGGTGCGTCGCGACGGGCGGCTGCAGGAGGCCTCGCCGGGCGAGGCGCTGGCGCGGGCGGCGGAGATCCTGCGCGGGGGCAAGGTGCTGGGGGTGGGCTCGCCGCGGGCGTCGCTGGAGACCAACGTCGCCCTGCGGCGGCTGGTTGGGGCCAACCGCTTCCTCCACGGGATGACGCACGAGCACTATCGCCTGGCGGGGCTGATCCAGGAAATCCTGCGCGACGGGCCCTGTCCGGCGGCCTCGCTGCGCGAGGCGGACTCGTCCGACGCGGTGCTGGTGCTGGGCGAGGACGTGTACAACACCGCCCCGATGCTCGCCCTGGCGCTGCGCCAGGCGGTGCTGGAGAAGCCCATCGCCGAGGCGCGGGCGCATCACAATCTGCCGGATTGGGAAGACGTCGCCATTCGCGAGGCGATCCAGATCCAGCGCGGGCCGTTCTTCATCGTCTCGCCGGACTGGACGGAACTGGACGACATCGCCACCGCCACCTGCCGCGCCGCCCCGCAGGACGTCGCCCGCCTCGGGTTCGCCGTCGCCCACCGCATCGACCCCGACGCCCCCGACGTGGAGCATCTGCCGCCGGAAATGATCGACCTGGCCGCCCGGATCGCCCAGGCGCTTCTGGAAGGGCAGCGCCCGCTGGTAGTCTCCGGAATCGCCTGCGGCAGCGACTCGGTTCTCTACGCCGCGGCCAATGTCGCCTGGGCCCTGCGCAGGAAACGCCCCGAGACGCGACTGTCGTTCACCCTTCCGGCGTGCAACAGCATGGGCCTGGCGATGATCCCGGCAGACAATATCGAAGCCGCCTTGCCTGCCTTCCGCGAAGGCCGGGCCGAGTCGCTGCTGGTGGTCGAGAGCAACCTCTACGGCCACGCGTCCAAGGAGGTCATTGACGAACTGCTGCACCGGGCCAGGCACGTCATCGCCATCGACTGCGTGACCCATGCCACGACGCAGCGCGCCGAAGTGGTCCTGCCGGCGGCCACCTTCGCCGAAGGCGACGGCACGCTCGTCAACAACGAGACGCGTGCCCAGCGCTTCTTCCAGGTCTTCGTACCCGGCGGCGACGTGCTTGAGAGCTGGAAGTGGCTGGGGCGGTTGGCTCACGCCGCCGGGCAGTTCGAGCTGGCGCCATGGCAGCGGTGGCAGGAGGTGCTGGAGGAAATGGCGCGGGACGTTCCTGTGCTGGCGGGCGCGGCCGACATGCCGCCGTCGCCGTCGCTGCGGATCGACAGCCTGCGCGTCGCTCGCCAGCCGCACCGCTACAGCGGGCGCACGGCCATGCACGCCGCCGCGGGCGTGGTCGAGCCCCAGCCGCCGCAGGACGTCGACACGCCGCTGGCGTTCTCGATGGAGGGTGTGCAGACGCAGCCGCCGCCGGAACTCATCGCCCGCGCGTGGGCGCCGGGTTGGAACTCCGCCCAGGCGTTCAACAAGTTCCAGATCGAGGTCGCCGGGCCTCTCATCGGCGGCGACCCCGGGCGGGTAGTCATCACGACCGCCGCCGACAACCGCCGCGCGTACTATGGCGACATCCCCCCGCCGTTCGAGCGCCGCGTCGGGCAGTGGCTGGTGATTCCGGCGTACTTGGCGTTTGGCTCAGACGAGTTGAGCAATCTGGCGCCGGGCGTGGCGCAACTGGCGCCGCCGCCGCATCTGGCGATCAATCCCGACGACGCCGGAGATCTTCGCGTGGACGAAGGCGGGCGCGTCGTGCTGCTGGTGCAGGGCGTGGCCATCAAGCTCCAGGTGCGGCTGCGCCCGTCGCTGCCGCGGGGCGTGGCGGCGCTGCCCAAGGGCCTGCCCGCCCTTCCGGGCCTGTCGCTGCCGGACTGGGGGGTCATTCAGGCGGCCTCGGGGCAGGGGGGGCTGCAATGAACACCTGGCGATTGCTGCTGAACGTTGTCGTCGTGCTGGCCGGGGTGATGGTCATCGCGCCGGGGCTGATCATGGTCGAACGCAGGCTGCTGGCGCTGTGGCAGGACCGCTACGGGCCCAACCGGGTGGGGCCCTGGGGACTGCTGCAGTTGCCCGCCGACATGATCAAGCTGTTCTGGAAGGAAGACTGGACCCCGCCGTTTGCGGACCGGGCGGTGTTTGTGGCGGCCCCGGCCATCGTTCTCATCGCGGCGCTGCTGTCGTTTGCGGTGGTTCCTGTGGCTCCGGGACTGCACGTGGTGGACTTGAACATCGGGCTGTTGTTCTTCCTGGCGATGTCGTCGATGGCGGTCTACAGCGTCGTGCTGGGCGGGTGGGCGTCCAACAGCAAGTACCCGCTTCTGGGGGCGCTGCGGGCGGTGGGGCAGATGGTCAGCTACGAAGTGTTCATGGGGCTCTCGCTGATGGGCGTGGTGGTGCAGGCCGGTTCGTTCAGTCTCGTCGACATCGTCAACGCCCAGGCGGGCCTGTGGTTCTGCGTTCCGCAGTTCGCGGCTCTGGTGGTGTTCCTGATCGCGGGCCTGGCCGAGACGCGGCGGTTGCCCTTCGACCTGCCCGAGGGAGAGACCGAACTGGTGGCCGGGTTTCACAGCGAATACTCGGGCATGAAGTTCGCCGTGTTCTTCGTGGGCGAGTACGTGGGCATCACGTTGATCGCGGCGTTGGTGGTGACGGTGTTCTTCGGCGGATGGGCCGGGCCTGTTCTGCCGCCGGCGGCATGGTTCCTGATCAAGACGCTGCTCTTGATCTCGCTGTTCATCCTGGTGCGCGGGTCGCTGCCGCGGTTTCGGTACGACCAGTTGATGGCCTTGGGCTGGAAGGTGATGTTTCCGCTGGCGCTGGCGAATCTGCTGGTTACCGGGGCGATCGTGCTGGCGCGGGGGAGGTGAAAGATGTTCAGTATCGTTCGAAGCCTGGCGCTGGTGTTCAAGCACGCCTTCCGCCGCCGCGCGACGGTGCCGTACCCCGATCGGCGGCGCCCGTACCCGCCGCGATGGCGCGGACGCATCATCCTCTCGCGAGACCCCGATGGCGGCGAGCGGTGCGTCGCCTGCTATCTCTGCGCCGCGGCATGCCCGGTCGACTGCATCGCCCTGCAGGCCACTCAGGACAAGCACGGCCGGCGGTACCCGGAATTCTTCCGGATCAACTTTTCGCGGTGCATCTTCTGCGGTCTGTGCGAGGAAGCCTGCCCGACGTATGCGATACAGCTCACCCCCGACGCCGAGATGAGCGAGTATGACCGCCAGAACATGGTCTATGAGAAAGAAGACCTGCTGATCGACGGGCCGGGCAAGTACCACGAATACAATTTCTACCGAGTGGCCGGCGTGGCCATCGAGGACAAGGACAAAGGGGAATCCGAAAACGAACGCCCGCCCGTCGACGTGATGGGCCTGATGCCGTAGCACGGGCGTCTCGCCCATACTCCGGAAGAGTGGGATGATGGAATCATGGAATCATGGATGAATGGATGGATGGGTGGATGATCGTGCTCGTCGTCGGTTGTTCTTTGTTGTTGGAGCGGTAGGTTGATGGACTTCCTCTTCTACATCTCGGCCGCCGTTGCCATTGCGGCGACCATCATGGTCGTCACGCGGTCGAACCCCATTCACGCGCTGCTGTACCTGATTGTTTCGCTGCTTGCGGTGGCGCTGGTGTTCTTTGCGCTGGGGTCGCCGTTCGTCGCTGCGCTGGAGGTCATCATCTACGCCGGGGCGGTCATGGTGCTGTTCGTGTTCGTCATCATGATGCTGGACCTTCGCCGCGCCGAGCCGCCCAGCGGGATGTTCGCGTTGCGGACCTGGATCGGCCCAGCGGCGCTGGCGGCGGTGTTGCTGGGCGAGCTGGTCTGGGTTTACGCCCGCAGCGGTCTGGTGCAGGACACCGCGGCCAGCCAGTCGCCCCAGGAGGTGGGCGCGGCGCTGTACGGCACGTATGCGCTGGGCGTGGAGCTGATGAGCCTGCTGCTGCTGGCGGCGCTGGTGGGGGCGTATCACCTGGCACGGCCGCAGGAGAATCTCACCCGTCACCATGACGCGGGAGGCAACCCATGACCGCCGTGGTGCCGATGGAACACGCTCTGTTGCTGGGCGCGGCGCTGCTGGCGGTGGGGCTGATCGGCGTCCTGGTGCGGCGAAACCTCCTGTTCATGCTGCTGTCGATCGAGATCATGCTCAACGCCGCGGGCGTGGCGCTGGTGGCCGCCGGGGCGGGCTGGCGCCAGGTCGACGGCGAGATCATGTTCATCTTCATTCTGGCGGTGGCGGCTTCCGAGGTGGCGGTGGGCCTGGCACTGCTGCTGCAGTTCCGCAGGCGGTTGGGCACGCTCGACAGCGGCGCCGCGGCGACGATGAAAGGCTGATATGCTCGAGTGGCTATGGATAGTTCCGGCCCTGCCGCTGGCAGGCTTTGCGGCCCTGGCGTTACTGGGCCCGCTGCTGCCGCGTCGCGTTGCGGCGGCACTGGGCACAGGCGCCGCCGGCGGGGCGATGATCGTCGCGGTGGCGGCGGCGTGGCAGTTTATCGCTCAGACGCCGGCGGCGGGGGCGTTCACGCAACCGCTGTGGCAATGGATGCGCGTGGGCGGTCTGGACGTGGCGATCTCGCTGCGGCTGGACGAGTTGTCGCTGGTGATGATGCTGGTGGTGACGGTGGTGGGCTTCCTCATTGTCGTGTACTCGATCGGCTACATGTCCGGCGACGAAGGCTACAGCCGCTTCTTTGCGTACATGAACCTTTTCGTCGCCCTGATGCTGCTGCTGGTGCTGGCGGACAACCTGGTGGCCGTGTACCTGGGCTGGGAAGGCGTGGGGTTGTGCAGCTATCTGCTGATCGGCTTCTGGTATCGCGACAAGGCCAACGGCCGCGCCGCCCGCAAGGCGTTCATCGTCACACGCCTGGGCGACATTGGATTGATCGTCGGCCTGCTGCTGATCTTTGACAAGCTGGGCACGCTGAACATCCAGCAGGTGCTGGCGCAGGCGGCGGCGCAGTGGCCCGCCGGCAGCACGCTGGCTGTCGCGGTTGCGGCGCTGCTGCTGGCCGGGGCGGTGGGCAAGAGCGCCCAGTTGCCGCTGCAGGTCTGGCTGCCCGACGCGATGGCCGGTCCCACGCCCGTCAGCGCGCTGATCCACGCGGCCACGATGGTCACCGCCGGCGTGTACCTCATCGCCCGCATGCACGTCCTGTTCAAACTGGCCCCGCCGGTGATGCTCCTGGTGGCGATGATCGGGGCCGCCACGCTCCTGATTGCCGGCGTCAGCGCCGCCACACAGCGCGACATCAAGCGCGTCATCGCCTACTCGACGATCAGCCAGATCGGGTACATGTTCCTGGCTCTGGGCATCGGGGCCTGGGCGGCGGGCGTCTTCCATATCGTCACGCACGCGTTCTTCAAGTCGCTGCTGTTCCTGGGCGCCGGCGTGATCATCCACGCCCTCTCGGGTGAGCAGGACCTGTTCCAGATGGGCGGCCTGCGACGGGCTTTGCCGCTGACGTTCTGGATGTTTCTGATCGCGGCAGCCGCTCTGGCGGGCCTGCCGCCGACCGGCGGGTTCGCCAGCAAGGAAGCAATCGTCTACTTTTCGTATGGCTCGCCGCAGTCGCACTGGGCGCTGTTCGCTGCGGCGCTTGCGGGCGTGTTCCTGACGGGCCTGTACACGTTCCGCATGGTGTTCCTGGCGTTCCTGGGCCCGCCGCACCGCGTTCACCTGCACAAGTCGCCGCCGTCGATGCTCTGGCCGCTGGTCGCTCTGGCGGCCGGTGTCCTGGGCACGGCAGTCCTGGAGTGGCCGCACGACCTGGGCGGACGGGCGTTCTTTTTCGACTTCCTGGAGCGGGCGCTGCCGCCGGCGACGTCCCTGCCGGTGGGGCAGTGGACCGTGCCGCTGATCCAGGCCGCGGGCGTGGCCGCCTCGCTGGCGGGCATCGCGGCGGCGTGGTTCATCACGCGACCGGCGCGCCAGGCGGCGGGGGCCCGCGCTGAGGCACTGCGGCGGTTCTGGCAGGCGGGGTGGGGGTTTGACTGGCTTTACAACAAAGCCATCATCGCCCCGCTGCTGTGGCTGGTCCGCCTCGACCGCCACGACGTGGTGGATCGCCTGTACATCGCCCTGGAGCACGCTGCGGCGGCGGGGCATCGCGGGATGGCCCGCCTGCAGACCGGGCAGATCGCCTGGTACGCTCTGGCCATCGCCGCCGGAACGGTAGCCGTTCTTACGATTATGACGGTGCTGGCATGATGCTGCTGTGGCTGATCCTTCTTCCGATGGCCGGCGGCGCGGCTGCCTGGGCGGCGGCGCGCTGGAGCGCCACCGCTGCGCGCATCATTGCCCTGGCCGCTACCGCAGGGCAGTTCGCGCTGGCCTGTGCGGTCTGGGCCGACAGCGGCGCCGACCTGGCGCTGAACGTCGACTGGGCGTGGGTCCCGAACCTGGGGATCCGCTTTTCGCTGTTCGTGGACGGCCTGAGCCTGCTGCTGGTGATGTTGACTGGCCTTCTGGGCGTGCAGTGCGTGCTGGCGTCGTGGCGGTCGATCCGGCAGCGCGTGGGCTTCTTCCACTTCAACATGCTCTGGACCCTTGCCGGCGTGACCGGCGTGTTCCTCGCCCGCGACCTGTTCCTGTTCTACGTGTTCTGGGAGATGATGCTGATCCCGCTGTATTTCCTCATCCGCGTCTGGGGGCACCAGCGGCGGCTGTACGCGTCGCTGAAGTTCTTCATCTTCACCCAGGCCGGCGGGCTGTTCCTGCTGCTGGGCATCCTGGGTCTGCACATCGTTCACGCCGGCCAGACCGGCGAGAGGACCTTCGACTACCTCCGCCTGCTGCACTCGCACATGCCGCTGCCCTGGGCGGTGCTGCTGATGGTCGCGTTCCTGATCTCCTTCGCCGTCAAGCTGCCGGCGGTGCCCGTCCACACGTGGCTGCCCGAGGCGCACACCGAGGCCCCGACGGCAGGCAGCGTGCTGCTGGCGGGCCTGGTGCTCAAGGCCGGCGGGTACGGAATGCTGCGCCTGGCGGTGCCGCTGTTTCCGGCCGCGGCGCCGCACGTGGCGCCGGTGGCGATGATCTTGGGCGCGATCGGGATCATCTACGGCGCCGTACTGGCGCTGGGGCAGAGCGACTTGAAGCGCCTGGTGGCCTACAGCAGCGTCAGCCACATGGGCTTCGTGATGCTGGGCATCTTCGCCTGGAACGAGTTGTCGCTGCAGGGGGCGGTCATCGTCATGCTTGCCCACGGCCTCTCGACCGGCGCGATGTTCATCCTGGTGGGCATGGTAGACGAGCGCCTGCACACGCGCGACCTGGGCAGGCTGGGCGGTCTGTGGGCAGCCACGCCGCGCCTTGGCGGGGTGGCGATGGTGCTGGTGACGGCGTCGCTTGGCCTGCCGGGCCTGGCCGGGTTCGTCGGCGAGCTGCTGGTGCTGCTGGGGACGTTCAAGGTTTCGGCGCCGCTGGCGGCAGTGGCGGCAGGGGGGCTGGTGCTTTCGGCCGCCTACTCCCTGCGGATCATGCAGGAGACGTTTCACGGACCGCGCCTCGACCAGCGCACTTTGCCCGATCTGACCCCGCGAGAGTGGGCCACTATGGCTGCCATGCTGGCGGGGCTCTTCTGGATGGGCCTGTGGCCGCAGCGGTTTCTCGACACGTCCCGGCCGGCCGTGACGCAGATGCAGCGGTCGGCGGCGCCGGGGGAGGGCCGCCCATGAGCGTTGGCGATTTCCAGGCGATGTTGCCGCTGGTTGCACTGGGCGCCGCGGCGGTGGCGGTGATGCTGGCGATCTCGATCCGCCGCAGCCACCGCGCCTGCGCGCTGCTGGCGGCGCTGGGCCTGGCGGCGGCGCTGGCGCTGTTGCCGGTCGCGGCGGCTGGGGCCCCGCGCCAGATCGGCGCGATGCTGACCATCGACCATTTCGCGCTGTACTACATGGGGCTGATCCTGTCGGCCGCCCTGGCGGTGGTGATGATTTCGCAGCCGTATCTGGCGCATTGCAAGCCCGGCGTGATGGCGGAGGAGTATTACATGCTGGTGCTGCTGGCAACGCTCGGGGCGAGCGTTCTTCCAGCCAGCAGCCACTTCGCCTCGTTTCTGCTGGGTCTGGAGATTCTCAGCGTCAGCCTCTTTGCGATGATCGCGTACCGGCGCGAGCAGGCGGCGTCGCTCGAGGCGGGCATCAAGTACCTGGTGCTGGCGGGGCTGTCGTCGGCTTTGCTGGTCTTTGGCATGGCGCTGGTCTACGCTGGGCGGGGCACGATGAATCTGGGCGAACTGGCCGGCGGAAGCGGCGGGGGAATGCTGCCGGCGGCGGGGATGGCGATCATGACCGTGGGGATCGGTTTCAAACTGGCCGTGGCGCCGTTTCAATTCTGGACGCCCGACGTGTACCAGGGAAGCCCCGCCCCGGTGGCGGCGTTCATCTCGACGGTTTCCAAGGGTGCGATCTTCGCCCTGCTCGTGCGGTACTTCTGGCGGATGAACAGTGGCACAGCCTTTCCAGGCTGTGACCATGCCACAGGCTGGAAAGCCTGTGCCACGGCCGGGGCGGTGTTCTGGACCTTCGCAGCTATCGCCGTGGCCTCGATGATCACCGGCAACTTGCTGGCTCTGAGGCAGAGCAACATCAAGCGCATCCTGGCGTACTCGTCGATCGCCCACATGGGATACCTGCTCGTGGCGTTCCTGGCCGCGGGTGAGTTGGCGGCTGTGGCGGTGGGGGTCTACCTGGCGGCGTACTTCGTCGCCAAGATCGGGGCCTTTGGGGTGGTGGCGGCTTTGACCGGTCCGCGCGGCGAGGCGGTGGACGTCGTGGGCGACTACCGGGGCCTGGCGTGGCGGCGCCCGTGGTTGGCGGCGGTGATGACGGCGATGCTCCTGTCGCTGGCGGGGCTGCCCCTGACGGCGGGGTTTGTCGGCAAGTTCTACGTGTTGGCCGCCGGCGCGGGCGGCGGGCTGTGGGCGCTGGCGGTCATCCTCATCCTCAACAGCGCCGTGGGGCTGTTCTATTATCTGCGCGTGATCTCGGAGATGTTCCGTCCGGCCGAGGATGCGGACGTCGCGTCCGAGGCGTCGTCGGTCCAGTCCCGATCCACGCCGTGGCCTACCGCGGCGGCTCTGTGCCTGCTCTCGGCCGCACTGGTGGGCATCGGGGTTTATCCCCAACCGCTGCTGGCGCTGATCGGTCGCCTGCCATGATCGCATCGCTTCCGTCACAGGGAAGAGTCGCGGCGTAAGCCCCGGCGGCCGTTATGTTAGTCGTGCATACTGCGCGGTTAGGATCGCCGCCGCCCGCGTCCGTCGCTTTGGGGCATCTCGACGCCCATGTCGCGGATCTTGCGGTAGAGGGTGCTGACGTTGATGCCCAGATCGGCGGCCGCCTGGTGGCGGTTTCCGTTTCGCCGGGCCAGCGCTTCGGTAATAAACACCTTCTCGACGGATTCGAGGCTCATCGGTTGTCCGTCGGCGATGGCATGGGTGCAGGAGGCGGGGCGCAGTTCCGGGGGCAGGTGGTTCATCTCGATCATTGCACCGCTGCAAAGGACGAAGGCCTGCTCGATGATGTTTTCGAGCTCGCGGACGTTGCCGGGATAGTCGTGCTCCATGAGCCTGGCGAGCACCTGGCCGGACACGCCGGCGATGTCCTTTCCCTGCAGGCGGCTGAACTTGGCGATCAGGTGATCGACCAGCAACGGGATGTCCTCCCGACGCTGCGCGAGGCTGGGCAGGTTCAGGTGGATCACGCGGATGCGGTAGTACAGGTCCTGGCGAAACTTGCCCGAACGCACCAGGCGGGACAGATCTCTGTTGGTAGCCGCAATCACCCGCACATCCACGGGAACGGGCTTGACGCCGCCCAACGGTTCGACCACGCGCTCCTGAAGCACCCGCAGCAGGCGCACCTGCATGGCCGGCGAGATGTCCCCGATCTCGTCGAGAAAGATCGTCCCGCCCTGCGCCAGCAGAAAACGCCCTGGTTTATCGCACTTGGCGTCGGTGAAGGCGCCGGCCTTGTGACCGAACAGCTCGCTCTCGAGCAGCGTGTCGGGCAGGGCGGCGCAATTGACGGCCACCAGGGGTTTGCGCTTCCGCGGCGAGAGGCTGTGGATCGCCCGGGCAAACAGTTCCTTGCCGGTTCCGCTGGGCCCTTCGATCAGCACGGTCGAGCTGCTGGCGGCGATCTGGGGAAGGATCTCGAACAGGCGCGTCATAGCCGTGCTGCGACCGACGATGTCCTCGAAGGTGTAGCGCGACTGGAGCTCCTTCTGGAGCTGCTCGACCTGCCGCAGATCGGAAAACGTCTCGACGCCGCCGACGATCGTGCCCTCGCCATCGCGCAGAAGCGCCGTCGAGATGCGGATGGGTACGCGCTGACCGTGCTGGTTGATGATGTGGGCCGTGGCGTTGAGGACCGGCTTGCCGCTGGTCATCGTGCGGCGAAGGGCGCACGACGTCTCGCAGATGCTGGCGCGGAAGACGTCGCAGCAGGCGCTTCCGATGGCCTGGCGGGCCGACACGCCGGTGATCCGCTCGGCGGCACGATTGAATGCCGTGATGCGCCAGTCCAGGTCGACGGTGAACACGCCCTCGTTGATCGAGTCCAGGATAGCGACTTCGCGTTGATCGGCGGAGGGATTAGCGCTCATGGCGGTGGGTTTGTCCTGTATTTCAATCGTGCATTATATCTACTGACGCCCCGGGAAACGATATCAAAATGCACGATTGCCCGATCATGCCCGCACCGCATGCCTAACGTTTTGCCCCTGAAAACGGTCGATTGGCCATACTCTGTTCGTTGGCATGCGATTTGAATAACAGTGCAACGATGAACGTCGCCATTCCATTCTGGCAAGGCCGCGTCAGCCCCGTCTTCGACGTGGCCGCCAACGTCCTGCTTGTGGAGATAGCCGCCGGCAAGGAGCAGGCGCGGCGGACGGTGGCGATGGAGTCGGCGCAGCCGCAGGGGCGGGCGGCGGAGTTGGCCGCCTCCGGCGCGAAGGTCCTGATCTGCGGCGCCATCTCGCGCCCGCTGGAAATGGCCTTGGCCGCACACGGCGTCGAGGTGGTCTCACAGACCTGCGGCGAGATCGAGCAGGTGCTGGAGGCCTTCATCGCCGGACAGTTGACGCGGGACAAATTTCTGATGCCGGGCTGTTGCGGGCGAGGCAGGCGATGGCAGGCAGGCCGCCGCGGCGGTCGCTGTCGCCCGCGCCCGTGCAGCGGCGACCGAGGCGCAGAGCCTCACAACCTGTAAGGAGCAATGCAATGCCACGAGGAAACGGAACAGGACCGATGGGGATGGGACCGATGACAGGACGAGCGGCGGGTTTTTGCGCGGGCTTTGCCACGCCAGGCTTTGCGACGGGCGGTTTCGCCGGCGTGGGACGGGGAGCGGGCGGCGGTTTCGGCCGGCGTTGCCGGAACCAGTTTTACGCGACCGGTCTTCTCGGTTGGCAGCGTGCTACGATGACGCAACCCGCACCGGAGGCGCCGAACAAGGTCGAGGCCCTGAAAGGGCAGGCGGCATACCTTGAGGAAGCCCTCAACGACGTTCGCCGCAGGATCGAGGAACTGGAAACGAAGAAGGGCTGACCGGGCGGGCCTGCAGGCGTGCTGTCCTGGGCCTGAAAGGGCAATGTATGCGAATAGCGGTTGCCAGCGGCAAGGGGGGCACCGGCAAGACGACCATCGCCACGAATCTGGCATACGTCGCCGCCTTGGCCGGAGGCAGCGTGGCGTATCTCGACTGCGACGTCGAAGCGCCCAACGGGGCCATCTTCCTCAAGCCGAAGATCGGCGAAGACAATCCGGTCACTACGTCGGTGCCCAAGGTGGATCTCGACAAGTGTACCGGCTGCGGACTGTGCGGCGAGGTCTGCCAGTTCAGCGCCATCGTGTCGATGAACAAGACCGTGCTGACCTTTCCGGAACTCTGCCACGGCTGCGCCGGATGTTGGCTGGCGTGCCCGGCCGGGGCTATCCGCGAAGACCAGCAGGAGATCGGGCGCGTGCAGACCGGCGCGGCGGGGCAGGTGCGGTTTCTCCAGGGGCTGCTGAACATCGGTCAGGCGATGAGCTCGCCACTGATCCGCGCGGTGAAGACGGCCGCCCCGCAGGCGGACCTGACGATTATCGATTGTCCGCCGGGCACGTCTTGCCCAGTGATCGAGGCGGTGCGCGGCAGTTGCTACGTGCTGCTGGTGAGCGAGCCCACGCCTTTTGGTCTGCACGACCTGTCGCTGGCGATTGAGACCGTTCGGGAGTTGGGGATTCCCTTGGGCGTCGTGATCAACCGCTGCGACAGCGGCGACGCGCGCCTGCGGCAGTACTGCGACGACAACGCCATCGCCGTCCTGGCGGAGATTCCCGACGTGCGGGCGGTCGCCGAGGCGTATTCCCGCGGTATGCTGGCGGCGGAACTGTCCGGGCACTACCGCCAGGGCTTCGAGCGGCTCATCGAGGCGCTGCGGCGGGAGGTCGGGCGATGAAGGAACTGGTCGTCATCAGCGGCAAGGGCGGCACGGGCAAGACGTCCATCGTCGCCTCGATGGCCTCACTGGCCGGCGCCCACGCGGTGCTGGCCGACTGCGACGTCGACGCGGCGGACCTGCACCTGATCCTGGCGCCGCGGAACACGCAGCGCCACGATTTCTACAGTGGTCAGCAGGCTGTCATCGACCCGCAACGCTGCACCAACTGCGGCGCGTGCGAGGCGTACTGCCGGTTTGCAGCCGTTCAGCGCGGCGCGGCCGCCCGCCCGGGTGCGGCCGCGGCGTGCAAGGACTGTGACTTCTGCAGCCGCTCCTGCTCCCAGCGAGCCAACGATCAGATCGCCGCGATGATGGAAGCGTCCGGCACGGCCGCCGCGCTGGCGATCGAGATCGACCCCCTGGCGTGCCAGGGCTGCGGCGTGTGCGCGCGGTTCTGTCCGGCAGAGGCGATCACGCTGCGCCCTCGCCTGTGCGGGCAGTGGATGATCTCGCAGACGCGAGTCGGCAGCCTGGTTCACGCGCGCCTGGCGCCGGCGGCGGAGAACTCCGGAAAGCTCGTCAGCACCGTTCGCCAGCAGGCCCGCGAGCTGGCGCGCCGGGACGGGTGCGAGCTGGTGATCATCGACGGCCCGCCGGGGGTGGGCTGCCCGGTGATCGCGTCGATGACCGGCGCGACGCTGGCGATGATCGTGACCGAACCGACGCTCAGCGGACGCCACGACATGCAGCGTGCGGCGGACCTGGCGAGGCATTTCAAGATCCCGGCGATGATCTGCGTCAACAAGTGGGACCTGAACCCGCAGGTGGCCGATGACATCGAGGCGCTGGCCCAGCAACGCGGAATCCGCAACGCCGGGCGAGTCTGCTACGACCCGATCGTCACGCGGGCACAAATCCAGGGCCGCGCCGTGGTCGACGCAGGCCCCGGCCGCTGCGCCGACGACATCCGCCGCGTCTGGGGCGCCACATATACGGCGTTGGAGAATCTGGCCTCGGAAAGATCGGTCCAAAGGGCGCGCGATGGCTGACGTTCAAATCACGGTATTGGCCGACAACGCCGCCTGCCGCGACGGCTTGGTCGCCGAGCACGGGTTGGCGATGTGGATCGAGCTTGGCGGCCGCGCCGCGCTCTTTGATACCGGTCAAGGCCCGGCGTTGGCGGCCAACGCCCCGCAGTTGGGCGTACGGCTCGACCGCGCCGAGGCGGTGGTCCTCAGTCACGGGCACTACGACCACACCGGGGGTCTGGTCGAGGCGCTGCGGAACTCCGTGGCAGAGGTGTACGTTCATCCGGCGGCGATCGGGCCCAAATGGTCGGCCCGGCCGGGGCGAGCGCCGCGCGATGTCGCCGCGCCCGCGGCTGCCCGCGAGGCGCTGGCGGGCTCCGGGGTCCGATGGATCACCGGGCCCGTCACGGTCTGGGACTCGATGCGCCTGACCGGTCCGATCCCGCGCCTGACCGATTTCGAGGACACCGGCGGAGCGTTCTTCAGCGACCAGGCCTGCACGCAGCGCGACGCCCTGCCGGATGACCAGGCGGCGTACATCGAGACGCCGGCCGGCACGGTCGTGGTTCTCGGCTGCGCTCATGCGGGCGTGATCAACACGCTGTGGTACGTGCAGGCGCTGACGAACCACCGCCCGATCCACACGCTGATCGGCGGGATGCACCTGCACAGCGCCTCGCCGGGCCGGATGGACGCGACGATCACCGAGCTGCGCGCCCTGGGCGTGCGGCGTCTGCTGCCCTGTCACTGCACTGGCGCGGCGGCTGTCGATCGCCTGCAGCGCGAGCTGGGGTCCGGCGTCATGCCATGCTCCGCGGGGAGCATAATTGCCGTGCCGTGACGGGGGAAAGTCGCGGCGGAGGCACTAAATGAAGAAGTAATTCGTTGTGTGAATTACTTCTTCATTCATGGCCGCTTCCCGTTGGTCAAGGCAAGTACTCATCAAAGCCAAACAAAAACTATTATGAATACTTGGTGCCTCCGCCGCGACTTTCCCCCCTGCCTTTCCCCCCGCCGCCAAAGGCCTGTTGTGTGCTGCCGGGGCGGCAGGGTATGCTGGCGGCAGCGATGAGTTGGAAAACGATAACCGGGTTTGCCCTCCTGGCCGCGACACTGACGGTTTTTACCGTCCTGGCCAACGGCCCGCGGCGCACGGCCAGCACCGATCCGCAGATCGACTGGAAGGCCGTCGAGGCCGCCTACGATCCCAACGAGGTCTTGACCGTTTCCTGGATGGGCCCGCCGTACAGCGTCAATGCCACGGAGGGCGGCTGGCTGCAGACGTATCTCGAAAAACGTTATCATCTCAAGATCAAGCCGATCTTCCTGGGCGGGCCGGACTACGAGTGGAAGAAGCCGATGATGTCGGCAGGGGGCGTCTTCGTGCCCGACGTGGCGTGGGAGGCCGACCCGATCAATGTCCAGATGGACGCCAGGAACGGCTTCATCATTCCCATCCCGTACGAGCTGATCCTCAAGCACGCTCCGTCGTACGTGCGGTTGATCAACGAGACCGCCCCGCAGGCATGGATGTACTCGTACTATCGCCGCGGCGGCGAGGCGGTCGGGCGCAACCTCGGCGTGCCGACGATCTGGTCCGACGGCGTGTATCCCGAGTCGCCCGCGTGGCGCAAGGACTGGCTCGAGAAGGTCGGCATCAAGAAGGTGCCCCGGACGCTCGAGGAGATGCACGAGGCCCTGAAGCGGTTCCGCGACGAGGACCCCGACGGCAACGGCGTGCAGGACACCTACGGTATGTCGGCCAGCTCGGACGCGTGGTACCGCTACCTCGACGATGTCTTTGCAGCCTTCGGCGCCCCTAACGACAAGCAGGGACTGCTGCCGTTTGACTGGATCGAGCGCGACGGCAAGATCGTCTACGGCGGCGTGATGCCCGAGGCGCGGCAGGCGCTGGAGCTGCTGGCGGCGTGGTATAAGGAAGGGCTGATCCATCCGGACTTCCAGCTTGACCGCGGCGAGGACAACGACCGCAAGTTCCTCAACGGCAAGGTGGGCTATCTCAGCCACGGCGGCGTGTGGTGGGCGGTCGATCCGGAACTGGACCGCTCGATGGCCAAGGACCTGGCGGCGAACAACCCGCGAGCGGCCATGGTAATGGGCCCGCCGCCGCAGGGGCCCAACGGCCATCGCGGAATCCGCATCTGGGGCGGCGGGGGCAACACCATGGTCTTCGGCGCCGGCGTGGCGAAGAAACCTCAACTCGTCATCCGCATGCTCAAGATGTGGGACGAGATGGCCGCGGCGTGCTTCGACAAGAACCCCGACGAGACCAACGTCATGCTCGTCAGCAAGTGCGGCCAGCGCGGGCTTCACTATGAGTACCGCGATGGCAAAACGCCCGGCAGCGGGCTCAAGACCACCCCCGAGTACGCCGACGCCAACAAGCGATCGGCCGCCACCGTGGGCCTGGGCCTGGCGGGGGGCACGTTCTTCAGCCCCTGCGGCGCATCGGTCGAACTGACGGCGGCGTTTCGCAGCCGCGAGGAAGTGGCCTTCAACGACGCCTATCGCAAGCGGCAGTGGGGGGCCGCCGATGTGTTCCTCAAGCCCGACGTGGTGCCCTCGGCCGCCAAGTATCTCAAGAAACTGCGCGAAAAGCAGATGTCGGTCTACACGCAGATCATCAAGGGCGACCTTAAGATCACGGCCTTCGACGAGTTCGCCCAGGAGTGGCACCGCCGCGGCGGGCGGCAGATGACCGACGAGGCCAACGCGCTCTTTCAGGACATGAACCGCGTCTACGGCATTGTGGGGGCGCGCCCATGAGCCGCGTCGTGGCCCGAAAACTCGGCACGCTGGCGACGCTGCGAAAGCACCGCGGCCTGGTGCTGATGGCGCTGCCGGTGGTGGCGTTCTTCATCGTCTTCAGCTACATCCCGATGTACGGGCTGGTGATCGCGTTCAAGGATTTCAGCATTTCCGAGGGCATTCTCGGCGGGCGTTGGATCGGTCTGGAGAACTTCGCCACGCTCTTCGGCGGCGACGAGTTCCCGCAGGTCATCCGCAACACGCTGGTGATCAGCCTGCTGCGGCTGGTGTTCGGCTTCGCCGGGCCCATCGTGCTGGCGCTGCTGATCAACGAGGTTCGCCTGGGGTGGTACAAGCGCACGGTGCAGACGCTGACGTATCTGCCGTACTTCTTCTCGTGGGTGCTGCTGGCGGGCATCTTCCGCATGCTGCTGGCGCGCGACGGCGCGATCAACAGCGTCATCTGCTCGATCGCCGGACCCGAGGCGGCCGTGCCCTTCCTGACCAGCAACGCCTGGTTCATCGCCGTCATCATCATCACGGCTGTCTGGCAGGGACTGGGATACGGAGCGGTGATCTACCTCGCGGCGCTGTCGGGCATCAGCCCGACGCTGTACGAAGCCGCCGTCGTCGACGGCGCGGGGCGATGGAAGCAGACGCTGCACATCACGCTGCCCGCGCTGGTGCCGACGATGGTGACGCTGTTCATACTGTCGCTGGGCGGCATCCTGAACGTCGGCTTCGACCAGATCTACAACATGTACAACCCCAACGTGTACGAGTGGGGTGACGTGCTCGACACCTACGTGATCCGGCTGATGCAGGAACAGATGGACTTCGCCGGCGGAGCGGCCGCCGGAATGTTCAAGTCTGTCGTCAGCCTCGTTCTGATCGTCCTGGTGAACTCGGTCACCAAGAAGATCAGCAAAGGCGAACAAGGAATCTGGTGAAGTGATAGCAAGGACCACAGGCGAGAAGATCTTCGGCGCGTTTAACGTCGTCATCCTGGCGGCGTTTGCCTTTGTGTCGCTGTATCCTTTCCTGTACACCTTTGCCATCTCCGTCTCGAGCAGCGCCGAGTCGCAACGGGCCGGCCTGCACGTTGTGCCCGGCGACTTGTCTTTACTGGCACGCGGGATGGCCGACCTGGTCGGCTTGGGTGCCGGATCAAAACTTAGAGACGAGGATATCCTCGACCTGCCGCGATTCACTAAGGCACTGGCCGAATCTCCTAAGGCTGAAAAAGCGAATGTCAGCCGCCGCATGTGGAGCGGGTTCTCCACCTCGCTGCAAGACACGATTCGCCGCAGCGCCGCTGGCGATACGAAGGTCGACAGGGCATCGCTGCGCAGCGGACTGGTTGCCCAAATCAACGCGATGCTCGAACAGGCAGATTTCTTCGACGCCGCCGCCTGGTCGGCCTCGGGGGTCGACGCCAAAACTCTGGCGATGCTGTCGGCCGCAACAGCCCAGGGCGAGTCGGCCAACGACGTGATCTTCCTCAATCGTGAGCGGCTCAATGCGGCCTATCCCGAGTTGATCGCCCCGCACCTTCGCGGGCGGTACTGGCAGCAGTACGCCCGTGGTTTGTCCAAGGCGTCGTACATCATGGTCTTCCGCAATAACGAGATCCTCTGGGCATATCTTGTCACCATCGCCCGCACGGTGATCGGGACGGTGCTGACGGTGCTGGCGACGGCCTTGGCGGCCTATCCGCTGAGCCGCTCGAACATGCCCTGGCGCAAGAGCCTGACGTTCTTCATCCTCTTCACGATGATCTTCTCGGGCGGCCTGGTGCCGATGTACATGCTGATCAAGAGCGTCGGCCTGATGGACAACTTCATGGTCTACATCATTCCGGGCCTGCTGGGGGCGTTCAACATCATCGTCGTCAAGAACTTCTTCCAGTCGATCCCCGAGAGCCTTGCCGAGTCGGCCCGCATCGACGGCGCCAGCGAACTGGGGGTCCTCATGCGGGTCTACATCCCCCTGTCAAAGCCGGTCCTGGCCACCGTCGCGCTGTGGACAGCCGTGGGGCACTGGAACGCCTGGTTCGACGGGATGCTCTATGTCTTCTCCAACAAGCTCCAGATCCTGCAGATCCTTCTGCGGCGGATTGTCATAGAGAACAGCACGCAGTTGATCGAGAAGGGACTGATCAATCCGGACCAGTTGAGTTTCGCCCCCGACACGATCAAGGCCGCCACCGTCATCGTGACCATCCTGCCGGTGCTGCTGGTCTACCCGTTCCTGCAGAAGTACTTCGTCAAAGGCATCATGCTCGGCGGGGTGAAAGAGTAAGTGCCGATATCGAAGGCCAGGAGAGTACTTGTTTTTGGGAAGTCCTCCACGCGTGCCTTAAACCTGCACCAGTCATCCCACAATTGTCCGTGCCTTGTCTATTCTTGTCTGTTTTCAAACGATCAAGGATCCCGGTATCGACATAAGTGCTTAATATACAATCACTTACAGTAGAATAGTCGCCCGCCTGGCATCCAGCTAGACAATGGCACCGCCGCCACCAATTCGTGATTGGCTTGGATTGAAATGGTGATTCGCCCCCAGAGTCGTGATGCTTTTCATAAGGTCAATTGCTCTATCTGCTCGGGCAGTGGCGACGACGGTTCCGCCTCCTATGTGACCGGGGAGGACATCCAGGAACCTTTGATCCGTGAGTAGCAGTTTAAACGCTTCTGCCAGGAAGGCCCGCAACTTTGGGTTAGCCTGCTTAATGTCATCAATCAGTTCGGGTCTGCCATCAATGATGGCAATGATATCTTCTATATCTTGGGCAAGATAATCGTCCTTGCCGCGTTCCCGCCACGCGTTAATCTTCGTCGCCAGAAAGAGTGGCGAACGGACGATTTTGACTATTCGACCGCTCGGCAGCGTCATTGATTCGGCTGTTGCAAAGGCTTCTGGATACCATTCGTCTGAAAAGCCCATTGTCTTGCTGGTGGTCATTACGTCCACCAATACGCCATGGTATTCATATCGACTGATCGGCGGCGAGGCTATCTGAAAGCCTTGCCTTCGCAGCCTTTCCTCAAAACTTGCGTGCTGGGCGTAGGTCCTGGTATCCACAACGAGGTCAACATCCTTGGTAGGTCTGGCCGGAGGGGCGGCGGGGTCTGTGACCAAGAGTGCGGGGACGGTTCCTCCAACAATGACGACCTCGTCCAAGAGTGGTCCAAGAGCTTCGGCAACCTTCTCCAGCATCTCTATCGATCTAGTCACCTGCTATTCCCCAGCCATTGTGAAAGGATTTCCATGGCCTTATTCTTCTCGCGCGCACGGCCACCTCGAATGGCATCAACCAATGCTAAGTACTGGTAGAGCCTGTGATCCCTTTTGGCCGCCATTGGAACTGACTTGTACAGCGGCTGAATGAGCTTTCCTCGGACCGCACCTTCAGGGTCCGGCCAAACCGGGACCAAGTCGTCTTCAGAAGAAAAGAACAGTTCTCGAAGAGGGTCTGCTGCATAACCGGTAGGCATGCCGCGAGATATGCCTTCCTCTCGCAGAGGGAAAATATATTTCAGTCCATGTGCCAGGAACTCAAACAAGGCCACACCAATGGTTCTGCGCCCCCCCGGAGCCAATAAGCCAACATTTTCCAGTTCGTGACATGAACGGCTGGCTTGCGAGAGGCTGAGGCCCGTTTCGTTGGCCAACCCGCGCACCGTCACCTCACGACATTGGTCGCAGAGGCTTTGGATCTTAAGTGCAATCAAGATGTCCTGGGCTTTCATGTTCTTCGCTTCCATCAGAGTCAGGAACATAGACCATTCTACAGCGGCTGTCAACCCATGTGTTCCAGTTTCCAGAAACTGGAACAGCCCTTTGGTATAGAGACTTATGTTATTATTGATGAGTCCGTTCCAGTTGTTGGAACACACATGGTAAACTATATCGTCCCATCGCCATAGCGAGTTGCGGTTATTTTTGACAAAGAGACTGCGGCCGCAGTGGCGCAGGCTGCTTGCATACGGCGCCTGCAGCGGCAACTTTACTATCCGAGCCGAGAGGGACGCCCCACGAAGCCCAGTTCCAGGATCAGACGTCCCGTGAGTTAATCACGGCGCCGGGCGGGTGGTTGCTGCTGCGGCGCGGATCATTTCGCCGACTTGTTTGAGCGTCTTGACGTCGATGTCCCGCAGGCGGCCTTCGTAGTTGGGGCCGATGTTCAGCGAGAAGATGTTGCCGTGCTCGACCGCCCCGAGGTAGTCCTTGTAGATCTTGTCGGCCGAGTGGCACAGCCGGTCGTGCCGGGGCAGCGAGTAGAACCACATGGCCCCGCCGCGGTGGGGCGGCAGGATCGGGTACGTGAACTCCGCTACCAGGTAGCCCTTGTGCGTGGCCTCGGCCTGTTTGTTGACCTCGGAGGCGTTGGCGTCGCCCAGTCGTCCCGGGCGCCCCAGCTCGCGCAGGCACAGCCGCCCGGCGGGCTGACCGGTGTTGAAGCCCACAAAGCAATTCGGCTGGAACTTGTGTACCCATTCGACGGTGGCCTGGTGGTCGAGCCCGCCGTCGGTCTGGGCGTGGTCCATCCAGAAGAACTCGATGGGGCCGTACTGCGTGCAGAGCTCCTGGAGCTGGGCCTTCTTGAGATCGGCGTTCTTCTTGCCCGCCCACGTCCAGTCGCCCTCGGAGAAGTACAGCGCCAGCTTCAGCCCGTGCTTGTCGCACGAGGCCCGCAGCTTGGCCAGCACGTCGACGCCCAGCGGCGCCTTGGTGACCTTCCAGTCCGTCGTCTTGGTGTCCCAGAGGCAAAAGCCGTCATGATGCTTGGCCAGGAACAGGATGTACGTCATCCCCGCGTCCTTGGCGGCCTGGCACCACTGGTCGGTGTCGACGCTCTTGGCGCGGAAGAAGCTGACATCCTTGACGCCGCGGGTCCACTCCTTGCCCGAAAACGTGCTGAACGACCAGCAGATGAACATGCCGAACCGCATGTCGCGGATCTGTGCGGCCCGCTGGGCGTCGTCGATCTTCGTGGTCTCGATAGCCGCCCCGCCGGCCAGGCAAAGCGAAACAACCATCGCCGTGATCAGCAGCACAACCGCAACGCCTTTGCTCATTTCAGATCTCCTTTTGGAGGGAAAGTCGCGGCGGAGGCACCAAGTATTTATCAAAGCCGTTGTTTGGCTTTGATGAATACTTGCCATGCCAGGGGAAATCGGCGCCAAATGAAGAAGTAATTCAAGAAACCGAATTACTTCTTCATTTAGTGCCTCCGCCGCGACTTTCCCGGATGCATCACTTTTCATCATTGTGCAGGCTTACGTTATACCTCATTGGCGGGTAGCATTACCCATCCATTATGTGGTCCAAGTTCAACATCCTGTGGCGGCTCATGCGCGGGCAGCGGGCGCGGTATGTGCTGGCCCTGGCGGCCCTGGGCATCTCGACCGGAGCGATGTACTTCGTGCCGATGGTCGGCCGCGCGGTGATCGACTACGTGCTCGAGAATCGTCCGCTGGACGCCCCGCAGTTTGTGCGCGACGCCATTGAGGCTCTCGGCGGGCGGTCCGTGCTGGCGCGGAACTTGTGGACGGCCGCGGCGGCGATGGCGGCGGTGTCGATCGTCAGCGGGGCGTTCGCGTACCTTCGCGGGCGGTGGTCGGCGCAGGCCAGCGAGGACATCGCCCGGCGGCTGCGTAACCGCCTGTACGACCACCTGCAGCGCCTGCGCGTGGGCGAACTGGACCGCCGCGAGAGCGGCGACCTGGTGCAGCGCTGCACCAGCGACGTCGAGACCATCCGCATCTTCCTGGCCGACCACGTCGTCGACCTCTGGCGCGGGGTCATCATGCTGGCCGTCGCCGTGCCGCTGCTGCTGTCGATGGACCTGACGATGGCCGCGGTCTCGCTGGCGACGCTGCCGGTCCTGTTCGTCTTCTCGGCGGTGTTCTTCGCCCGCGTGCAGTACTCGTTCAAGGAGATGGACGAAGCGGAAGGCCGCATGACGGCGATTCTGCAGGAGAATCTCTGGGGCATTCGCGTGGTGCGGGCGTTCGCGCGGCAGGAGCACGAGCGGGCCAAGTTCGGCGCCGGCAACCGCACCTACCGCGACCTGTGGTACCGCATGATCGAGCTGATGAGCTGGTACTGGCCGATCTCGAACATGCTCACCATGGGCCAGCAGGGGCTCGTGCTCGTCGTCGGTGGGTATTTCATGGCAAGGGGCCGCATCAGCATCGGCACGCTGTACGCGTATCTGGCGTATGTCGGCATGATGCTCTGGCCGATCCGCATGCTCGGACGCATGCTCATGGACCTGGGCAAGGCCCTGGTCTCGATCGGCCGCGTGAACGAGATCCTCGACGCGCCGGTGGAGGAAGACAGTAGCACGGGCGTCCCGCCCATGCATTCCCCGAGCCAGGACAACGGGCAGGATGCCCGTGCTACGGCTGTCGGGCGCATTGTCGTGCGGGACCTCTATTTCTCGCACGCCTCCGTTTTGCCCGTGCAAAAGCAAGAGCACGGGCGAGACGCCCATGCCACACGGCAAGAGCATGGGCGGGACGCCCATGCCACGGCGGATGCGCAGGCTATGGTGCTGGAGGGCGTGTCGCTTTCGGTCGAGCCGGGGCAGACGCTGGCGATCATGGGGCCCAGCGGCTCAGGCAAGAGCACGCTGGTCAGCCTGCTGCTGCGGTTCTACGACTACACGGAAGGCTCGATCACCCTCGACGGTGTGGAACTCTCGAGCCTGAGCCGCCACGAAGTGCGCTCCCGCATCGGCGTGGTGCTGCAGGAACCGTTCCTCTACTCGCGCACGCTGCGCGAGAACATCAAGCACGGCCGCACGCGCGCCGCCGACGAGGAGATGATCGCCGCCGCGTCGGCCGCGGGGGTGCATGAGGCCATCGTGCAGTTCGAGCGCGGGTACGACACGCTGGTGGGCGAGCGCGGGGTGACGCTCTCGGGCGGGCAGCGCCAGCGCGTGGCTATCGCCCGGGCGCTGCTCAAGGACCCGCCGGTGCTGATCCTCGACGACGCGCTGTCGTCGGTCGACACGCAGACCGAGGCGGCTATCCTGGCCGCCCTCGAGCAGCGTCGCGGGCGGCGCACGACGATCGTGATCGCCCATCGCCTGGCGACGCTGATGCGCGCCGACCGCATCGTCGTGCTCGACCGCGGACGCGTCGTCCAGAACGGCACGCACGCCGAACTGCTCCAGCAGGACGGTCTCTACCGCCGCCTGTGGGAGATCCAGAACCGCCTCGACGAAGACCTGGCGACGGCCGAGGAGACCGCATGACCGACCTCGACGCCATGCAGGAGCACGAGTACACCGGCCGGTTCAACCTGGCGGTGTGGCGGGGCGTTTTCAGCTTCGTGGCTGTCTACCGCAGGCTGTTGATCAGGCTGGCGGCGCTGGGGGTGGTGATGGCCGCGTGCGACGTGGCGTTTCCCATCCTGACGTGGATTATCCTCTCTATCGTCCGCGGCGAGCGCCCCGAGCGATGGACCCTTCTGGGCCACCGGTTCAGCCTGCTGGAGATGGGGGCGATCTACTTCACCGTCGCGGCGGCCTGGAGCCTGGCGGTGGGGCTGTTCATCCGCGCCGCCGGGCGGCTGTCGACCAACTTCGCCCACGACATCCGCCGCCGCGCGTTCGACCACCTGCAGGATCTGTCGTTCTCGTTCTACGACCGCCACGCCGCCGGATGGCTCGTCGCCCGACTCACCAGCGACTGCGACAAACTCTCCCACGCAGTCTCCTGGGATTTCCTCGACATCGTCTGGGGCACCGCCCTGCTGACGGGCATGGCCGCGGCGATGTTCTACATCAACGCGACGCTGGCCCTGGTGATCGTCGCCTGCCTGCCCGTGCTGGCGGCCGTCAGCTTCCTCTTCCAGAAGCGGATCCTCCGCACCTCGCGCAACGTGCGCAAGACCAATTCGGTGATGACGGCCTCGTACGCCGAGTGCCTGGCGGCGATCCGCACCACCAAGAGCCTGACGCGCGAGGAGGCGAACCTCGCGGCGTTTCAGGAGCAGAGCGGCTCGATGTACGCCGCCGCCGTCCGCAACGCGGTGCTGTCGAACACGTACTACCCGATCGTCTTCACCATCGGCACGATCGTGACGGGCCTGGCGCTGTGGGCCGGCGGCGCGTCGGTGCTTCGCGGCGCCATCGAGATCGAAACGCTGATCTTCTTCCTGTTCGTCGCCCGCGAGTTCGTCTTCCCGATCCTGGACATGTCCCGCGTCTTCGCCGAACTCCAGACCAGCCAGGCCGCCGCCGAACGACTCCTGGGCCTGATCAACACCAGGCCCGAGATCGTCGATTCGGAAGAAGTTCGAAGGGCGAAGTTCGAAGATCGAAGTAGTGACACAGGTGCGGTGCCGTTGCAGGAGCAAGAGCAAGGCCCAGACCTTCCGCCGCAGCGCCCCGGTCCGCTGCTACGTTCATCTTCTGACTTCGAACTTCGAACTTCGAACTTCGAACTCGCCGAGGACGGCCTGCCGGCCCGCATCGACGAGGTGCGTTTCGAGCACGTCAGCTTCGCCTACAAGCCCGGTCAGCCGGTGCTGGAAGATTTCAACCTCACCGCCCGCCGCGGACAGACCGTCGCACTGGTCGGCCCCACCGGCGGCGGAAAAACCACCATCGTCTCGCTGCTGTGCCGATTCTACGAGCCCACCGCCGGCAGCATTCTCCTCGACGGCCGCGACTACCGCACCCGCAGCCTGCACTGGCTGCAGTCCAGCCTGGGCATCGTCCTGCAGGAACCGCACCTGTTCACCGGAACGGTTCGCGAGAACATCCGCTACGGCCGCCTGGACGCCACCGACGCCGAGGTCGAATCCGCCGCCCGGCTCGTACACGCCCACGAGTTCATCGCCGCCGGCGAGGGCGGATACGACGCCGAAGTGGGCCACCGCGGCGAACGACTCTCGCTGGGCCAGCGCCAGCTCGTCGCCCTGGCCCGCGCGGTGTTGGCCGACCCGCAGATCTTCATCATGGACGAAGCCACCAGCTCCGTCGACACCGCCACCGAAAAGGCCATCCAGGACGCCATGCACACCGTCCTGGCCGGCCGCATCAGCTTCGTCATCGCCCATCGCCTCTCGACCATCCGCCGGGCGGATTTGATCGCCGTGATCGACCGCGGCCGCATCGTCGAACAAGGCACGCACGCAGACTTGATCTCCCGCCGCGGCCGATACTATCGCCTCTACACCATGCAGTTCGCCCAAGTGCAGACGGCGGAGATCCTCGGCAAAGGGATGGGGGGATGAAGGGACGGGTGGATGAATGGGTGGGTGGATGAATGGGTGGGTGGATGAATGGATGGATGGATGGATGGATGAATGGATGGGGAGATGGATGGAACCTGTTTCGTTAGCGGCGGGGCTTGCCCCGCGCGGTTGTTCGGAAGCAGAAACCGACGACGAGGACGAGGACGAGCTATTCCCTTTGGCGAGATTCATCCTCCGTGAAGAGTCTCTTCCCGGTTTGGTTGGGGCTGCCCGAACAGCAGTTAATTTCGTAACTGTCTGTAAATCTTGGGTTCAAAACGCCTCTGCATAGCAAAGGTGTAACATCTTGTTTTTCTGGCAAGAAACTGGGGCTCCGCCCCAGACCCCGGGAGTTTATCGCTTTTGAGCTTCGGGCAGATGGGCTCCGGCGCGTGGATGCAGCACGGCAAGGCCGCCGGCCGTCGTGGGCAGGCCCCAAACGGAGGCTCACGGGGGGCCGGATTGGGGCCTGGGGTCCCACGGCGACGGCGGCCGGCGAAATTGAGTAATGGCGTCGGCGGCGGAAACTTTGGTTGCGGCCGAAGGCCGCGTCAGGGTCTCTGCGATCTCTGCTCTGAAAATGAGCCTCGAAGAGGCTCCAAGATTTAGCCGGAGGCGTAAGCCTCCGGAAGACGTTTTCCATATCTTCCCGCCTCGCAGAAGCGGAAGGTGTTTTGACCCTCAACCGCCGGTGGCGTCTGGAACCTGCCGCCTCTGCGAGGCGGTGCTAAACAACCGCCGACTTCCGGAGGCTCACGCCTCCAGCTAAGTCCTGGCGTCCCTGCGGGACGCAGAGTAACCCTGCCACGCGGCAGACCCCAGTTTCATCGTTTCGGATGAACCGAAGGTTCATGTTCGTCTGCGTTGAAATATCCGGCTAGACTCTCACCACGCGGGCGGTTTTGGCGGATTGGTACATTGCTTTCATCAGGTCGGCCATCAGGATGCCGACTCGCCCGTCGCAGCGGAGGGGGGCTTTGCCCTTGATCGCGTCGACGAAGTTCCGCACCGGCACGACGGTCTTGACCTTCCAACTCCCAGGCGGCTCCGTCACGGTCTGGGGGAAGGCCTTGCCGTAAACGTTCAGGCCGCCGCCGTGGGCGCCGATCTCGAAACAGCCCTCCTTGCCCTGGAAGATCAACTGACTCTTCCAGGCCCCGCAGTTGCCGCCGCTGGTGATCGAGCCGATGCAGCCGTTGGCGAAGCGGATGCCGCCGACGGCATTGATGTCCACGCGCGTGCCCTTGTTGTCGGCGAAGCAGAACACCTCCCGCGCCGGCGAGTGTACCAGGACCATCATCGCCGACAGCAGATGGCAGCAACTGTCGTACAATTGCCCGCCGCCCGACAGCGCCGGCTTCTGCCGCCACCAGCCGCGCGTCAAATCCTTCCAGTCCTGCGCCAGCACTCCGGTGACGAGTTGCGGCTCGCCCAGCGCGCCCGAGTCGATCAGGTGCCGCGCATACGCGAACTGCGCCGTATGCACGCCCTGCATCGCCACGCTCAACAGGAGCTTCTTGCGCTTGGCCTGCGCGACCAGCCGCCGGGCGTCGGCCGGGTCCGTCACCATCGGCTTGTCGACCATCACATTCGCCCCGGCCGCCAGAACGGCGTAGGCGTGCTCGAAGTGCAGCGTGTGCGGCGTCGAGACCAGCACCCCGTCAACCGGCACTGCCGCCAGCATGTCCGCGTAGTGCTTGAAGCACTGCGGCCGATGCCCCTCGCCGATCTCCTGGGCGAGTTTCTCAGCCCGCTCAGGGATGATGTCGCAAAGCCCGACGATGTCGGCCTCGGGCACACTCTCGCGTATGCCCGCCACGTGATACCGCACAAATCCCCCGCACCCGATGATGGCCAGACGGATCTTCTTTTTCATTTGTTCACCAAGTTAAGGTAGCCACGGTTGTAACACGTCGGGCAAGCCCGACCGCTAACGTGGCGCAGGACGTTTGGTTCCAATCCGCAATCCGAAATCAAAAATCCGCAATCGCCTCATCCTCCGCGCCGGTACTTTCGGTAGTCGATGCCCAGGTGCTCGACGCGGTAGCGCAGGATGCGGCTGGTGGTTCTAAGATCGCGGGCGGCCGCGGCCATGTTGCCGTCGGTGCGTTTGAGCGAGTCGACGATCACGTCGCGTTCGAACAGGGCGACCTGTTCTTCCAGCGACTGGGCGCCGGCGTCGTCGGCCAGGTCGGGCGTCTGCAGCGTGGGGGGCAGGTTGTGTCCGTGGACGACGCCGTCGGTACACAGCAGCACGGCCCGCTCGATGCAGTTCTCCAACTCGCGCACGTTTCCGGGCCAGTGGTACGCCATCATCATGTTGATCGCCGGGGTGCTGATGCGGCGAACCTGCTTGTTCATCCGGGTGGCGTAGCGGCCGACGAAATGGTCCGCCAGCAGCAGGATGTCGTCCTTTCGCTCGCGCAGCGGCGGCAGGAACACCGGAAAGACGTTGATGCGGTAGTACAAGTCCTTGCGGAAGGAGCCGTCGTCGACGGCGGCTTCCAGGTCGCGGTTGGTCGCCGCGACGATGCGGACGTTGGATTTTCGGGTCTGGTTGCTGCCGACGCGTTCGAACTGCCGCTCCTGCAGCGCGCGGAGCAGCTTGACCTGCGTGATGGCGGTGAAGTCGCCGACCTCGTCGAGAAAGAGCGTCCCGCCGTCGGCCTCCTCGATGCGCCCCAGGCGCGTGGCGATGGCGCCGGTGAAGGCGCCCTTCTCGTGGCCGAACAGCTCGCTCTCCAGCAGCGTCTCGCTGAGGGCGGCGCAGTTGACCTTGATGAAGGGCCCCTTGGCCCGGGGGCTGGAGTAGTGGATGGCGTGGGCGACGAGTTCCTTGCCCGTGCCGCTTTCGCCGCGGATGAGTACGGTGGTGTCGCTGGCGGCGACCTGCTGGATCGAGCGGTACACCTCGCGCATGGCGCCGGAGTTGCCGATGATGTTCTCCGGGCGGAAGATGTCCTGGAGCTGTCCGTGCAGGCGGAGGTTCTCCTCCTCCAGGGCGGCGCGCTGGGCCGCCAGGTCGCTGCGGGCCTTGACGTCGTTGGCGATCATGCTGGCGACGATCGACAGCAGGCGGGCGTCCTCCTTGAGCGAGATCGTCTCGTCGAAGACGCGGTCGACCGACAGCGCCCCGACGACGCCGCTGCCGATGGTGATGGGCACGCAGATGAAACTGATCTCGTCCTTGGAAACCTTGCGCCGCTGGTGCAGGCGGTCGAGAAAGAGCGGCTCCTGGGAGACTTTCGGCACGACGGCCGCCCGCCCGGTCTGGACGACGCGGCCGATGATTCCCTCGCCCATGCGATAGCGGACGGCTTTCTGCTGAACCTCGGAGAGGTTGTGGGCCACCTCGATGACCAGCTCGCTGGCGTCGGGGCTGACCAGCACGATGGTGCCTCGGCGCATCGCCAGCAGGCGGTGGAGAATGTCGAGCACCTCGGCGAGCATCTGCCGCTGCATGGCCCCGCTGGCCAGCAGCTTGCTGATCTCGTACAAGGCCGCCAGATTCTGCGAATGACGGTCCGGTTGAAGCTCGCCGACATCAAGGTCCAGGTGTGTAGTCATTTCTCAACCGTTCAGGATCAAATTAGCCGCTGAGGTCGCAGAGGTCGCAGAGGAAGGAGATTGTTTTATCTCTTCATATCCTCAGCGTCCTCTGCGACCTCAGCGGCTCAGTCTTTGCATCGATCCGCGCGACAGATTTAGGCGTTTATTGGATCGATACTACAAACTTGTAACAAAAATGCCATGTCGTTGAAAGTGCAATCTTCACGAAAAAAAAGCGATAGCAACAGGTTGCGCTTCATGCCTCCATTTGGCACGTCGGGTGCAATGCTTGCGGCATCGGGATTCATTGACGAACGTCTGACGGATGAAAGGGCAGAGCGGATGCGTTTGCACAGAGCGTCGAAAAGCGTAGGGGCGGGTGTATTGATCGCCTTGGCGGTCATGGTCTGTGCTGCGCCGGCTTTGGCCGATCCGGCAGTGCCTTCTGCTGCGCCGGCGGCGCCGGCGATCAATTCCGGCGACACGGCGTGGATCCTGATCAGCGCGGCGCTGGTGATGCTGATGACGCCGGGCCTGGCGTTCTTCTACGGCGGGCTGGTCCGCAAGAAGAACGTCCTGTCGGTGCTGATGCAGTGCATGATGGCCATCTGCATCGTGAGCGTCCAGTGGGTGCTGTTTGGCTACAGCCTGTCGTTCGGCCCGGACAAGTGGGGCGGGCTCATCGGCGGGCTGGAGTGGATGGGGCTCTCGGGCGTCGGCGTGGCCCCGCAGGCGCCGTATGTCGATACCGTCCCGCACAGCGCGTTCATGATCTACCAGATGATGTTCGCGGTGATCACGCCGGCGCTGATCATCGGCGCCTGCGCCGAGCGGATGAAGTTCTCGGCGTTCTGCGTCTTCACGCTGTTGTGGTCGACGCTGGTGTACGATCCGCTGGCGCATTGGGTCTGGGGCGCCGGCGGGTTCCTGGGGCTCAACGGCGGATGGGGCGTCCTGGACTTCGCCGGCGGCACGGTCGTACACATCAGCGCGGGGATGACCGCCCTGGCGGCCGTGATCGTCATGGGCAAGCGCCAGGGGTATCCGTCATCGATCAGCCCGCCGCACAGCCTGCCCCTGGGCGTGCTGGGCGCGGGTCTGCTGTGGTTCGGATGGTTCGGGTTCAACGCCGGCAGCTCGCTGCACGCCGACGGCGTGGCGGCGGGGGCGTTTGTGGCCACTCATATCGCCGGCGCCGTCGCCGGGCTGACGTGGGCGGCGATGGACTGGGTCTGCTACAAGAAGCCCACGACGCTGGGCATGATCACCGGTGCGGTGGGCGGGCTGGCATCGGTGACGCCGGCGGCGGGGTTCATCACGCCGATGGGCGCGATCTTCATCGGCGTCGGCGCCGGCATACTGCCGTGGCTGGCCGTGACGTTCCTCAAGAACAAGCTCGGATATGACGACTCGCTCGACGCCTTCGGCGTCCATGGGCTGGGCGGCATCTGGGGCACGGTGGCCACGGGCCTGGTCGCATCGGCGGCCGCCAACCCGGCGGTCAACCGCAACGGCCTGTTCTATGGTGCCGGCGGGGCCGAGCAGTTGATCGTTCAGCTCAAGACCGTCGCCATCGTGATCGTCTGGTCGTTCGTGATGGGGCTGATCATCTTGAAGGTCGTGGACCTGGTGATCGGTCTTCGCGTCAACGAGCACGAGGAGCGCGTGGGTCTGGACCTGACGCAGCACAGGGAAGTGGGATACACGGTGATCGACTAGTTCCGGCCTGGGCCGGTTCCAAAGGAAACTTTCCATGAAGTACGTTATCGCAATCATCCAGCCCGACCGGCTCGACGAAGTGCTGCGCCGGCTCGAGGAGAAAGAGATTCATCTCGTCACCGTCACCAGCGTCGTGGGGCGTGGGCGGCAGAAGGGCATCGCGGAGGTCTACCGCAGCCACAAAGAGGCCGGCGGGCTGCTGCGAAAGACCAAGCTCGAGATCGCCGTCAACGACGCATTCGTCCAGGCGACCATCGACGCGATCACCGAAGGCGGCAGAACCGGCGCCATCGGCGACGGTAAGATCTTCGTCATCGACCTGGATCGCTGTGTGCGGATCCGCACTGGCGACGAAGGGCCCGAGGCCATAGGCTAGCATGTCGTCGAGTCGCAACAAGATTGTAGCTAGGCGTATGCTATGGAACATTTATGTATCTTTCCCGCCACGCGTGAACTCTAGCGACATCAACGTAACATGTTGTTTATCATGCCATAACATTCCAATACCTTGCTTTGGCACTGAAGATGCTTATCTCCCTGCGGCATGCCCGTGGAAGCAGTGTTGAAACGACAAAGTGGCTGCGATGCGGCCCAGGGAGTTCGCTAATGAGCATGGTGAGAACGGATAAATTGAGATGGCCTTTGAGGTTGGCGGCGCTGGTTCTTCTGGCGCTTCCGGCGGTGGTATCGGCGGCAGAGGGCGACACGGCGGCGGGACCGAGCAACGCCGATTTGAAGATCGCGCTGGATACGGTGTGGGTTCTGCTGGCGGCGTTCCTGGTGTTCTTCATGAACCTGGGATTCGGCATGGTGGAATCGGGCCTCTGCCGTGCCAAGAACGCGGTGAATATCCTGGCCAAGAACTTCATCGTCTTTGCGATTTCATCGATGGCGTTCTGGATCCTGGGCTGGGGCCTCATGTTCGGCGACGGCAACGGGATCCTGGGTCTCAAGGGCGTATTCTTCGCCTCCGGGGCCGATAACAGCCCCGCCATGGGCGAAGCTTACAAGGGCGTCTACAGCGCGCTGAGCTGGACAGGCGTTCCCTTCTGGGCCAAGTTCCTTTTCCAGTTGGTCTTCGCTGGAACGGCGGCCACTATCGTCTCCGGGGCCGTGGCCGAGCGGATCAAGTTCCTGTCCTTTATCGTGTTCTCGTTCGTGATCGTGGCGGTGATGTACCCCGTCACCGGTCACTGGATCTGGGGCAACGGATGGCTTCAAAAGTTGGGGATGTGGGACTTTGCCGGGTCGACGGTCGTTCACTCAGTGGGCGGATGGGCGGCCCTGGCCGGCGTCATCCTGCTGGGACCGCGGCTGGGCAAGTATCGCCCTGACGGGACGGTCAAACCGGTCCTGGGGCACAGCATGTCCATGACGGCCCTGGGCGTGCTGGTGCTGTGGTTCGGGTGGTTCGGGTTCAATCCCGGCTCGACGATGGCCGCGAGCTTCAACGACATCGGTCGCATCGCCGTGACGACGAACATGGCCGCTGCGGCGGCCACCCTCAGCGCCACGGCCATGGCCTGGCTGCTGCTGGGCAAACCGGACCTGTCGATGATCCTCAACGGGTGCCTGGCGGGCCTGGTGGCGATCACCGCCCCGTGTGCCTTCGTCAGCGTGGGCGCCTCGGTGGTCATCGGCCTGATCGCCGGAGCGCTGGTGGTGCTGGCGGTTCTGTTCTTCGACAAGATCAAGATCGACGATCCGGTCGGCGCCCTGTCGGTCCACCTGGTCAACGGCGTGTTTGGAACGCTGGCGGTGGGTCTGTTCGCCGACGGCAGCATCATGCCCAATACCACCGGCAACGGTCTGTTCTACGGCGGCGGGTTTGCACTGCTCGGCCGACAGGCACTGGGCGTGGGAGCGGTCGCCGTCTTCACGCTGGCGATCGCGTTTGCGGCCTGGTACCTGATCAAGGCGACCATCGGCCTGCGTGTCAGCCGCGGCGAAGAGATCGGCGGCCTGGATGTCGGCGAGCACGGGATGGAAGCCTACCCGGACTTCCAGGGATTCTTGACCAAGTGACCCAGTGACCCAGTAGACACAGCAGACGAAAGGCAAGCAAGCCATGAAACTCATCATCGCATACATACAGCCGGAAAAGCTGACCGACGTGAAACAGGCCCTGTACGCTGCCGAGATCTTCAAGATGTCGGTGATCAACGCCCTGGGCTGCGGGCAGCAGAAGGGCTACCACGAAACGTATCGCGGCGCCGACGTCGAGGTGAACCTGCTCAAGAAGGTTCGCATCGAGATCGCTGTCAACGAGGAGTTCGTCAAGCCCACCATCGACGCGATCATCCAAGGCGCCCGCACGGGCACCATTGGTGATGGAAAGATATTCGTTCTGGACCTGGCCCACTGCATTCGTATTCGCACTGGCGAAGATGGCAAGGACGCCATAGGCTGACGGCGCGTATCGAACCCAAGGAACCGGGCCCAACGAAAGGAAGACCATGAAGTCCGTAATCTGTGCAATCGTCTCGACCATCTTCGTCGCGATGGCGGCCGCACCCGCCGCCGCAGAAGAACAAGGTTCAACCAACTGGCTGGCGGCGATGCAGTCCGAGACCGCTGCATCCAAGGCGGCGCTGACCGCCCCGGTCGTCGAGGAATGGAAGAAGCCCATCCCCGTCAGCTTCTCCATCGATTACACCCTCGCCAGCGACTATGTGTGGCGCGGCATTAACCTCAGCGAGTACGCCGGCGAGGGCGGCGAGAGGCTCAACCACCAGTTGACCGTCGCCTCCGAGGTCGACCTGGGCGCCTACGGGCGCATCGGCGGATCGGTCTGGTTCGAGTGGTTCGCCGGTCAACCGCAGATCACCACCTGGACCGACAGCCACCTGCAGGAAGTCGACTACACCGTGTACTACGGCTATACCATCGAGCCGCTGGGCATCAAGGCCGAGCTGGGCTACGTCTGGTATTCGCTGCCGCCGTACCGCCACGCGGCCGGCGGCAACACGGATGCCTCGAGCACGCAGGAGCTCTACACCAAGCTGTCGTTTGACGACGGGCTATGGTGGCGCAGCCTGGGCTTCAAGGACGTCAAGGAGCCGATCCTCAATCCGTACATCCTGTACGCCTTCGACATGGACCTGGCGCCCAGCGGGTCGTACGGCGAGTTCGGGATCAGCCACCCCTTCGCCCTGAAAGACTGCGGCATGGGCGAGACGCCCGTTCTCAAGGACATCACCATCACGCCCTCGTGGAAGATGGGCTGGAGCAACAACTGGCTCAACAAGTACTCGCTGAAGAATCCGCAGGATGGCAACATTGCCGGGGTCAACAACCTCACCTACGGTCTGCTGGTCAGCTACGACCTCAAGAGCGCCTTGAACATCCCCGACCGGTACTGCGGATCGCTGTACCTCAACGGGTTCCTGAACTACAGCCAGGCCATCGCCCGCCGGTATCTCAACGACGAGATCTACGGCGGCGTGAGCATCGGCTACGGATGGTGAGGATTCACCGCAGAGGTCGCAGAGGTCGCAGAGGAAGGAAATGGACGGGTAGGAGAGGACGGGGGAGAGGGGGAGGGAAGAATGGAATGATGGAATGATGGAATGATGGAATGATGGGCAGGGGTGGCGTGGCGACACGCGTTTGTGTTTCTTGCGGGCCTGCCTGCCGGCAGGCAGGTCGCCATGGATCGCGGCTTTGAGAAAGGACTTCCGGGGGTCTTGCGCGGCGTCGAGGGCGGCCATCCGCTCTGCCCGCGAATGCCGAAAACGCCTTCGGCGTCGCGCAAGACTCCCGAGCTCAGCGGCAGCATGCCGTCGGAGCCAGAGCGGCCGTCTCGCGCGGCGTCGGGGTGAAACATCCGCCCTGCCCGCGAATGCCAAAAACGCCTTCGGCGTCGCGCGAGACGGCCGCCCCGATTGCCAGCGCCGGATCGGCTGTCAGAGAATGACCCCTTCGGTCACCGTCACCGCCTGGCCGATCAGCATCACGCGAGGCCCGCAGACGCGCACGCGCACCACGCCGCCGCGGGCCGAGGCCTGGTAGCCCGTCAGTTCGCTCTTGCCCAGGCGCCCCTGCCAGTAGGGCCCCAGGCAGCAGTGGGCCGATCCGGTCACCGGGTCCTCGTTGACGCCCACGGCGGGGCAGAAGAACCGCGAGACAAAATCGTAGCGATCGTCGCTCGATGGGCTGGTGACGATCACCCCGCGCGTCTTCACCGCCAGCAGCCTCGCCCAGTCGGGCGACAGCGCCCGCAAGGCCGCCTCGCTGGAAAGCTCGATGATGTAATCGAAGCGGTTGCGCCCCACAAACGCGGCGCCGGCAGCCTCCCCGATCCCCAGCGACTCGAACAATCCTTCGCACGCCGCGCTCTGCCGCGCCGCCTCGGCGGGAAAATCCATCTCGATCCACCCGCCGCTGCGCCGGGCCGTCAAGGTCCCGCTGGCGGTGTAAAAGTCGACCGCCTTGCCCGCCTGCGCCGCCCCGCGCTCGTACAGCACGTGGGCCGACGCCAGCGTCGCGTGGCCGCACAGGTCCACCTCGCACGCCGGCGTGAACCACCGCAGCGAATAGCCCTGCGCATCGGGGGCCACGAACGCCGTCTCCGACAGGTTCATCTCTGCCGCCACATGCTGCATCCACGCCGCCTGGGCAGGGGTCTCCAGCAGGCAGACCGCCGCGGGGTTGCCGGCGAAAGGCGCGGCGCTGAAGGCATCGACGTGGAAGATCGGGATGGTCATGTCGGCTCTCCTGTGTGGCACAGACTATACCACGACAGGGGCCAAAGAGAAGACAAGGGGATGGGCGTGAACAGCCGACGGTGGGATTCGAACCCACAACCCCGGCTTTACGAAAGCCGTGCTCGACCGTTGAGCTACGTCGGCGGTGCTGTGACTATATCGGACCGTCGCGCTACTTACTGTAGCGTGTAAACGCGGGGCGGTCAAAGGCAAATGCGCCCGAGGCCGCGATTGCGGATCTCGGATTACGGATGTCGGATTGCGGATTGCGGATTACTTGCCAAAGAAGTTGAACCGCAGTCGATCATGAACCTTCAGTTCACCCCAAAGGCGCGTTCTGCGTCCCGCAGGGACGCCAGGATTTAGCTGGAGGCGTGAGCCTCCGGAAGTGGGTGGTTGATCAGCACCCGCCTCGCAGAGGCGGCAGGTTTCAGACGCCGCGGCAGTCGAGGGTCACAAACCTTCCGCCTCTGTGAGGCGGTGGACGCTGAGGATGTAAAAGACAAAACTACTTCTTCCCTCTGCGACCTCAGCGACCTCAGCGGCTAATTTGACCCCCGGATCAAATCGTCACAGGAATTCACGAACGAGACATAAGTGGTAAAAAGCGGTGAAATATCCGGCTCACCGCTGCCGGGCTGAAGGCGTCAGCGTCGCGGGAATCTGCGGCGGCACGCCCAGGCTCCAGGCGCCGCCGGAGGTGTCCAGCGGCCATTGCGGCGAGAGCAGCCACGGGGCGATATAGAGCGAGACGAATCCCGGTTCCGTCGAGGAGGTGTGCGAGCTGCCGCCCAGGCTCATCTCCTGCGTCACCTGCACCTGGTACAGGCGCTTGTACGCTTCGTGTTTCGAGGGCGAAGCCTTCTCGGGCGGGGCGTCGAAGCTGAGCAGTCCGGCCGAGGGTCCGCGGATGCCGTCGACGTTTCCGAACAGCGTCGTTCCCACGCCCAGCAGCATTCCGTCGCCCTTGTTGTACAGATTCACGATTCCGCGGCGGGTGTTCTCCAGGGCCTTGGTCACGTCGTACGCCGACGAGATGCTCGCCGACAGCAGGATCAGCCCGTCGACCTTGTGCCCGTCGGGCATGTTCTCGGCCACGAAGACCGCGATGCCCCCGCCGCCGCTGTGCCCGATGATGTACACCGGCTTGCCGGGGTGCTTGTCCTGGTACTCGGCGACGTCTTTGGCGATGCTCCGGGCCACCAGGCGGTTTCCGATCACGTCCACCTGCGAGGCCAGCATCCCGAACGGCGGGGGAAGGATGCGCCCCCACGAGCGGATCGACACCGCGCAGTCGACCCCGCCGGCGACCAGTCCGTTGCGGATGTCGTGATTGAGCCCGCTCTCGCCCTCGATGCCCGGAAGGATCAGCACCAGGCCGTTCTCCAGCCGCCCGGCGGTGGAAAAGTCGGTCGCGCCGCCGCAGCCGCCCAGCATGGCCACGGCCAACAACACGATGGCCAGGAGCCCGCGGGAGCGGAATGTTGTCGAGGGATTATTCATGGGCGTTCGGGAGGCGCTTGTCGTTGCACCGGCCTCCGGGGTGAACCAGACAGTCTATCGCGGCCGCCGCTGATGGCAACTCAATTTCTGACGCACGGGGAGCACTTTTGTCATCGACAAGATGGGCTTCAGCCGGGAAGATATTTTCGGACGTAGTATTTCCGGAATGGTTGTGCCGCCGTGCGGGATTTTCGCTGGATTCCGGCAGGCGGTTGGCCGAATGATATTTTGATCGTCCTCGACTCAGGACGCCAGATAATTACTCGAGGTGCGGCGTGGCAAAACGAAAAGAACCGTCAGGATCGTTTGAAGGGGGGCTGTCGGATTTTGTGCCGGCGGTCTTCGCCCGCTCGGTCGAGGAGGCCGAAGACTACCGGGCGCTGCTGGACGACCATGACATTCCCGCCATCATCGGCAGCGACGACGAACTCGTCGCCACCGAAGACCAGCAGCATCGCCTCGCCCGAAAGGGCGGCATGACCCAGGGCGTCCCGGTGCTGGTTCCCGAGGTGCTGCTCGACGAGGCCGGCGAGATCATCGCCGACCGCCAGGACGACGATGAGTTCCGCAAGGGCGAAGAAGACCTCTTCGACGACGAGGACGAAGAGGAAGACGCCACGCCCACCGTCCTCAGCGAAGACGATGACGAAGACGACGATGACGATGAGGATGAAGAGGACGAAGAAGACGAAGAGGACGAGGACGGCGATGGGCTGGGCGGCGGGCTTTTCGACGACGACGAAGACGACGGCCTGGGCGGCGCCGCCGATGACGAGGACTGATCTCACCGCAGAGGTCGCAAAGAACGCAGAGGAAGAAGATGCGGCAAAACAACAACGGAAGATTGAGGCAGATCGGGATGATGGAGCAAAAGCAATCTGCCGGAACCTGGTTGTTACCCCAAAACTCTCTGCGAACTCTGCGATCTCTGCGGTACACGCATTTTCAGGTGCGATGTTCAGGCGGGCAGGCAAATCGGCCGATAATATTCTGACGGACGTTTTATCCCCGGGGGGGCAGGGTCGAGGAAAATCATGGATCCCCAACAGCAGCCGCCGGCGGACGCGACGCCGATACCACAGGATAGCGATCAGCGCAAAGGCAGCGACCGCCGCGGCCCGGACCGGCGCAGCGTCGTCGATCGCCGCCTCGTCGGCGAGCGGCGCGTCGCGCAGGTCGAGTACGCCGGCGTCGACCGGCGCCGCGGTCAGCGCCGAGGCGCCGAGGGCGACCGCCGCAGCGAGCTCGACCGCCGTCGCGGGCCCGGACGCCGGAGAACCGAAAGCCGCCGCAGCGCGGAAGAAGGTGAAATGTCTCCCGAACAGTTTGAGTTCATCCAGGCTATAACTGAATATAAGCAGGTCAACAAGAAGCCCTTCCCGACCTGGACGGAAGTGCTGGACCTGATCAAGGCGCTGGGGTATCGTAAGGTGGCCCAGCCGAGCGACATCAGCGACGTTTAGAACGGACAGGAACTATGCTGGCATTGGGACATCTGGTGTTCTCGATGCGCGTCACCTCCGTCATGGTGCCGGTGGGGCTGTACTTCCTCATCCTGGGCCTGCTCAACACCCGACAGCATCCGCAACTGCTGACCGCCCGGCGCGACTACGCTCTGCTGGCCGGGGCGCTGAGCCCGCTGCTGCTGATCCCGGCTGTCATGCTGCTGGGGCAATCCTTCTGGGCCATGCTCGGCGCGGGCGGGCTCGTTGCCGCCGGCGGGCTGCTGCTGGTTCCGCGTGGTCCGCGATGGGTGGTCTACAATCTCTCGCTCCCTTGCGCTCAAGCGATGATCAGCGGCGTGCTGGTACGGCTGGGCTGGCAGTTCGACCATAGCGGCCAGAGCTTCCGCCTTGGCGCCGGCGGGATGATTCGCCTGGGCGCCTTCCCGCTGCTGCGCAACATCACGATCCAGATGACCGGCGCCACCGAGGCGCAGGCGACGGAGTTCGAGGCCGAGCTGTCGCGAGCCATGTCGCATTCGCATGCGAGGCACAGCCCGGCCATGGCGGCCCTGCTGCTTGCCGCGGCGACCATGCTGGTGATCCCGGTCACCCTGGTGGCCCCGCGGGCGGGCGAAGTGGTGGCCATCCTGTCAGACATGCTCAAGTAAGCAAGCCAAGAAAGCCATTGCGGATTTTTGATTGCGGATTTCGGATCGTTTCTTCTGACAGAACCGGCACTGCACTTCCTTGCACTTTGTTGTACTTTTCACAGCTACTTGCGGGGAAGGTAAGCTATTACTATTGCCATGCTGTGCAGCGATCAGTACTTACCAGTAGGGCAGCAGCCTCCCACGCAATAAAGTAACGTCAGATTCCAGATGACTGTTGCGCTCTGTCGTTAGCGGCGGGGCTTGCCCCGCGCGTGTTGCCGCGCGACGTGCCACGGACATGTTCCACAGTCGAACACATGAACCTTCGGTCACCCCAAACCAGGAAACAACCTTGCCACAGAGGGCACAAAGACCACAAAGGTTTTGGAAGATTGCAGTAGCACGGGCGTCTCGCCCGTGAGTCGCACGGGCGTCCCGGCCATGAAAAGATATGGCATCTTGTGGCCGTGCCAGTTCATCACGATCACATCCCATTTCTTTTCTTCCCACGAAGATTTGTTGCATGAGCGATGAGCCACAACACGGGATGGCATGAAACAACAACGGTTGCGGCCGAGCGAGGCCGCGTCAAGATCTCCGCCGATGAATATCCGGTTTAGTACGGGATCGCCATCGCGTCGCAGAGGAACTTCATCAGCGGCTGGGCGGTGGCGCTGACTTTCACCACTGCGTCCACAAGCTTGCGGGAGAACATCGTCTCGCGCGGCAGGTCGCAGACGCCCAGGAACTCCTTGAGCTTGATGTCTTCGATGCAGGGGTGCTCGGCGTCGAAGCCGCGCGGGGGGCGCTTGAGACGCTCGCCGGTGATGCTGCCCCAGTCTTTGGCGAACTTCTTGTCCTTGCGGATGCTCATCCACTCGTCGCCGTATTCGGCGATTCGCGTGCGGATGGCGGCTAGCGGCTTGGCCTCGGGGCGCCAGATACCGCAGGCCAGGAAGAACTCCTTGGGGTCGAGGTGAAAGTAGAAGCCCGGGGCGTGGATGTCGTCGCCGCGCTCGTGGCGGAAGTGGATCCCGATGTTCGTCTTGTACGGCGTCTTGTCGCCGCCGAACCGCGTGTCGCGGTAGATTCGCATCAGGGAGCCGCCGACGGGCGTGGGGTCGGCGAAGATGCACGGGCAGGCCTTTTCCAGCGGGGCGGCGACGGCCTCGATGAACGCCAGCGCCGGTCGTCGGACGTGCTGCTCGTAGCGGGGCTTGTTGGCGGCAAACCAGTCGCGGTTGTTATGCCCGGCCAACTCGGCCAGGAACGCGACCGTCTCGGGCGAAAATCCAGTGAAGCTCATCTCTGACTCCTCTTGGGTGCCATGGCGGCCGTTGTCCAGCCGCCATGCTTGCTCAGGTGGCACAGGCTTTCCAGCCTGTGTCTGGAGTTCTAACACAGCCTGGAAAGGCTGTGCCACCCGAGTCACTTTGGGGCCGCCGGCGGCGGCACTTGCGGCCAGGCGGCGGCGAACAGATGCACGCCGTTGCAGTCGGCCACGACAAGGGCATTATCCAGGATCCTGGCCTGCATGTCCCAGTCGACTTCCCACGATCTGCCGCACTCGACGCCGGCCACCTCGCGGCTGATGAAACATTCGCGGGTGGTGCGGTTGAAGAGGTGTACGAAGACCTTGGGCTCGATGGGCTGCCATCGCTCGTCGGGCGTCTTTCGCTGTTTGCGATAGATGAACTGGGCCTTATGCCCGGCGACGACCACCAGCACGTCGCCGATCACGCGGGTGGCGTACACGCTCGTGAGCGATCCGGCCGGTCCGGCGGGCACCTCATACGCGGCGGACTTGCCCGTGGCCACGTCGATCAGCGCCAGCTTGCCGAACTCGCTGAAGCACGCCCAGGACGCGTCGGCCTGCATGCGAAGGAACCACGGGTACGCCTGGGCGGTGCCGATGTCGGTCCGGAGGTTCCACTGGGCTTTTCGGGCCAGCCCGTCCGGGCCGATCACCGCCATGCTCGCCTCGCGGCCGCCGATGAGATACCCGATGGCGCTGCCTCGAAAAGCCGTCCACGCCGGCGCCTCGCGCTCGCCGGGCAGAGCGGCGGAGATTTCCTGGATCGCCCCGTCGGCGGCGCCCACGCGCACCTCGCCCAGCAGGAAGCCGTTGGGGTTCTCATCGAGCATGCCCGCCAGCATGTACAAGCTGACAGCCGGCGCCCCGTCGGCCCCGCGGCGAACGGCCAGGCCTTGCGAGTTCCAGCTCCGGAACAGCCGCAGCGCGTCGTCGAAGCTGCGCGTCCAGAGCAGCTTGCCCGAGCGGGCGTCGATCGCGGCGGCATTGAGCTCCCACCGCCCAGGGGCTGAATCGGCTACCAGCACGTCGCCCTGCCCGGCCAGGAAGTACGGCGGAAACGACAGTCGTGTGGTCCATTGCCGCCGGCCGCTGGCCGCATCGAAGGCGGCGACCTCGGCGCCGGTGCGGGCAATCAGCCGCCCGCCGATGCTCTCGACGCCCGACGGAAGGCGATCCAGCGTGCGCTGCCAGGCGAGCTTTGCCGCCGGGGCAATCTCCACGCCGCCCAGCCATCGCCCGCTCTGCACGCCGAAACGTTGCGGCGCCGTCTCGTCGTCGGCGAGCAACAGCCGCGATCTGCCCAGCGGCAGCGACCAGAGCTTCTTGATCTCGACGCCGCCGGGCGCTGCGGCCGTCGCGGGCGTCCACGCCGCCGGCGGCGGGGCGGCGATCACCGGCGGGGCGATCTCCAGCACCGATCCGTCGCCAAGCACCACCGCCTGGGTTGCGTCATCGGGCAATTCAGCGGCGTCAATCGTCTTGCCGCCGGCAGGTTCGATGCGCAGCAGGCGCCGGGCGGAAATAATCACCGCCGCGTCGCGGACGATCGTCCCCGCCGAACCGGTGCCCTCGTCAAATCGCCGGCACCAGAGCAGCCGCCCGGTGGCCGCTTCCACCGCCGCCAGCCAGTGGTTGTTGATCGCCAGCACCCTGCCGCCGACGGCGCCGATGATCCCGTCGGACGGCACCAGCGGCGACTGCCAGAGCATCTGCCCGCTGAGGCGGTTGAACGCCAGCAGACCGGTATGGTCTCGCGGGGCCATCACGACCGCGCTACCGGCGATGATCGGCGCGGGGCCCTGGCGGGTAATCTGTACGGCTTGCCGCGGCGGGCGAACGTCCTGCCAGGCCGAGTCGTACGCACAGAGCCACTGCACCGCCCCGTCGCGGGCGTCGCAGCAGGCGACGATCCCCAGGTTCGTGCAGCAATACACGCGCCCCTGGAAGACGCCCGGGCCGGCGCCGACGGCGCTGTCCAGCAGGTCCGCCGACGTCGTGCCCAGCAGACGCTGCCAGACGATGCTGCCGCTGCCGGGCTCGAAGCACGTCAGCAGCAGCCGCACCTGCTCGCCGTCCGGCCCGGCCGCCAGAAGATACCCCCGACCCTCGGCCAGAGTCGGCTGACTGATCGGCCGCAGGGCGTTCCACCCCTCCAGGGCGGCGCTGGACCAGATCACCTTGCCGCTGCGCGGCTCGACGGCCGCCAGCACATCGGCGCCCTTGTGCCGGAACAGCCCGATGGCCGGGCTCGGCGCGGCGCCGGCGGCGATCGCGATGGGTTGGCATTGAAACTCGATCCACCAGTTGTCGCCCTTTCGCAACAGCGAAACCGGACCGTCGGGCACCGGCGGCGATGGCGGCGGCGGGGCAACAGCCGCTTGCGGCTTGGCAGCGGTCCGCTCAGGAAATTGCCACGGCGCAAGGGGCGATACGACCCATAGCGGCTGGTCGCCGCCGGAGGCGAACCCCGTCGCGCGATTGTGCGTCGCGGCGATGACGTACTGCCGCCCGACGTGAACCTGAGCGACCGGCCAGGGAACGTGCATCGGCGGCGGACCCTCCTGAGGGGCCTCGGCCGCCATCCACGCCGCCGGCAGCGCCAGACGAACTGGCGGCACAGCCTTTCCAGGCTGTGCATCACAGGCTGGAAAGCCTGTGCCACCAGGACCGAAGATGGCTTTCTTCACGTCGCCCAACGTTGCAGCGGCGCCGCGCCAGGTGAGTTGGGCCTCGTCGGGCACAGCCGCGGCCGTCGCGGGAGTACACGCTTCCTGCGACTGCGTCAACCAAGCCCCCGCCTGGGCCTGCACGCGCAGGCGCCTGTCGCGGCTGTGCGCGAGCACGTCAGCGTAGGCGGCCATCGCCCACTGGCGGTGCCCGTCGCGCAGGGCCTCTTCGGCGAAATCCAGGAGCGTTTCGTGTACGACCGGCGCCCAGGGGAACCGCCGCCCCAGGCGGACCATCTCGTCGCGGTCGCGCGTGAGCATGAGGCTGCGGGCGAAGTTGGCGGCGCTGCGCTGCTGGGACTGCGCCAGCGTCGCCAACGCCGAGTCCTCGAGGCGCGTGAGGAACTCGTCGGCGGCCGCCGAGCAGGCGGTGAAGGTGTTCTTATCTGCCGGGATGAGTTCGTCGCCGCGTGCGGCGGTGTCGAGGAGGTCCTGGATGAGTTCGATGTCGGAGTCTTTGAGCGGTTCCTTGACGCTGATGTTTCGCAGCGACTGCCATCGCATGTGCAGGGGCGTGTCGCGCGGCAGGGGGGGCAGGGCGCTGCGCGTGCGAGGCTGAGGGGCCTCGGGGTCCCACGCGTTGGCCGGCGCCTGCGGCTGAAGGTCGGCGGCGAGTTTGGCATGACCGACCGATGCTAGCAGTTTGGCCGCCGCGGCGGCGGCGCCGGGGCACTTGGGTCCCAGCCGCTGCATTTGCTTGAGGAACGGGTCCAGCGCGTCGTAGCGCATGTCGGTCAGCAGGATCTCGCCGAGCATGTTGCAGGCGGCGGCAGCGCCGGCGTGGTCTGCGGGGATGGCGCCGCGTTCGATCAGGGCGACGGCCTGGCGCGCGACCGGTTCGAAGACGGCCGACGACTCGAACCGCCCGCGCGGGCTGGCCATCGAGAGGTTCTGGCAGGCCGGGGCGACCACGTCGCCGCGGGCGGGGAACTCGACGATGAGCTTGCCCAGGTAGTAGTTCCGCCACCAGGCGCTGCCCATGCGGTGATAGATGTCGGCCATCTGGCCGTACGCCAGGGCGTGCTTGTCCTTTTCGGCGGGGAAGCGGGCGATCATGGCCGACAGCAGCGCGACGTTCTGCAGGCTGGCGATCACGCTCTTTGCCGGCACGGGGTAGTCGCCCGGCGGGGCGGGCTGGTCCCAGCCGGGTTGGAGATTGGCCTTGAGCGTTTCGTCCCAGGTCGGCTTCCAGGCGATCTCGCGCTGGAGTTGGGCGGGCGGGATCATGTCCATCGCCCGCGGCGGCGGGAGGTCCTGCGCGCTGGCCAGGGCGGCGGAAAGAATCGCCAGTGTCAGCGCCCATAAAGCCCCGGCCGTGCCAGGCCGGGGCATTCCCCGCGCAGCGGCGATCAGACGCGCAATGAGCAGACGCTTTGGCACCATCATAAGTGTAACCCCCCTCCGCATGCCCCCGACGCGGGCAAATCATCTTGTCTGTGGAGCGTCACCACGCGACAATCTTGAATGAAACGCCTGGAGGGAGCAGTTATGAAAACCAGGACACTGACGCACGACGACATTCCGGAAACCTATGCCGAGCTTGTGGGGCTGTTCATGCCGCGCCCCCTTCACGACGACGTGGACTACCGCAACGCGCTGGCCGTATTGGACGCGATGGCCGGCTTCGATATGAATGCAGACCAGGAGGATTATTTTGACGCCATCGCCACCTTTGTGGAGAAATATGAAGCGGAGCATCACGCCGTTGGTCAGGAGACGATGACCCCGGTAGAACTGCTGCGCAGTCTTCTAGCCGAGCACGAAATGACCGAATCGGATCTCGGCAGGCTTCTCGGCGACTGCAGCCTCGGACACCGAATATTGACCGGCCAGCGCGAGTTGAGCAAAGCGCACATTCGCATCCTGGCCGAGCACTTCAGCCTCAATCCCGCCGCGCTGCTGTAAGGACGTTACGGCGATAGCAGGTCCTTTATCGAGGGTCTCCGGCGTCTGTTGGGTGTTGGATAGTCCCTTACCCATTGCTCGAAAAAGACCATCGACAATTGCGGAATAGTCCTTGGCGCTACGGAAAGTGCGCAGGTAGAATACCCGCGTCCGATTGGGATAGCCGCCGCACAAGCCTTTCGGGTGCGGCATGACTTCCATTCTGTACTGGGTTTCAGCGACATTTTCGGTCCAATGAAGGATGTGGGCGATATGTTACAGGGCATTTCACGTCGGGCGATTTTGGTGATTCTGGCCGGTGCGGGGTTGGTCGCGGCAGCGGCCGTCTGCAGTTCATTGCTGGCAGAGCCCTTGATCCGCGGCGATCGGCCGGAGGAACGCATCGCCCAGATTGAATCCTTGGTCGTGGAACGCCCCATCGGCACGCTGCGCGCCCTGGCGTATGCCGCGGGAAATGATCCTTCGCCGCAAGTGCGCGCCGTGGCGATGGCCGCCATGAGCCACTTGCCCGACCTCCACCGCCCCACCGTCCGCAGCGGCCTGGACGATGCCGATCCGCGAGTGCGGATCGTCGCGGCGCAGACCTTGGCGCAGTTCGACGACGACGCGGCGGTCGATGACCTCGTGAGGCTCTCCGTTCAAGACGCCGACCCGCAGGTACGCATCGGCGCCCTCAAGAGTCTGGGATGCTGCCGCAGTCCGCGGGCGACGGTGGCGCTGCTGGAGGCGGCCGACACCGACGCGGTGGCCGACGTGAAGATGGCCGGCCTGGAGACCCTGTTGGCCAAGACCCACGGCAAGATCTCCTACGGCCTCACGCCCGCCAACACGGCCCGATGGCGTGAGATCGTGCAGCGATGGAAAGAGATGCTCAAGCCCGTCTACGCGGCTGCGGGCGTCACGCCGGATTTGCGTCCGCAGGATGTTGTCGCCAACCGGCCCTGCCAGCGTCATTGCGGACCGCCCGGCGCCGCGTGTCCGCACGGCCGTCACGAAGGATCGCGATAAAGGCTCAAGGAGATGCTCATGAAGCGGCTTGCTTTTACGCTTGTCGAACTGCTGGTGGTGATGCTGGTCATCGCCTTGCTGATCGTGCTCGTGCTCCCGACAGCGGGCACCATCGTGGCCCGGACGCGCATGACCATCTGCGCCAACAATCTCAGCCGGCTCGGAGAGGCCTTCGTCCTGGCCAAGGACACCCCCGGCGGGCCCAGCGGCAAGGCCAACTATCCCGAGGCCTCGAACTGGCCGGGCGTGCCCGCTAACGCCGTCTCGACGCAGGCGATTTATCTCTGCCCCGAGGACATCGCCTACGGAACGCCCCAGGCCCCGGCCGACAAGGTCAGGGAACAGCCCCTCAAGAGCAAGCTCAAGAAACTCGAGTACGACTGCGGGATCGGGCGCTGGCCGGCGGATACCGTCTTTGCCAGCCCGGAGGTGGCGTACTTCCCGCCGGAGGCGATGCTGGTGGCGTCGGTCGATCCGTCGTTTCCGATCATGACCCTCTACACCTCCATCCAGGGAACCAACTCGCGAGGCAGCTTCGTCGACTTCCACTTCCAGGACGACCCGACGCTCAGGCACATCGACCAGACCAGCCTGGGCTTCCATACCGGCAATCTCGACAGCGACGGGATGATCCGCGTTTACACCGACGGGACCGCTTACGTGCCCTGGGCGACATCTCATTACGATCCGGAAAACTATACCGCCATTATTCCCTCGATCTACAAAGGCGTGACCTGCACCACCGGATGGAATCCCGCCACCCATCTCAACACGTGCGGAAACATGAACGACCTGTACTATGACGGGAAGCCTGCCTTCGGCACCGACCCGGTCATCCGCTATCGCCGCGGGCAGTACACGAAGATCGAGGGCTGGGGGGCGCCGGCCGGCGCCAGTGCCGTTCCGGGCCCGGGCGTGGTCCTGATCTCCACCAACTACGCCATCAACTCCCGCATTAACCGCTTCGCCTTCAACGACCCGCCCATCGTGCTGGTCGATTACAAGGACACCACCGTCGTCGATCTGGATAGCGCCGTCACTGCCGAAACGATCCTTCTCAAAAGCGCCCGCCACCTCGGCAAGGTCAACTACCTCAAGACCGACGGAACCGTCAAGACCGCCTCGCCGCTGGAGATCAGCCCCCGACTATACCCGGCCCGCTGGAACCCCTGAGCCCGCCGCGATTCCGGCCGTCAGGCATCGCCCGGCAAATCGTCAGTCCTGTCACGGGCGGCATCAGGCGGTGTAAACAACTTTGCCACAGAGCACCCGGCACGGCCTTTGGCCGCAACCAAACTCGATGTTGCCGACGACGCTTTTAACCGGTCCCCGGCCTGAGCAAGGCGCACATCCGCATCCTGGCCGAGCACTTCAGCCTCAATCCCGCCGCTTTGCTGTAGGGGCGAGCGCGCGGGGAATCCTCCGTCTTCCAGCGCCAGGATAACCGGCGCGGACCGCTCGCGCGGCACGCACAACGGAGTTGTGCGTGCCCTTGGTGATTCATGCAGACCGGCCCTTCTCAGCATCGCTCGGTTTCATTCCTCCAACGCTCTGTTCTTGGTCGGACACATCAGCACATCAGCACGCACAAAGGAAAGTTGTTGACAATGCACCGGAAGTTGGTACATTAAGTTGAAGAAGACGCTTTTGCCTCTCAGGATAGATAGGTCCGTTGAGGAATTTCGAATAAGGAGCAAAAAGTGGGAAAACCCAGTTTCCATTTTGGATATATATATATATATATATATATATAATCGTTGTATTGGCCACCGGTTCCGGAGCGCAGGCGGATGTCTTTGGTACAGGAGCTAACCAGTTCACGATTGACTTTGTTGTAATATCGAATGCCACTAATCCTGTCAGTGGGCGAGGCATTGTTCTGACTGATTACCGAACAAGTGTCTTTGAGATCACCAATGGACAGTGGAACAAGTTTAAGGCCGAGTACGGTCCAGTTAAAGGTTATCCCACGGGCGCTTATGATGGAACCTCCTTGGTTTGGGGAGGTGATGACTGCCCGACAAACATGGTGAGTTGGTATGAGGCGGCACAGTTCGTCAACTGGTTGAACATCTCTACAGGACACCACGCGGCCTACAAATTCACTGGCACTCAAGGTCAGGATGATTACACATATGCAAATTGGACGGCAGCCGAGGCGGCCGGTGGGGTTAATCTCCGCCGTCACAAAGACGCCTACTATTTTCTTCCTACAGAGGATGAGTGGGTGAAGGCTGCTTACTGGAACGGAACGACCATGCAGGACTATGCGACCCGTCCTGGGGAGAGCGTCACTCAAGGCAACGGACTAGACGGAACGGGGTGGAACTATATGTCTTGGTCAGGTGCTTATGCCACGGATTCTCATGGCCCATGGAACGTCGGAAGCGGCAGTCGGGAACTTAATGGAACATATGACATGATGGGCAACGTCTTCGAGTGGACTGAGAGCTCTTGGTACGCTAACGATTACATAGAATACATTCTTCATATGACGAGAGGTGGGTCATATCAAAACGACCAGTCATTCCTTTCGCTCGCAAACCGCGGCGATGTTGGATCAGGAAGTGAATTCCGTGGCACTGGTTTTCGCGTTGCTTCCATCCCTGAGCCCAGCACGATGGGGTTGCTGGTGGTCGGGTTGGGGATACTTGCCAGGAAAATGAGGAAATAACCTCGGAATCCGGGCGGAATCCGGGGACGCCTGGCTGACCGGGGACGGGCTGAATCCGGGGATGCCTTATAGCTTTTGTACCCATATCCCGGGCTCTGCCCAAACACGGGATCAAATGGCAGGTGAGTCAATGCGGCAGCGGCTCTGTGCCTTCGTCGAGGGCCTTCATGTATTGTTGGTAGGCGTACAGGCGGTCACGGCGTTTGCCGGTGATCTCGTGGACGATCTTCATCTTCTTCAGGGCCTCGACCGCGGCGTGCAACAACCGCGTCGAGCAAGCTCGACCGCTAACTTTTTCCCAATCCTCTTAATGCCTTTAATCCGCGTAATCCCGCACTCCCCGTTCCGCCAGCGGCGCCGGGAAACAACCGCGCGGAGCAAGCTCCGCCGCTAACGCGAACAAATTAGAGTCCTGCTAAATCTGAGGGGACTCCGTGCCGCTGTGATCGCTGGTGTTCTTCAATTGGAAATTGGATATCTCAGATCACCAGCCTTCGACCAGTCCGCTTTCCGGGGCGGCCCCATCACGCAACGATCTTCTTCAGCCAATCGGCCGGGTTGGCGACGAGCAGGGTGTCGGTCTCGATGGGTTGCGCGGTGCGGCAAATGAGGATGCGCCGGGCCGCGCCGATCATGTCGGCGGTCTTGTTGAGCCGGGCGATCATGTCGGGCGAAGGGTTGGAGGTCAGTTTGATCTCGACGGCCCATCGCGCGGTTCCCCAATCCAGCACGAGGTCCAGTTCGTATCCGTCGGAAGTGCGGAAGAAGAAAGCCTGTGCCCGCTTTCCGACGGCGGCGAGGGTCTCCAGCGTCTGCTCGATGATGAATCCTTCCCAGCTATGGCCGACCCACGGTTGAGAGAAAAGCTGCTCGATGTCGCCGATGCCGGATAAAGAATGCATCAGCCCGGAGTCCCGCCAGAAGACTTTGGCCGACTTGACCAGCCGCTTGGGGATGTTGGCAAAGTACGGCTGGAGGCGGCGGATGAGGAACGCGCCTTCCAGGTAGTCGCAGTAGCCGGCGACGGTCTTGCTGTCCAGCGCCAACGCCGAGCCAAGCTGGGAGGCGTTGAGGATCTGGCCATGCAGCGCCGCGAGCATGCGCACCAGACGTTCGGTGGTCTTGACCTTGGCGGGCAGGCCCCAGGCGGGCAGGTCCCGCTGGATCAGCACCTTCATGTAGGAGTCCTGCCATGGTCCGAACATGGCCTTGTCCAGAATGCCGCCCTGGGGGTATCCCCCGTAGAGCCATAGATCGTCCATACGACTGGCGGGCAGCTCGGGCAGGATGAAGGGAGAAAGCTCAACCACGGCCAATCGGCCAGCCAGCGATTCGGAGACGTTCTTCATCAGCGTGGGGGATACCGAGCCCAGAAGCAGAAACCGCCCGTGATGCTTGCGATGCTCGTCTATCGCGCCGCGCAGCCGGGAGAAAACCGCCGGGGCAGATTGCGCCTCGTCCAGGATGATCAACTCGCGCCCGGCCATCAGCGTGTTCCACTGTGCATCCAACCGGGCTCTGGAGCCTTCCTGTTCCAGGTCAAAATACGCTCCGCCGATCTGCCGGGCCAGCGTGGTCTTGCCGCACTGGCGCGGCCCGAGGATGGCGACCGCCGGGAACTTCTTCAACCTCTGGCGGATCAGATTCGTATGTTCTCGCTGGATCATTCTTGCATTTTAGGAATCCATTCCGATATTGCAAGACTTTTTGTGCGCGGCACCCTTCAGTCCACCAGCCTTCGACCAGTCGGCGATCGGCGGCCGCTTTTCGTCGCCGCAAGCCTCCGTCGTCGCTGTTGTCCGCTTTGGGGGTTCCGATTACAGGAACAGGCCCGGTTCCACCTTGAAGTGTTGGGCTAGCGTCTTGATGGCTGCTTTGCTCAGATTTCGCCGGCCGGACAGGATGGCCGGGCCCAGGGTCCGGTTGCCCAGGAGCCGGCCCAGGTCCGAGGCGGTCATCCCGTGGTCTTCCAGCAGAGCCTTGAGCGCGTCGAGGGGGCTGATCTGCGAATCGTCAATCGGGAATCGCGCGGCCTCGTACGCTTCCACGAAGGTCGACAACGCCTCAAGATAATCTTCCTGGTCTTGATTGAGGTCGAAGCCCGCCAGGCGGTCAATCATTTCCGTGACGTTGGCGAGGTCAACGTCATCATGGATCGGGCGCGGGGGCAGCATGGTCACCAGCGCATCGTAGGTTTTGGGCAGCCGCCGGAAGTCGCTCTTTGTCGCGGTGTTGCTCATAGCACGTCCTTCCACTTCCCTTTGGCGTACTCCGCGTGCGTAAGGACCATCAGCGTGAACGCCAGTTGCCGGTTGTAATGAATCGCCGTTATCAGACGGTACTTATTGCCGGCGATATTGGCGCCAGGCAAGGGAAACTTTCGCGATTTCCGTCCGGCCATGGCGAAGGGCAATTGGGGCTGTCGCTTTCTGCAGCGAAGCCTTGACGGGAGGCCTCTTTTGTGCGATTATTTTTGCCCCAAAACAGGAATGGAGCCAACATGTACGGATGTCACGTAGGCCGGTTGTTTCAAGTGACTGTCGCGGGCGGATCATACCAGGAAGGCCTCATGGCTGTCCTGCAGGGCGTGCCCCCGGGGATGCTGCTGACCGAGCAGGACATTTACGGCGACCTGCTGCTGCGCAAGCCCGGCGCCGACGAGCTCTCCTCGCCGCGCAAGGAGCCGGACCTGCCGATCCTCTACACGGGCGTTAACGCCGCCGACACCATTGAAGGCGCCGGAAATGCCAATCACACCAACGGCACGCCGCTGACGATCCTGATCCCCAATCTCGATCGCCACTTCATCCACGTCAAGCAGTACCAGGACACCAACCGCACCCCGCGACCCGGCCACGCCTCCTACGCCTCCTTCGCCAAGTACGGTCCCGACGACGACGCCATCGGCGCGGGCATCTTCAGCGGGCGATACACCTGCACGATCGTGGCCGCCGGGCACGTCGCCCGACAGGTGCTCAAGGCATTCGGCATCGAGGTGTTCTCGTACATTCGCGAGATGGCCGGCGTCCGCTGCGACCAGCCCGACCACGCCGCCGCCCTCGACAGCGTCAATCGCTACAAGACGATGCGCCACGACACCGACCCGTTCTATCAGGAAGTCTACGTCAAGGGGCGCATCCGCCCGGACATGCGGTTCCTCGAAAAGGCCGCCGTCTTCGCGCAGATCGAAAACGAGATCGACGCCATCCGCGCCAAGACGCCCAACGTCTCCCCCAAGGCCGTCCTGGACAAGTACGGCGTCCACGCCGTGGTCAACTGCCCCGACGTCGCGGCCGCACAGGCCATGCTCGACGCGGCCAATAAAATCACCGCCACGGGCGATTCCTCCGGCGGCGTCGTCGAGGTCGTCGCCACCGGCGTGCCGACGGGCCTGGGCGAGCCGGTCTTCAACAAGCTCGACGCCGAACTGGGACGCTTGCTGGGTCTGGGCGCCGTCAAGGGCGTCGAGGTCGGCGCCGGTTTTGCCGTCAAGGACATGACCGGAATCCAGTCTAACGACGCGATGCAAAGCCGCGACGGGCGGGTCGAGTTCGACACCAACCAGGCCGGCGGCATCACCGGCGGCCTGGCCAGCGGCCAGCCGATCGTCGTGCGATTGGCGGTCAAGCCCACGCCCACCATCGACAAGCCCCAGCACACCGTCGACAAGTACACGCTGGAGAACAAGCAGCTCGCGGCCATCACGCGCCGCGACCCCACCATCGTCGGGCGCATCTGGCCGGTGGCCGAGAGCTACACGGCCATCGTGCTGCTGGACCACCTGCTGATGCACCTGGGGTACCAGGCGGCCAAAGAGCGCATCGCCGCCGGCGGGCGGTAATCCCATGCCGACGCTGGACCACCTGTTCGCCAACAACCGCCGCTGGGCGGCCGACATGGAGTCGCGCGAACCGGGATTTTTCGCCCAGCTGGCGGCCCAGCAGAAGCCCCAGTACCTGTGGATCGGCTGCAGCGACAGCCGCGTACCAGCCAACGAGATCGTGGGTCTGCGTTCGGGCGAGTTGTTCGTGCATCGCAACGTGGCCAATCTGGTGATCCACACGGACCTGAACTGCCTGTCGGTTCTGCAGTATGCCGTGGACGTGCTGCGCGTGGGGCATGTGATCGTCTGCGGGCATTACCACTGCGGCGGTCTGGAGGCGGCGCTGTCGGCGAAGTCGCACGGCCTCATCGACAACTGGCTGGGGCACATCCGCGACCTTTACGAGCAGCACGAGGCGGCGCTGTCAGCTATCGCCGACCCGGTGCAGCGCAACCGCCGCTTCTGCGAGCTGAACATCGCCCACCAGGTGCGCAACGTCTGCCGCACCACGGTAGTGCAAGACGCCCGCCGGCGCGGCCAGACCGTGCGCGTGCATGGCTGGGTGTACGACATCCGCGACGGACTGCTGCACGATTTGGCTATTGATTGACCCTCGTGATATGCCGCACTTCCCGTCCCTGGCCTCTGAAGAAACAACCAACGACGAGGACGAGGACGAGACGAGGACGAAAGTTTTCGTGTCGCGGACGTCTCGTCCGCGAGTACCGCGGGCGTCTCGCCCGCGGAGAAGCGGCGAGGGCAAGATGCCCTCGCAACGCGCGGGCGAGACGCCCGCGACACTGCCAGTCCCTGTCCTTGTTTTTAATCCTCTTAGAGCATCTAGCGATCATCTGTAGCGTATCCGCAGCTACGGAAGTAGCCTTGGCACTCCTCCGCGCTCACGGCCCTGAGAGCTTGGCCGATCACACCAATGAGTTCCTCCAACGTACGCCCGG